>JAIEEY010000156.1 GCA_029067205.1 Lachnospiraceae bacterium
ATGCTGGATGCATTTGTGTCAAATGCAACGCATGTGGTTGATTTCATGAACAACAGCCCGAACTGGCAGGGGAATGACACCTCCGTGCGCAGTGTATTCTGGCCAAACATCCATGAGCTGCTCTCAGGAACCATCACTCCCCAGGAATGCGCCAAGGCACTGAACGAAACCTGCAATACCGCCCTGCAGACAGGGCGTGAGGGCAGTAAACTGCACGAATAACGTATCACAAATACCTGCATTAGAGGAAAAAGGAGTGCGCATTGCAAGCGCACTCCTTAAATATTTTCTATAAGAACATCACGGCTTATTGGTCAGCGCCTCCACTTCCTCCCTCGCAGGCATCACGCGCAGCGCGCCTTTTCTTGTCGTGACAATCGATGCCGCCGCATTGGCAAAGGTCAGCATCTGCGTCAGTTTTTGCTCATCAAAATTTTCCAGTCCGTACTCCAGCACATGGTGCAGGCAGCACGCACCGAAAGTATCCCCTGCCCCCGTCGTCTCAATCGTATTCTCCTGCAAAAATGGAGCAACCTGCACGCGCAGATCCTTATAATACGCACGGCTCCCCTCTTTTCCCATGGAGAGCATGATCAGCGGAATATCGTACTGCTCCTTCAATTTGCGGATACCGGCATCAAAATCCTCCTCTCCGGTAAACCACTGAATCTCATTGTCAGATATTTTTAATATATCGCATTTGGAAAGCCCATAGGCAGTCTGTTCCTTCGCATCATCTAACGACTTCCAGAGGGGTGGGCGCAAATTCGGATCAAAGGAGATCACTGCACCGCTTTCCTTTGCAATCTCAATCGCTTTTTTGGTTGCACCTCTCACGCCTTCATCTGTCATGGAAAGCGTTCCAAAGTGAAAAATCTTCGTGTTTTTCAATAAATCTTCATTGAGTTCCTCTTCCCGCAGCATCATATCCGCACCGGGATTCCGATAAAAAGAAAAATCTCTGTCACCGTCGGGATACGTGTGCACTAGGGCAAGTGTTGTATGAACCTCCTCGTCCATATACAGATTGTCTGCGTTAATGCCGACCTCTGTGATCGCACTCTTTAACTGCTCCCCAAAGAAATCCTTTCCAACCTTTCCGATAAAGGCAGTATTGTCTCCCAACTTTGACAGCATTGCCAGCACATTGCAGGGCGCGCCGCCGGGATTTGCCTCAAACAGGGGATTTCCCTGACCGCTCACCCCATTTTCCGTAAAATCAATCAACAGTTCGCCCAAAGCCACTACGTCATATTTCTCCATTTCATGTTCCCTCCTTATTAAGAGTTCCGCATCTACCCTTCCGATGCTGTTCTCTGTTTACTCTTTACTATATATTGATTGTACATCAGTTACATACAGATTATCAACTAAAATATCACCATCCGCAAACAATTGTATTCCCTGCGAATCATAATCACTGTAAGAGCGCATCGAAATGGACTTTGTATCATTGAAAAAGGCTTCCACCAGGGATCTGTCAATATAGATTTCCATGACAAGCTTGCCGTCCTCCAACATAAGAGGTCCTGAAACATGATTTATTGAAGCTGTGCCTCCCTTATTCCTCGTATCGCCGGAAATCGTGCTATTCTCAACACTATATGTATAAGAAGTCATGTCTGCATCTCCATCTGATTTTAACTGAATGCCAAATTCCTTTGCACCATTTGTGGTGAATGTTGCCCTTATGTATAACAAATCACCTTTCACATTTGCCAGTGCATCATTTGCCTGTTCAAGTGTAAGGTTTTCTCCCTCTGCCAGAACATCGCCTTCCAATGTATGCAGTGTATCAATCGGGCTCATCTTTACATCCGTTCCCGCATCGTTCAGCCAGATTTTTCTTGTCAGTCCTACACAATGTGCCCATCCTGCTGCGCCTTCTTCTGCTCCTGTCCTCTGGTCCTGCATAATACTGAACACGCACGCATCACCGCTCTGCGGGTCAAAAAATACACTTGGACCTGTAAATACATTGCATCCATAATCCAGCAATGCTGGTTTATTCTCAAAGCTTTCATCTGGTGTAAATTTTCCAGTCTCCACATCAAAGTCACCTATAAAATAGTATGCCTTATTGTCAGCAAGACCAGCAGGTGCCGGTGAAATCATAAAAATATATTTTGTCATAGTTCCCGCTTCATTTGTGAGCGGTAGAAGAATCGGCAGCTCCCAGCTTGTTCCATAGGTCATCGGCTGGTTTTCCATCTCATAGACAGGTCCCATGTACTTCCAGTCCATATCGATTGTACCGTCCGGCTTTACTTCTAACGTCTCTGTCTCATATAAAACAGCGCTTCCGCCCTCTGATTCCATGCTGCCTGTACACACGAGCATGCACCAGATATCTCCCTCTTTCCAGATATGGGAGTCACGGAACTCACCAGCCCTTCCCTGTCCTTCTACCTGTTGTATGGCAAGCTCATCACAGATAATCCAGTTTGTCAGATATAGGTCTGAAAGATCTGCCGGATATGCCGCACCGATATTCTGGTTCGAGATCAGTCCGTCCTTTGCATAACTGTCATTTCCCGCTGTGAAGAACAGTATGGGAACACCATTGACATCCATCGCTGCGCCCCCGGACCACACACCATCCGGTACAACTGAGTTTTCTGTCGGCGTAATAGCTTCCTTGACCGGCGTCCAGTGCACCATATCCTCGCTCACCAGATGTCCCCAGCAGATATTCCTCCAGTAGGTTCCTACCATATTATTCTGATAAAACAGATGATACATGCCATTATAGTACAGTGGTGCATGAGGCTCATTCATCCAATGCTGATATGGACCGCCATGGTATTGTGTCTTGTAAATATCCTGTGTCAAAATATTCTCCATCCAGATATCTTCAAAGGCGATTTCCGGGATCTCACTGATGGCAATTTCCTCTTCCGCCAACACACTTGAATATATCTTGAGTTCGTCCATCAAACCGCAGAACATATTGTACGTTCCTGCCGCAATCTGCTCTGCATCAGAGTTTTTGCCAACCAGAAATTTTTTCCTGTCTGCAGGGCTGATCGCCGTTCCAGGCGCTACTTCCTTTGAACCTATTTTCGCTCCATTTAAGTACAGATTCATTTCCCCTTTACTGCCATCAAATGTCGCCGTTACCAGATTCCACTGGTACTTTTCAAGATGATTGCCATCACCCCAGAGTGTGAGCCAGTCCTCTCCTGTTCCAACCTGGAAACACAGCCTTCCAAAGCGCTGATATCCCAATAGTATTCCCTGCTTCTTGTTTTTGTCATACTGGCTGACTATTGCGGTCAAATGCTCCGTTCCATTCTCTGCGGCATTTGGATCGTCCCACTCAAAAGCCCTTGGTGCAACCCATACGCTGACTGAAAAGGAATCCCCTGCGATACAGAGATCATCTGCACTGTAATCAATGTAAGTGGAACACCCGTCAAACAGTAGTGAACCGCCTTCCACACCAGCATCCCTCCATCCAGGTTCCTGATTCTCCATATACGCTGCATTGTTGTACATATAATGCACTTCTGCATTCTGCAGTTTACCGGCGCTGTCACTGACCTCAGTGCCGCTTTTCTCATCAAATGCATGATGCAGAAGCAGATTGTCCGAATCCGCGACTTCTCCTTTGCATCCGGTACACAGGACAACAAGCATTGAGACAGCTGCAATCAGATAAATTCCCCGTTTTTTACAACACATTCTGAAACCCAAAACTGCGCACTTCCTTTCACACAATCAAATCGTATTTCGTAACATCCATATTCACCATTCCGTCCGCATAGAAGGAAATGCCGTCTGCAGACTGTCCTGTATATAGAATAGCGCTCAATACCTGTTCTCCGTCATTCACAAAAACTTCTACACTGAACCGGTCTAAAATGATCCTCAATTTCAGTTCTCCATTTACGCTGTTTACCTTGCTGCGCCTCTGATGGATAATCGCCCTTCTGGAACCAGAATGCTTTCTGTCCACCTTTAATATGGATTCCCTCGGCCGGAAGCTCAGGGAGGTCTGGAACTTCTCATTCTGTGCAAAGCGAAGTGCAAACTTATGGTAGAGATTCTGCGCATCCCCCGGACGGATTGTCAGTTCAATATCCACCCTGCGTCCCTTGATTCCTTCCAGTTCCATTGTCTCTGAAAAAATGACATCCTGATAAGCAACTTTATTCGAGCGGAACGCATCCAGTTCCCGGACTGGCTTCTGATACAGCCTTCCATTCCTGATAGACAATTCACGGGGCAGACTCATCTGACCAAACCATAGTACATCTTTCGTCCGCTGCTGGCAGGTATCCCAGTTCTGCATCCATCCAATCATAACACGACGTCCATCCGGTGTGAGCACAGTCTGTGGTGCATAGAAATCAATACCGTAATCGATCGATTGGTTATGCTGCTCTTGGAATGTGCCTTTCTCTTCATCAAAATCACCAATCAAACATAGTGTCCCGTTTCCGTTGTGATACTCAAAGTCCTGTGGAAGCATATCCTGCGGGCTGGTGAGCAGCACCCATTTCCCATTAAGCTGGAAAAAATCCGGGCATTCCCACATTTTTCCAAAACGCTTATTATTAGAAGCCAGAATACTCTTAAAGCTCCACTGAAAGCCATTCGGACTTGTATACAATAAAATCTGTCCGCTGCCGTCCGCCGGGCGGTTACCTACTACACAGCAATATGTACCATCCTCTTTCTGCCACATCTTAGGATCGCGGAAATCAAATCTGCTGCTGCCCTCCGGCAGATCCTTTTCGTCCAGCACAGGATTCATCTCATACTTTTCATAATCGATACCATCCCCCACAGCAAGGCACTGAGTCTGCACCTCACGAAACCCTTCGCCCAGCCCCTGTTTTTTGCGGCGTTCTTTCACTACCCCCGTATACATCAACAGATGTCTGCCATCCTGAAGTGTTATCGCACTCCCCGAAAAACACCCATCCATATCATAAAGCTCATCCGGAGCCAGCGCCGCCGGCAGATATTCCCAGTGCAGCAGATCTTCACTGACCGCATGCCCCCAGTGCATCGGTCCCCAATTGGAATCATATGGGTGATACTGATAAAACATATGGTATTTTCCATCATAATACGAGAATCCATTGGGATCATTCATCCACCCCACACGTGCAGCCAGATGAAAATCCGGTCTTGCTTCCTTGTCAATCTGTTTTTCCATTGTCTCCTCATATTTTCGTGCATCGCGCAAAATATGACTCATCATCTCTATCATCCTACTCCTTTCTTGACCTGCGAATTTGTGTTCGCAGCACAAACCCGCCATTTGAAAAATCTCTGATTTTTCAAATTATTCTGCCGACAGCCTGCACATTTGACTGTCAGATCAAACAATATATCTTTTTATAGAACAATATCGGAGCAGATACAGTTGCAGTTGCAATTTCCACTCCGATATTGACTCCCTATGCACATGGCAGTTTCGTCAAATGTGCCTTCTATTTTATATCACTCAGCCTATTTTGCATCCCCTGCTGCTGCATAACGGTCATATGCTGCCTGGTAGATCTCCTGCAGTTTATCCATACCACAATTGTCTTTCAGGGTAGAAAGATAACTTTCCCATTCAGCATCTGTCGGTCCGCCCTCTTTGATCCACAGTCCTTCCTGCTCTGACACAGTGCTCTCAAAATCAGGCTTATATCTGTCGATTGTATCTAACTCTTCCTTTGTATATACACAGTCTACAGGATAAGTAACGCTGCTGTCAACATATGTCATCCAATAATCATTCAAATCTGTCAAACGCTCAATTGCACGGTCTTCCATCTTAAATGTTGTACTATAGTAATCGCTGAGAATCAATTTCGGACCATATACTTCACATTCACCCTTTAACTCACCAGCACTCTTGCCGAATTTTGATTGCGCTTCTTCATCTGTAATGCTGAGCCATACCCCATTGTCGTCTTTTGAGATGAAATAGGTGTCAATCGGTCCATACTGGAGCTGCATCACGATCTCAGGATCATACCACTGGTCAAAGAATTTGAGCAAACTTGCCGGGCTCTTGCAGTCTTTTGTGATATTCAAATTTCCGCTGTTAATGCCGCCTCCGGTACGCACGGTTACATTGTGTGTTCCGTCAGGGCCGTCAAGAATCGGGAGGAATACATAATCCTTTGCATACTCGCCCATCACTTCCTCTATATACCACCATGTCGCAACACCGACATAGCCCTGTGAACATTTGGAAATGAGCTGCGTGTCAGACTGGCTGAACATTTCAATGTCCATCAGTCCCTCTGCATACCAGTCATGGAAATAAGTAAGCGCGTTACGGTATTCATCTGTTGCACACACGAAATCAACCTTTCCGTCATCGCGCAGAACCAGATCATTGCAGACATCATTCGGCCAGTTTGTAAAACCAAAGCCAGCATAGAAGATGTTCTGTCCCCAGCACCACTGGTCAAAACCAGTACTCATAGGGATCGTGCTGCCTGCATCATTTCCATAATACTTTGCACTCATATCATTATCTTTAAATGCCTTCAGTGCATCATGAAGCTCATCCAGTGTCTTTGGTACCTCCAGTCCCAAATCGTCCAGCCATGCCTTATTGATCATGGAAAACTGAGGAATTGTATAAATACTATAATCGTTCTCTGCACCGATACCAGCAGTTCCCATCTGCTCGCCTGCCGGAAGTCCGTAGATGCCGCCATTGTTCATCGTGATGGCACTGCGGATATTGGGGTTCTCCTCCAGAATCTTACTTAGATTCGGCATATATTCTTCTGTCAGATATGGTGTCAGGTCAATAAACACACCATCCTCGCCATAGTTGGTCAGATCATAATTGTTGAATCCGACACCCATAAATGCGTCTGGAAGATCGTCACCTGCAATCTTAATGTTAACTTGCTCTGCCAGAGAGTCGCTCATGCAGTTCCATTCAATCTTAATCCCTGCATTCTCCTGCATTTTATTCAGGACTTCATTGCTGTCATAGCCTTTACTCAACGCACTCATGGCACCCATAACCGTGAAATCTGTCTGCGAAGTATCATTGCTCGCAACACCAGGCTCCACTGTGCTCGCCTCTTTTCCGCCGCCGCATGCTGTCGCTGACAACGCAAGACCTGCAACAAGGGTACAAGAAACCGCTTTTTTCCATAACTTTGTCTTTCCCATAATATTTTCCTTCCTTTCTAAATAAATACAACCAGCAACCTTAAATATAGAACTAACCAGGAAGAACGCTGCTCTTGCGTTCTTCTAAAAACTTAGCAATTCTTAGGACATGTCCTCTATGTCCTTAGAAGTGCTTAGTTTTTTCTAGCCTTTGACTGCACCAGCCATAAAGCCTTTTTCAAAATATTTCTGTACAAATGGATAGATTACCAGCATCGGAGCCGCCGCCACGATAATGGATGAAAACTTGATCATCTCTGTCAGTTTATTCAGTTCTGCGTAACCACCAGATATCGTACTTGCCTGACTTGCACTTGCAGAACTCTTGATCAGGATATTTCTCAAAATCAAAGGCAATGGAGCTTTCTCCTCACCCGGCAGATAGATTAATGCCGTAAACCAGTCGTTCCAGTATGCGACCATGCTGAACACAACCATAACTGCCATAATCGAACGGCTCAGGGGAACTACGATCTTGTAGAACGTTGTCCACTTTGACGCACCGTCAATTCCTGCTGCCTCGATCATTTCCTTGGGAATACTGTTCTCAAAGAAGTTTCTCATAATGATCATATTGCCGACACCAACGCCGCCCGGCAGGAAAAGTGCCCACATGCTGTTCATCAGGCCAGTATCCTTAACAACCAAGTAAGTAGGAACCAGTCCGCCCCCAAAATACATGGTGAAGATGAAGAAGATACTCAGAAATTTTCTTCCCGGCAAATCCTTGACACTGAGGGGATACGCTGACAAATACAGCATCAATACTGAAAATACTGTACCAATCACGGTGTACTTAATACTGTTTACATAACCTGTCACAATGCGGGAATCAGCAAACACTGCCTTGTAGCCATCTAAAGTAAACTGACTCGGAAACAGGAATGTCTTTCCTGCATATACATCATACGGATTTGACACCGATGCGATCAATATATAGTACAGCGGATAGGCAACGATGAACAGAGCAACCGCACAGATGGCAACCAGGATAACATCACTTGTTCTCTCGGAAAATCCCGTTGCTTTATTGGAATTTGTTTTTGCGCTCATACCACACCTCCTATACAAAACTTGTGTCTTCAGATATCCTGCCGGCGATCTTGTTGACCACGATCAACAGAATGATATTGACTGCTGTATTAAACAGTCCAACCGCCGTAGAATAACTATACTTGGCATTTTCAATACCTTGCTGGTAAACATACACGGCAATGACATCACTCGTCGCCTTGTTCAGATCTGTCTGTAAGAGCCATACTTTCTCAAATCCTACATTCATCAGGCCGCCGGCACTCATAATAAGGTTCAGCACCATGATAGAAGTCAGCTCCGGGATATCAATATGGAGTATCCTCTGGAACATAGAAGCACCGTCCACCTTTGCCGCCTCATAGAGGGAGGTATCTACATTTGCCAGAGTCGCCATGTATACGATGACTCCCCACCCTGCATCCTGCCAGATGCCGGAAGCTATGTAGATCGTGCGGAACGCAGAAGCTTCTGTCAGGAAATCAATGGAAGTTCCTGCGATCAGGTTGATCAGACCACCTGAAGGACTTAAAAAAATACGGATCATACCACAGATGACCATGGTAGAAATAAAGTGCGGCGCATAGAGCACGGTCTGCGTCAGTCTCTTGAAACGCTGGAACCTCAGCTGATTCAGCATCAGTGCCAGGACAATCGGGATCGGAAAGCTCCACAGCAGGCTGAAGAAACTCAGCAGCACCGTATTCTTGATCATACGTCCGCAGGTCGGCGCGGTGAAGAACCGCTCAAACCATTCCAGCCCAACCCATTCACTTCCAAACATACCGCGGCTGGCTTTGTAATCCCTAAATGCGATCTGGATACCGTACATTGGAATGTACTTGTAAATCACCGTTAATACAACGGGAACCAGAAGCATCACATACAACTGCCAGTTATCGATGATCCGCCGTTTCAGTGACTTACCGCCCTGCATCACTGCCGGGTTTGCAGCAATTGACTTGTCTTTACTCATACTTTCTCTCCTTTCTTTTTGTAAACAAGCAAAATTGATAAGCTACTTCTTCATGAAATCGAGCAGTTTCTGATTATGAAATATATTGGGAAATATTTCACATTTCTTTAGCATTTTCATGAAACGTTATTTTTCTTGCTATAGTTACAATAGCATTTTCTTTATATGAAGTCAATAGAATTTATATAATTACTTAGCTATTTTAATACTTTTAGCTGTTTTATACAGCTTGGTTTGTATATTTTGTATGCTCAAAACTCACAATAAGTTCACGAAACGTTTCATGAATAAATTGTCCCAAATTCCCTTTACAAATGATTATGTATGAATTATAATTAGAATATGAATAAAGGAAATGGTGTACTGCTTTTTAACGTTTCACAAATACTTTCATGACTTTTTTCATATTTGTGACAGACAACCATTCCTACTATAACAATATAGGAAAGAGGACTTATATGAATGTCAAAAAGGAATCTTCTGCCCCTACAATGAAAGATGTCGCCCGCGAAGCCGGTGTTGCCCTCGGCACAGTGTCCAAGGTTGTCAACGGACTGCCTGTAGGCGACTCTTATAAGCTTCGTGTGGAGAACGCTATTCAGAAATTAAACTACCAGGTTAACAGCTATGCGCAGGGTCTTAAAGCGAACAAAACTTATACAGTAGCATTATTGATCCCAAACACAGTGGAACCTTTTTTTTCTGCGCTTGCATATCATATCAATATTGCACTTTTAAGAAGGAAATACCGAATGCTGCTCTGCTGTACTGACTTTGATCTGACACAGGAGCAGGAATATATTACAATGGCGCAGCAAAATAAAGTAGACGGGATTATCGGCCTGACCTACAATCCGAACCTGATCATAGAAGAAAACACACCTTTTGTTGCCTTTGACCGTTCTATGGGTGCGAATATCCCATGTGTATCCAGTGACAATTTTGCCGGCGGACAGCTTGCCGCTGAAAAACTGGCTGACTTTGGCTGTAAGAATGTCGCCTTTCTGCGGATTGGTTCTTCCCTAAACAACGAACCCAACAAGCGAAAAGCCGGATTCGAAAACGGCTGTCTCTCCCGCGGACTTCAGTATGAGATGAAAATATTAAATGACGGGGAATCTTATGCGGAATTCGAAGAATTTCTTATAGAGCATATTCATGACGGAAAACTGTCCTTTGACGGAATTTTCTGTGTGACGGACGGTCTCGCCTTTTCCGTGATTCAGACATTACAGCATCTTGGACAGCGTGTCCCAGAAGATGTGCAGGTCATTGGTTTTGACGGTATTCGCTATTTTGGATTCAAAGAATATGTGTGCTCTACCATCGTACAGCCGCTGCCGGAAATAGCAGAAATGTGCGTTGAACTGCTTTTGCGGGAAAATATGACGGCAATTCCTCCGCTCGTCTGTCTCCCGGTCACTTACGCATACGGTGGAACCACATCTGAAAACAGGTACAGGGAGTGATAGAGCATGCGCATTGGAAATATAGATGATCTGGAGAAAACAGGAAATTCAGAAGACCTGATCCATATCATACAGTCAGAAGAATACAAGAACCTCAGCAAATCAGAAAAACGCAAAAACTGGTGGTATTACTATAAATGGTATGTGATCTGCGGTGTTATCCTGTTCGGAATTGTCTGTGATTTAATTGGAAATGCTCTAGGACTCTGGCAGTCTTCTCCCGATCTGCAAGTTGCATATGTTGGCGAAACAGAGCTCCCGCAGGATACAATCACTGCTCTGGAAAATGCCTTTGCATCTATAGCCGGGGACTTCAATGGAGATGGAAAAGTAATTGTACAGATTAACCAGTATGCCAATAATAGCCAGAGCACGGACACCGACGCAGCATATTATGGTACTGCTTCTGAAATTACATTGATCGGCGACATTTCAGACTGCGAAAGCTATTTTTTCCTGATGGACGACCCTGACAGTTTCCAGCGGACGCATCAGCTTCTTGCCTGCCCTGACGGAAGCTGCCCTGACAAGGCGGATCAATCCACTGATGACAAGGTCATTTTATGGTCAGACTGCTCTGCGCTTTCCGAATTAGATCTGGGTTCTTACGCTATTAACGTATTTGGACAAAGTATAACAGGAAGCAATCAGGAACTGCTCTCCGTGCTATACCTCGGAAGACGCTGCTTCTATACCGATACCCGGACAGACAACGCGGAACAATGCAGTGCTTTATGGAATACCCTCACTAACAAATAAAAAGGAGCGTTCAATCATGATATTAAATAGAAAATATATTCTAAGCTTTCTGTGTATGACACTGATACTTACCGGCTGCTCGCTGACCTCTTCCCTTCTGGAAAAGGAGCCGATTGAGAACACTCCGCATTTAGCAGTCGGCAGACACCTTGAAGTCAACAATACAAACGAAAGTCTAATCCTCTACGACTACAAGGAAGCGCTTGCTGGCGACGGACTGTACTATGCGACATGGAGAATCGGAGATGCGAAACTCTATGAAAACAGCGATGGCGATACTGCGGATTTGTACGATGCCCAACTCTATCTGCTATTGGGGGAATTCACCAGTCATGAAAAGGCGCAGGAGAACAGGGATGCATGGCTTGACAGGGGAAAAATCAGCTATGAGATTTCAGACGAAAAAGAGGTTGACTGCAACGGTCAGACATATTTGATGATAGCATACACCTTACAAAACGAAAGCAATCCATATGTCCGCGGTGTGTCAGCTTTTGCCGTCCATGACAAACTGGCTGTGTGCGCGGAGCTGACATGCCAAGAGTATTTTACAGAAGATTTGGAAACTATATTAACTAACTTTCTGGAGAACTGTACTTATTCTTCTTAATGACATTCTCCAATACAATGATTATTACGAAAGTACTATATAAGAAAAGGAAGTGAGACACCATGGCTGACCGTGTTACCCTCCAAGATATCGCCGACGAACTTGGCGTTTCCCGGAACACCGTATCCAAGGCCATCAACAATACCGGCATCCTCGCTGATGCCACCAGAGAAAAAGTCTTAAAAAAAGCAATCGAAATGGGTTATAAGCAATTCTCCTATATGAGCATCTCCGATCTCCCCGAACCAGAATCGGCTCTCACGCCAGAGACAGCAAAAGGAGAAATCGCCCTGCTTACCTCCAATTTCATAGGCCGTTCCCATTTTGCGTCCTCCATGCTCGACAAATTTCAGGGTGAATTGTTCCGTCTGGGCTACAGTTTTGCCATGTACCGGCTTCAGGAAAACGAGGCAAAAGAACTGAAACTTCCCACTTCCTTTAACAAGGAACGCTTAGCCGGAATTATCTGTGTTGAGATGTTTGACAGGAACTACTGCTCTATGCTCTGTGAACTTGATATTCCTGTCCTCTTTGTGGACTCTCCCGTATATTGCTTTGATGCACCGTTAAAGGCAGACCATCTCTATATGGACAACCAATATGGCATTCACAGTATTGTCAGGGAAATGGTTCGAAGAGGCAAAAAGAGAATCGGCTTCATAGGAGAGACGATGCATTGCCAGTCCTTTTTTGAGCGTTTTATAAATTATAGAAATGCCCTGTATCTTTCTGGTCTGCCCTGTCTGGAAGAATACTGCATCACCGGCAACAAAGAGGGTGCCAGAAACCCTGGGTACAAAATATACAGAGAATATTTAGCAGCGGAAATCGGGAAACTTAAGAACCTTCCAGACGTTTTCATCTGTGCAAATGATTTTATTGCCATAGACACACTGCAGGTATTTAAAAATATGGGAATTTCCGTTCCGCAGGACGTCTATCTATGTGGCTTTGACGGTTCCCTTGAATCAGAAATCGTGTCGCCGTCCCTGACTACGGTTAAAATACACAGCCAGGTGATGGGCTCTTGCGCCGTACACCTGTTAATTTCCAGAATAAAGAATCCTTCTTTAAATTTTCGTACAATCTATACAGAAACAAGCCTGATTTACAGAGAATCTACTGAGGACAGCCCCTGATGAACATTTTTGATTCATCAGGGGCTGTCTATTGATTAAGCGTTTATTTAACCACTCTTTGTATCACAAAGCTTGTGGCTTGTTTTGATTATCCTTGTCATAATTCACTGCGACAAGCAGGATTTCACCGCTATAACCCTCAAGAGCCTGCGTATAATTTCTGTCTTTCATCTGTTGTATGGCAGCGTTGACAGATTTGTCATATTTTAATTCAACCACCAACGCAGGTTTATTCGTGTGCGGCAATGGCAAAAAGATGATATCCGAAAAGCCGCACACATAGCTCCTTTACTTCTTCCTCGGTAAATCCAGCATACTCTTCTATTGTTTTCTGATCTGTCATCGAATATTCCTGAAATATATTCAGTGCGGAGTGCCGCCTATACTTTTTAACCAGCAAAATCCCTGTCATATAGGCAGGCGCCACATAAGGCTGATCCTTTATTCTCAGCAAGCAGCTTGACTGGTTTCCCAGTGACACCATATAGCCTGACGGTAAGGGCTGCCATGTCATCAATATAAAAGACACCAACAGAACCTTCCAGTATATAAGTGAAGGAATATTTCTCCCCAGCAGTCAGCCCAATTTCCATTTCTGTAATCAATGTACTTCCTTCATTAAACAAAAGCTGAATATAATCAAAGCAAAGTCCAAACGAACCATCTCCCTCATAAGTGAAATTACATGTGAGCATAAATCTCTCATAACATGTAAATGCATCGACATATTGACAGGGAGAATCCGCTTCGATTGAAGTGCTGGTATCCTCAAGCAGCAACTCACAGCTGTTCTGGAACTGTTCCGCAATACGTTCTGCCAATGCTGGAACCAGATCACCATTTTCTTTCTGGACAATCTTTTGTACAGTCAAATTCCCCGCCCAGGTGGTGACACTCCGTGTGGATGTGGCTGATTCCGATCTTCTCGCCCAGCCCACCATTAATTTCCTGCAAGTCCGTACTGACCGTATATTCAAAATTCTCGCCACGCCATCTTTCGAAGCCGTTATTGTCATGGAAATCATTCCCATATCTGGATCATAATGGTCCTGTGGGTCATTTGTTTTAAGACCTTTTGCACAACGTTCAACCCCTTCCATGATACCAGTCT
The DNA here is from genome assembly GCA_029067205.1 of Lachnospiraceae bacterium. Taxonomy (GTDB): domain Bacteria; phylum Bacillota; class Clostridia; order Lachnospirales; family Lachnospiraceae; genus COE1. The sequence goes on from JAIEEY010000156.1 coordinate 14,240, forward strand.
GCGGTATCTCAAATCATACTAACTCTGGCCGGAAATCAATGACTCCACTTCCTCCCTGCCAGGCATCACGCACAGCGCTCCCTTTCTTGTCGTGACAATAGAAGCTGCTGCATTGGCAAAAATAAGCATCTCTGACAGTTTTTGTTCGTCGAAATTCTCCAGTCCATACGCTAACACATAGTGCAGGCAGCACGCACCAAAGGTATCACCTGCCCCTGTTGTCTCAATCGTGCTCTTCTGTATAAATGGCGGAACTTCTACGCGCAAATCCTTATAATAAGCACGGCTTCCCTCTTTTCCCATGGAGAGCATAATCAGGGGGATATCAAACTGTGCCTTCAGTTTGCAAATACCTGCGTCAAAATCATCCTCCCCGGTAAACCACTGAATCTCATTGTCGGATATCTTTAATACATCACATTGGGAAAGTCCATAAGCAGTCTGTTCCTTTGCATCATCCAGCGACCTCCAGAGGGGAGGACGCAGATTCGGATCAAAAGAAATCACTGCACCGCTTTTCTTTGCAATTCCGACAGCTTTCTTCGTCGCATCTCTCACACCTGCATCTGTCATGGAAAGGGTACCAAAATGAAAGAGCTTTGTATTTTTCAGCAGCTCCTCATTGAGTTCCTCTTCCCTCAGCATCATATCCGCGCCGGGATTCCTGTAAAAAGAAAAGTCCCTGTCCCCATCCGGATATGTGTGCACCAAAGCAAGTGTCGTGTGAACTTCCTCATCCATATACAGACTGTCGGCATTGATACCAGACTCGGTAATCGCTTTCTTTAACTGCTCTCCAAAAAAATCCTTTCCAACCTTTCCGACAAAGGCCGTCCTGCGTCCCAATTTTGAGAGCATTGCCAGGACATTGCATGGCGCGCCGCCTGGATTTGCCTCAAACAATGGATTTCCCTGTCCGCTCATTCCGTTCTCGGTAAAATCAATCAACAGCTCCCCTAAAGCTACTACATCAAATTTCTCCATTTTGCATTTCCTCCAAAAAACTAAGAAACTACGGAAAAATACCCTGTGCAAGCCGTACCTGTTATTTTCCGTAGTTCCTAAAACATCATACAATCAAGTCATATTTGACAATATCCATATTCACCGTTCCATCTGCATAGAACGAAATGCCGTCTGCGGACTGCCCTGTATACAGAATCGCGCTCAGAACCTGTTCCCCGTCATTTACAAAAACCTCAACGCTGAACCGGTCCAGAATCACTCTTAATTTCAGTGTTCCATCCTCACTGTTGACCTTGCTGCGCCTCTGATGGATAATTGCCCTTCTGGAGCCGGAATGCTTCCTGTCCACCTTTAAAATGGATTCCCTTGGTCGGAAGCTCAGTGACGTCTGGTACTTCTCACTCTGCGCAAAACGGAGTGCAAATTTGTGGTAGAGATTCTGCTCATCTCCCGGGCGAATATCCAGTTCGATATCCACCCTGCGCCCCTTGACACCTTCCAGTTCCATTGTATCTGAAAAAGTAACATTCTGATAAACCACTTTATTCGAACGGAACGCATCCAGTTCGCGAATCGGGCTCTGATACAGCCTGCCATTTCTGATGGATAATTCGCGGGGCAGACTCATCTGTCCAAACCACAGCACATCTGTAGTCCGTTGTCCACAAGTATCCCAATTCTGCATCCATCCGATCATAATGCGGCGTCCATCCGGCGTGAGCACCGTCTGCGGTGCATAGAAATCAATGCCATAATCGATCGACTGGTCATGCTGCTCCTGGAAAGTACCTTCCTCTTCATCAAAATCCCCAATCAAACAAAGGGTTCCGTTTCCATTATGATATTCAAAATCATGAGGAAGCATATCCTGCGGACTGGTGAGCAGTACCCATTTCCCATCCAGCTGGAAAAAGTCCGGGCATTCCCACATTTTACCAAAACGCTTTCTATTAGAAGCCAATATACTTTTGAAATTCCATTGAAACCCATCCGGACTTGTGTACAACAGAATCTGCCCACTGCCGTCAGCCGGGCGGCTGCCAACGATACAGCAATAGGTACCATCCTCTTTCTGCCACATCTTGGGATCACGAAAATCAAATCTGCTGCTGCCCTCCGGCAAATCACTTTCATCCAGCACAGGATTCGTTTCACACTTCTCATAGTCGATGCCGTCTCCAACAGCAAGGCATTGCGTCTGCACCTCGTAAACGCCCCCGCTCCGTTGACGCTCTTTCACTACCCCGGTATACATCAGCAGCTGCCTGCCATCCGGTAGTGTAATCGCACTCCCTGAAAAGCATCCGTCCCTGTCATACGACTCATCTGGTGCAAGTGCAGCCGGCAGGTACTCCCAGTGCAGCAGATCTTCGCTGACTGCATGCCCCCAGTGCATCGGCCCCCAGTTCGAATCATACGGGTGATACTGGTAAAACATATGGTATTTTCCATCATGATACGAAAATCCATTTGGATCATTCATCCACCCCACACGGGCAGACAAGTGAAAAGAAGGCCTGTCGTCACGATGTATCATTTTTGCCGAGGCCTCCTCATATTTGCGTGCCTCGCGCAATGTCTGGCTAGTCATAACCAATCACCTTTTACCTTTCCTAAAACATTTATTTTTAGAAAAGAGCCAGCGGAAGCGCTGACTCTTTTCAGTTTTAATACATATTTTTATTCATAATAAGCGTCCAGATATTTCTGGAATATTGCCAGCATATCTTCCAGACCATAAGCGTCAAGACTCTTGATATACTCATCCCAGTCTGCATCCGTAAAACCGTTCATAATCCAGTCAGCCTTCTTCGCATTGATCGTTTTGGTAATATCTGCCTGCAGGTTAGAAAGATCCTCTGTATCCTCCTGGCTCATAAACACGTTCGGGAAAACATACTCTGTCTTCATGTCAGGTGTATAGTATTCCTCGATCCAGTCCAGACGGTACTGCGCGTCATCCGGGCAAGTAACATATACACCATAGTACTCATCCAGGATTGCCAACGGCCCGCCAACACTCTCTGCCTCGCGCACTTCCACAGGGGAAGCATCTCCAAGAGGTGCATGCTTTAACATTTCTTCACCGTTTGCATTTGTGCCAAGCTCAAAGATGTCAAAGTCGTCATCCTCACCGTAGGTACCCCAGTTATTTTGTGGAGACTGGAACGGATCGTACATCTGGTCAAGCCATGCACAGACAAGTGCGGGATTCTTTGCCACAGCCGTCACAACACAGCGTCCACGGTCAAAACCACTTGTAAAAGAACCATTCTGAGGGGTGATATTTCTGACATCTGCAGTCAGTGCCGGAAGTGGAACCCAGTCTGTCAGATTGTCGATATTTGCAACATCCCAGCTAAAACATACGCCATAACGTCCAGACTTTCCTTTAGCCACATAGGTTGACCACTCCTGCGTAAATGCCTCCGGGTCGATCAGATTCTGTTCATACAGAGAATGAAGCCATGTGATTCCATCCTTAAAGCCCTCCTGGGTAGCAGCGCAGATTACTTTCTTGTCATCTGTGACTGCAATGTGCCTTCCCCTGTCCGCATCTCCATATCCTTCACCAAATCCGTTGATCAGAATAGCTGGATCCTGGTCACCATCATTGATAATAAATGACATGGGGATAATGCTTCCATCTATATTAAATTCTGACTGCAGTTCAGAGGAATGATCACGGAATGCGATCAACACCTGTTCAAACTCATCAACGGTTGTCGGAACCTCCAGTCCAAGGAAATCAAGCCATTTTTTATTGATAAAGCTCATATCACCTATTGTCTGGATTGCCGTCTTATTCGAGCCAAGCTGCTCAATCCATGGCAATGCCCAGATATGACCATTGGTATCTGTACACATCTTCTTATATTCCGGATATTTTTCAAACACAGCACTCAGATTCGGCATATAGGCATCAATGTATTCTTCAAGCGGAATGATCACTCCCTGATCTGCATACCGCAGCAGGTCATTATCGCCAAACCCGGCAGTGAAGATGAAGTCTGTCAAAGTATCAAGGTTTGCCATTGCGAGTGTAATTTTATCCCCCCACTGGTCTCCCTGGATTGCCGTCCACTCAATCTCCACATTGGTCTTTTCCTGCAAACGTTTGAAAATAGTACGGTTATTCGGATTAGACTCCGTATTTGCCGGATAGCTGATCATTCCAGTCAAAGTCGTTTTCTCTGCAAGCGGGAATTGTAATTCTTCCAGATCCACTTCCTGCAGTTCTCCTGTATTCAACTCAACAGAGGACTTCCCTCCACCACATGCACTCATGGAAAGTACCATACTCATTGCTAAAGCCATTGTGATAACTCGTCTAAATACTTTATTCTTCATTTAAATTCCTCCTAATTTATAATAACCTGCCAACTCTCGCACTAACCCTTAACAGATCCTGCCATAATTCCATTATCAAAATATTTCTGGAAAAATGGATACATTACCAACAGCGGCAAACTTGAGATAATGATGGTCGCATATTTGAGCAGCTCTGCAAGCTGTGCACGCTCTGCTGTACTCTGCATATCGGAAATCATTCCCGACTCCGGCTGGTTCTGAATCAAGATGGAGCGGAGTACAAGCTGCAAAGGCTGTTTTGACGCATCATTCAGATATATCATTGCATCGAAGTAGCTGTTCCACATTCCGACAAACTGCCATAAAGCCAATGTCGCGATAATCGGCGTACATACCGGCAGCAGTATCTGGAAGAAGAATGTCAGCTCACTTGCCCCGTCCACATCAGCAGCCTCCCTCAGCTCACCCGGAATCCCCTGATAATACGTCCTTGCGATAATCATATTCCACACACTGAACGCTCCCGGAAGAATGATTGCCCACATGCTGTTCAACAGGTTCAGGCTGCTGATCAGTAAGTAAGTCGGTATCAGACCGCCGCCAAAGAACATTGTGATGACGAATATGATATTAAACAATCCCCTTCCCCTGAAATCTGTCCTGGACATGGGGTACGCCGCCAGCATTGTGATCAATACAGAAACCACTGTAAATACTACGGAATAAATGACTGCATTCTTAAAACCAACCCATATCTGTTTGTTAGATAGAACACGTTCATATGCTGTCAGTGTCCACTTGCTGAAATCAAAGGTAATTCCCTTGTTCTGCAGGGTAATCGGATCAATAAAAGAAGCAACTACAATATAAACCATTGGGACAATAATCGCTACCACAAACAGTCCCAGCAATATGTATCCAACCAACAGCAGCGTCTTATCCTGTAAGGAATATTTCGAAAATTTACTCTTCTTTTTCATTTATACCTCCATTCTGAAACCTGCAAATTTGTTCCCTTTACAAATTTGCCGTGTGAAAAAACTTCCGCATATGGTTTTTTCACACTACAGTCCCTGTCCGTCATTCATCTTTGCCACGATCTTGTTTACTGCGATGAGCAGAATGACGTTGATTACGGTGTTGAACAATCCCACCGCGGTTGAAAAGCTGTAATCTCCGTCCAGAAGACCTTTCTTGTACACATAAGTCGCAATGATTTCTGATGATGCGAGGTTTAAGTCGGTCTGCAGTGCATACGCTTTCTCAAATCCGATACTCATGATATTACCTGCCTGCATGATGAACTGGATAATAACCGTGCTCTTGATCGCAGGCCATTCAACTGCCTTGATCTGCTGAAAAATATTGGCTCCGTCAATAACCGCAGCCTCCTTCAGCTCTGTACTTGCATTGGATAGTGCAGCTGTGTAAATGATGGAACCCCAGCCCGCACCCTGCCAGATACCGCTGGCGATATAAATGGTTCGCCAAGCCTGCGGCATTGTCATGAAATTGATCTGTGAACCAAGCATCAGATTGACCGGACCTGTTACGGACAGAAAAATTCGAACAATACCGCAAAGTACGATGACAGAAATAAAATTTGGCATATAGAGTACCAGCTGTATCTTCTTCTTGATCCCCTTGCTCTCAATACGATTCAGCAGAAACGCCAGCAAAATCGGAACCGGGAATCCCCACAACATACCGAACACACTTAACTTCAAGGTATTTGCGAGGTATCGCAAAAAGTCCGGCGATGACAGGAAGCGCTGGAAATGTTTGAATCCTACCCATTCACTTCCCAGTATTCCGCGGATCGGATTGTACCTTTCAAAAGCGATCAGCACTCCACCCATAGGAATATACCTGAAGATAATCGTCAATGCCAGAGCAGGCAGCAGGAAGAATACATACAGCTGCCAATGTTGAACAACATAGACAAGCGAATTGTGCAGTCCTGCATCTTTCTTTTTTGTACTTACATCCATTGTCTTGCTCATTACTTTCTCCTTTCTTATTTGTTTTGGTTTCATTGTTACATTCGGCGCGTCTTTTTTGTTGTGCATATGTAAAAGTTTCAATTGAACTTTGTAAATATACATTATCACAATTTTTACATTTGGTCAATAGTTATTTTACATTTTGTATATTCATTTTTTACTCCTTTTACATTTGATACTCATTTTGACCATAAGAGCAATTATATATTAATATTATTTTGGAAAATATTATTTTGATATATTTTACATTTGACACATTTAATTTTTTACATTATAATAAATGTAATATCAGAGCAAACCATGATATAACAAATCAAAAAAACTGAAAGGAAGTGAGCTCCCATGGCTGACCGTGTCACAATTCAAGATATCGCTGACGAACTTGGTGTTTCCCGCAACACTGTATCCAAAGCAATTAATAATACCGGACTTCTCGCCGATGCCACCAGGGAAAGGGTTTTAAAAAAGGCAATCGAGATGGGCTATAAACAGTTTTCCTATGCCATGATCTATAACCCTGACAGACCCGAAGTCAATTATTTACCAGAAACAGCAAAAAGAGAAATTTCCCTGTTTACCTCCAATTCTATAGGAAGCTCTCATTTTGCCTCCACCATGCTGGACAAATTCCAGCGGGAACTCTCCGGACTGGGCTATAGTTTTACCATGCACCGCATCCAGAAACATGAGCTTGAAAGCCTGTCGCTGCCCAATACTTATAATAAGGAAAGGACTGCCGGAATCATCTGTGTGGAAATGTTCAACAGGGACTACTGTTATATGCTCTGTGATCTGGATCTTCCGACGCTCTTTGTGGATACACCAGTAACTGATTATGACAAACCACTGAAGTCAGACTGTCTCTATATGGATAACCAGACAAACATCTGCTGTTTTGTCCGGGAAATGATCCGCAGAGGCAGGAAAAAAATCGGATTTATCGGCGATATCATGCACTGTCAGTCTTTTTATGAGCGTTTTCTCGCCTACCGGAATTCCATGTATCTTGCCGGGCTCTCCTGTTCCGAGGAATACTGCATCCTTAAAAACAAACAGGGCTTCAAAATGCCGGGATATGAACCATATCGTGCGTATCTAAAGGAACAAATACAGAAAATAAAAGAACTGCCAGATGTGTTTATCTGTGCAAACGATTTTGTTGCCATAGACATCATGAGCGTGTTTAAGGAACTGGGAATTTTGGTACCGCAGGATATCTATCTGTGCGGATTTGATGATTCCCCGGAATCAAAAGTAACTTCGCCCACGCTGACTACGATTCATATCCACAGTCAAATCATGGGATTTTCCGCTGTACACCTGCTGATGTCAAGAATCAAGGAACCTTCCTTGAATTTCCGCAGGATTTACACAGAAACAAGTTTGGTTTACAGGGAATCAACTGAAAACTAAGGAACTGTTTGGATTCAGAAACAGGAAAAGAAAGGAGCATTTGCATGCGCAATATATTAAGCCACGATGGCCCACTGATGTCTTTTATCACGAAAATAACCTACAGTGCCTATCTGAATATTCTGTGGCTGGTCTGCTGCCTGCCCATCGTTACAATCGGTGCATCTACTACGGCACTTTTCTATGTAACCCTAAAAGTTGCCAAGAATGAAGAAGGCAATCTGACGAGGTCATTTTTCCACTCATTTAAGGAGAATTTCAAGCAGGGCACAATCATATGGCTTATTCTTCTCGCTGCCGGAATCATCCTTGCCGTTGACGGTTATGTATTTTATCATATGCGGTTTGAAAATGCATTCTGGGCAGTTGGAACGGCAATTTTTCTCGTCGCTGCTGTGGCATATGCGATTGTGCTGATGTATATCTTCCCGCTGCTCGCGAGATTCGACAACACAGTCAGGGCAATGTTCAAAAATTCCATCATGCTTGGCATGCGCTTCCTGCTCTGCACAGCGATCATGGCTGTCATCCATTTTGTCATGGCATTTATTGTCATCAACATTTTCACGCCGTTTATTGTTTTTGGCGAGGGACTCTGCGCGCTGCTTTGTTCTTATCTGCTCTCCAACATACTGCTGTTATGCCAGGAGAAGATGGAGAAAAATGACACTGCCTCACAGGAAGGATAATCATGAGATCATTGGTAAGGAATGAAAATTTAAAAACGTTAAATGGCAAAAAGAGAATACAATATATCTGGGATTATTACAAACTCCCACTGGCACTCTTCGGTATCCTGCTGTATATCCTTGTATATGTCTCATACAATCATTTTACCCATAAGGATACGATTCTGTATGCCGCGCTGGTCAATGTTAATGCCGGCGTGGACCTGACAGAAGGACTCAGCGATGATTTCATAAAATACCTAAACCTGGATTCTTCCAAAAACAAACTGGAGCTGTACACAGGATTATACCTGACAGACAATGAACTGAATGCATACCACCAATACTCTTATGCCTCCCGCATGAAGATCCTTGCACTCATAGACGGGGAACTGCTGGATATCGTTCTTATGAACCGGGAAGCATTTGACGCATTTTCACAAAACGGTTACCTGTGTGACCTTGATGCGTTTCTTCTACAGGAAGATTCTGTTCTGTACGATACTCTTGAACAAGAGCTTGCTGCTAATATCACTGTTTTGGAAGACAACTCCATTGAACTGCAGCTTGATTCTTCTATCGCCTACCAGGCAATAACAGAGGAACATTATTATGGAATTGACCTGTCCCACACAGATCTGATCCGCGACGCCGGATTCGAGGAAACTGTCTATCTCGGCATTCTTGCAAATTCACCTCGCCGCGACAGTGCCGTGTCCTATTTAAAATATCTGTTTACGAAACGATAAAGAACTGCTCGAAAGGAGTATCTCATGAAAAAAGAAATATCCAATCCGACTATGAAAGATGTCGCAAAAGAAGCCGGTGTCGCCCTTGGCACTGTATCCAAGGTCGTAAACGGACTTCCCGTAGGCGATTCCTACCGGATCCGGGTGGAAGATGCCATCCAAAAGCTAAACTACCAGGTAAACAGTTATGCGCAGGGACTCCGGGCAAGCAAAAGCCATACGATTGTCCTCCTGATTCCTAATACAGAGGAGCCTTTCTATGCTTCCCTTGCCTACCACATCAATCTCACGCTTTTAAGGCAGAATTATCATATGCTGCTCTGCTCTACCGATTACGATTCCAACGCAGAACAGGAATATATCACAATGGCACAGCAGAATAAAGTAGACGGTATCATCGGGTTGACTTATAATTCTGATCTGGTCATCCATGAAAATATTCCTTTTGTGTCAATCGACCGCTGTATCGGGAGCCATGTCCCCTGTGTGGCATGCGATAACTTTGCGGGAGGACAGCTTGCAGCAGAGAAACTGGCAGATCTTGGCTGCAAAAATGTCGCTTTTTTGCGCAAAGGTTCCTCCATCAGCAATGAACCCAACAAACGAAAAGCCGGCTTTGAAAACGGCTGTCTCGCCCGCGGACTGCAATACGAAATGAAAATCATGGGGGATGATGAACCCTATGAAGCATTTGAACAATTTCTCGCAAGCCACATCGTTGATGGCAGATTATCCTTTGACGGGATATTTTGTGTGACAGACGGACTTGCTTATTTTGTGATGAAAATGCTGCGTCGCCTGAATCAAAGAGTTCCCGAGGACATACAGATCATTGGTTTTGACGGCATACGATTCTTTGGCGACAAGGACTATCTATGCTCCACAATCGTCCAGCCTATACCGGATATTGCCAAAATGTGCGTCAGGCTCCTTCTGGACGATACCATGCAGGAAAAACCTTCTTTAATCTGTCTGCCCGTAACCTACGCTTATGGAGGAACTACATTAAAGGACTGAAAAGTCCGGCATAATCACCATCCGAAATTTCAAGATGCGCTGGTTCTCCCGGATAATAAATGATTACAGTGCCATCATCACATATATAAACTTTCCAATTATTCTCCATCTGAAAATCATCTGCCCTGGTGAAATACATAGAAAGACCATTGACAGCAAATTCGATCACGCCCTCATCATTGAAGAACACTTCCAACTGATTCCCATGATCATCTATATAAATGGTCCCTTTCTTATACCAGTCATCATCGGCAGTATTTGGAACCACCACATCGAGATCCTCACCTGATGTTGCTTTTTCTGTATCATTCTGCTCCTCATTCAGAGCGGTCTCCCTCGTCTCGCCGATACGATCCTGCTCCACAATCGGTATATCCGCCTCTATGATCACAATCTGTTCGGATTGTGATTCCTCTGCCATTCCATCCTCTGCCTTTTCACATGCTGTCATGTTAATGCCCATAACCATCACTGCAATAAAAACAAAAACCACTCTTTTCTTCATCATATTCTATTTTCCTCCTTCACTTCTATTACAGAAACGAATGAGCACAAAAAAATGTCGCATTTTTTCATAATTGCGACATTTTTTTATAAAATGACACATCGAGCAGAGCGCAGTATCTCAATCCAGCAAAATCTCTTTCAAAGTATCCATCAGTCTTTCGATATCAATTGGTTTCGCAACATGACCGTTCATCCTGACATCCATCGCTTTCTGCCGATGTCCGTGCGTTCCTCAATACTCATAACAGTCAAAAATTCCTCTGTCAATAATATAGAAGTCACATCTCATCATATGTAACAAGTTTCGTTCTTGTTTTTCTCTACTTCAATCAAAGAATCAAAAAATACCATTATTACCACTGTCAGTATGATGTATGTTACCCTAAACATGAAACGAACAAATTTTAAATCACTATAAAAATATTGGCGTGTTTCAAATAACATCTATATTAGTTGACAGATCACGATTTGTCTGATTGGACGCAGAATATCCCCAGAAT
>JAIEEY010000157.1 GCA_029067205.1 Lachnospiraceae bacterium
ACTCTCAGATTTAAAGCCTTATACACCAGATGGCTTTCTTGATCCGCGTCCTGTGGAGAAATCAAAGATATTGACTACTGCACAGGCACTCAGTCTGTTGAAGCAGCGGGGATATGTTATCTCCGACGCTGCTGCAACTCTGAATTAGGTGTCGTATCTATATTCAATTTTTTGTAGCCACCGTAAGATGGTCTGTTTGTGATGCAATTGACTTTCTACCTAACCACTACCTCTCAATTTCAAACTTCACTTATTAGTTTCTTAATATTGTAAATTATTATTAATCAATAAATCCCTTAAATGTCCCATCCATATTTAATCGCAACCCTCTTCCGTCTGGAAGCCTTTTTTCTAAAAACTTAAGATTATCTATCGTAGTAACCACGAAATCACCTGGGGCATTTAAAATATCTTCAATATGTTGCATAGCAGTATTATTGATTTGTTCTGGACCTCCACTAACTTTTCCCCAAGTCTCTGGATGTCTGCCTCCATGTTTTTGAAACGAATGCCCTGCCTCTGTTTCACCTCCTCTAAAAGGACTGGTTGCGGATGTCCTTACCTTATTAGAATCTACAACAACACTCTGATTCACTTGATTAACACACAACACTCTATCTTTCTCTGGCGCATCATTGTTAAATTCATATGTCTCTAATTGAATTTGTGATGTTTTAAAATCCTGCTGATCTCTAGAAACGGAATCTTCATTATTTTTGTGCTCAATGATTATCCCTTCCTCACTTGCTCTTTTATCAATATTTTCCTCCTGTCCGTTTCCACCTTTCCCAATACTTTCAAAACCTTTATTTGTTTTATCTTCCTCACCCTTATTTAGATTCATTGACAATTCGTCATCTTTACCGTTCCCATCATTATCACTGGTGTTGACAGACTTTTTTGGCGGCTCTTCCCCTGCTTCTTCAGCTGCATTGCTTGATCTGTTCCCCAGAGCACGGTTGCTCTCGCCCAGATTCGTATACATTTCAGTAAACAGATCCAGCACCATGCCGGCTGTTTCATATGCCTCTATATCATCATCAAATATCTTATCCAGTATAACGTTATATCCCCTGCTGTTTGAATAGATATCGTTTGCCGTATAGATTCCGCCCGCGGCTGCCAGTCCGTAACCTCCTGCCGTTACTATACCGGGCACTGTAACTGCTGTAAAGGTAGATGTCCCAAACATCATACCCGCCTGTACCCCTGCTGCAGATGCCGCCGCGGGCACAGCCGCTATCAGCCCATATACCGCGGCACCTGCTATGAACCCTATGCAGCTGCCTGTTATCAGCCTTTCCCAGTATTCTCCCCAGCTCCTGTTGTATCCTGTTTCCGAATCACTGACTGCCGTTCCTATGGCAACCGCACCCGCCCCTATGGCCGCGCCCCCTAATGCACATGCTAAAGGCGCCATTGCCAGCCCTCCTGTCGCAACAACTGCCACCGCCACTGCTGCAAGGGCTGCTGCCACCACCAGACCTGTGACCAGCTGTGCCACGATATGGTTCTCCACTTTCAGTTCTGTCGGTTCATCATGGATCAGCGGATAGCAGTCCCTCTGTGTCGTCCTGATCATGGTATAGCTCCCAAACATGTTGAGTTCACCGCCCTCGAGACTGAGCACAGTTAGACCACTGCCTGGATCTGCTAACGCATATCTTCCATTCATGATATCTGCCATACCTTTTTCACCTCCGCTTTTATCGTTCAGGATCCCTCAACAGGTTCAATGGACCAGTTGTTTCTATGGTCATTGTTTTTGCGCTTAATTTTACTCCCTTTACTGCTGCAATATTCATGGTCGTTTTGCTTTCCAGTCTGATACCTGTTTCATCTTCCATTGACACTTTATGCTCTGGCTCCTTTATGTCCAGTCCTATCTTCCCAGGTTCAAGGTAAAGCCGTTTCCCTTCTGTTGTTGTCAGTGCACGTTTTGAGGTATCCTCCATCTCACTGCATGTGGCGCCGTTATACCTGATACAATTGACTGCCACTGCATTGCGTTCATCTTCACCGGGAAAGTACAGCGACACTGTGGTGCCTGTTTCTGGCATACAGTACATGACACTTCCTGTATCCGGCACCCATTGATATGGGTATGCTGATGCTGCCTCCTGTGACTTGTCTATCTCTAAGTGCAGTTTTACAGAATCTCCTCCTGCTGCTATCACTGTGCCATGTATGGATCTGCCGGCAAACAGAGGATTATAAGTTTTCTTTGCCGCTGCAAGACAGCTTTTTCCGAGAAGGTATGTAAAACGGAACTCTCCCCTTACCAGTTTTACATGTTTCTCCAGCACTTTCCATACGCCTCCGGCATATTCTGTATCTGCGCCGATCCTGTAATCTTCGCCACATTCAACCCTGTAATACTCAAAACTCTTTCTGCTGTAGCCCGCCGCCGTGCCGCCAAACTCGTAAAAAACATTACTGATCCCATGTGTATATTCACTAGTGCCAAGGCTGGCTGATGCCTCACTGCAGTCAGGCATCCCCATCCACATATATGCCCCATGACGGCATGTTTCCGGATAAACCACTGTGCCCGCCATGCTGGCAAGTCTCTTTGCAAACTCCCAGTCTGTTTCTGCATACTGTATGACAGGGCGCATGGGCTTTTCTCCACTCCCGGCGGTACAGATGCAGTATGCCCCTGGTGTGGATGCTGCTGCTTTCTCCACAATCTTTGCATAAGACATCCCTGTGTCCTGAAATGACCTGGATTCCTTTTCCCTGTCAAGGGCTGTGCTCCCTGATATGAGTTGTAATTGCACCCTGTAAACCTCTTCTGCCTCCTGCTCCCATACTGCACTTTCCACAAGCCCGCAGAACAGTATCCGCCCGCCCTCCAGGCTTACTGTTACTTCCTGTTCCATTTCTGACATCTGCCATCTCGCAAGGTCAGTGATATCCTCTGCAATTCCCCTGATCACCGCCGAGGCATGTGCATTTGGAATAATGTGTGCCTCAAAGCCTGTCAGCCTGCCTATGCCGAATGCCCCGGTTACGGTCACATTGTCGTGTACTGTCATATCTCCTCCGTCCCTGTCAGTCCTCGTATTCCTGACCTGATGTTTTTGGTTCGATGATCCCCCCGCATGCACATATTAAATAGGAATCCATCGTGACAGCCTTCCCATATGGATTGTTCCATTTACCTATGATGTCAGGTGTGCACCTGCTGCCCTGTACGTCCTCTGCCTGCTCTGTACTCCCTTCCGGCACATATCCCGCAAGCCTTACAGTCTCTGCGCCCTCTGGCGGCGTTTCACTGCAGCATACACCAAAGTAAGAGATGTTTTCCGGTGTACAGTCGTCGTCCGTGATCTGCGGATGCCCATAGGCATATGCCCCGTGGCTCAGTGGAAGGTTCAGCCGCCTTGGATGTGTCCCCTGCCTGCAGCACAGCACTGCACCCCTGACCAGATATTCTTTTTTGTCTGTCTCCCCTGCCATTTTAATCTCCTTTCACATCTGTCTCCATTAACAGGAATCCTTTTGCCCCGCGCCGCAGCAGGCTTTCTGCCACATCCAGCCGTATTACAATGTTCCTCTTCCGGGGACCTTTTATGGTAAAGACTGCCTTGTCCCTGATCTTTCCCACATCAAGCTCTGCATACCTCAGGTCATAATTCCAGTTCGTGTATTCGCTTCTGTCTGTCAGACAGTCCAGTTCCGCAAACCGCGGCACAAAATAATTCCGTGCCGTCCTCTTTTTGCTGTCCAGCAGGACGATCTCCTTGAATGGCATGTTTGGCTCATACAGCTGGAGACATTTTTTTACTCTTTCTGTCACCATGACAACAGGCTCTGTCATGATATCTATAAAAAGGGAATCTTCTCCTGTTTCGATCATGAATATCTCCCGGTCCGGGAATTCCTGTAAAGACTTCATGGCATCTCCCGGTCCCAGCTTTTGAAACCAGTTGACAGGACTAGGTATATTTGTGTATCCCTTGTCCTGCTTTAGTGTAAAATACCGCATTCTGCTTCCTCCTGTGCTGCTGTATCTCCTGATACTGGCAAAGTCCACCTGTCAGCATTGGTCTGGATACATGCTGTCCACCGTTTACGTCTCATAAAATCTCATCCTCATCTTTTTACCATACAGAATCTCCTTAACTAAAATAAGCTTATTTAACAAAACAAAGATCATTCAACTTTATAAAGATAACCAATCAAACTAATCATATCAGGCGCTGCATCTGAGAATGCTATATAAAGCGTTTTATTTGCAGCAGTATCCAATACTTTATGACCCCATAGCCCATCCTCGACCCACATGGACTTGTAATAACTCTCCATTTCAAAAACACTATAATCCTCGCCATGGTCATCTGCATACTGTGAAAGAACAGACAACAGTACTTTATGGCAATCAATACATGCACATGCTATATCATTGACAGAATGACTAAACAATCCAGAATCAACATTTAACTCCTCATTATATTGATAATCAAATTCCTTCGCACGCTCAACAGTATTCTTATCAAGCTCCACCATATCGTAAATATCCAAATCAAAATATGTATTGATACTCTCTGTAACATCAGCAGGAGGAATTTCAAGACCCTGCAACTGGATATATAAAGGGACTTGCGTACTTTCTTCCTCTGCTTCTGATTGTTCCGTTGGATACTGCATGTCTTCTGATTGTTCCGCTAAATTCTGTATATACCCACTCCCAGACTCCTCTATACCATTCCGTGTTGTCAAATACCGCACCGCACCCAGACTGCATAAACCCAAAATAACTATTGTCACCAGTATTAATAATCTTCTATTATTCATAAAATTCCCCTAACTCATATTTTTAAACGTATCGCCGTAAATTACATAACCAGCAAAATCGTAATTGCCGTTTATATTGTCCATATTCCTTTTTTGTATATTATACACTTCCACGTAATGTACCCACGCGTCCCCAAGACGGTCATTTACTGCCTTAATGTCTTTGAGCATTTGAATAATAGACGCTTCATCACTGCCATAACTGCTAACATTCCCAACAATGTTATTATTTGAAAACCCAGAGTTCGAACCTGTTGATTGTATGTCGCCGTTCTCTTTTAGCGTCACATAAGTCTGAAGTACACCCCCATAAAAAGTATGCGCCTTTGAAGATACCCGTGTTGCTGGTACATATTTCCATTTGGACGGGTCGCTGACATCCTCGCCCTTATCAACTACAACAATTGCTATCTTATATGTCCAGTTTGCAAAAACATCATCCATGATCACCGTCTTCATAGCATACTCAGAATAATAGTTCTTCCACATTGCAGGCCATACACCCACTCCTAATGCTGGAATACCGTCAATTAATGCTGCATACTGCCCATTATAAGTAATTTCAGAATACTTGGTACTGACATTACTTGACATTATCATTGATGAAACCATACGTTTGGAGGCACCTGCACTCTCATACAATGACCATACATCTTCTCGAGCCTTTCTGAGATCAAAGAAGTATGTATTATTATCAGGCTCCCACGGCAGCCCATCATAGACGTAAATATTATCTCCGCCATTTTCAGATGACACAAAGATTTCGCTCGTGGCGCTGCCGGCTGCTGTATCTGCTGCAATATCTGAATACCACCCGTCTGCACTCCGCGTAGTAAACCCAACACTTCCTCCGCCAGCACTGCCCAGATTACCACTACCATTACCCTGGGTATCCGGGTTCTCTTCATTATTATTTACAAGCTTTGTATCAAATATTTTATCTCTCCTATTGTGTTGACGAATATGCTTCCCTACTTCAAATCCTCTATATTTCTTTACTTCTTTCCTGTCCTCATTTTCATCTCTATAATGATCACTAAGACGTTCAAAAAGCATTCCTTCTTCATCTGAACTGTTCTTTCTATTCCCCAGCACCGGATTACTTTCACCAAAATTAGTATACGCCTTGGCAGACATATCCAGAACCATGCCAGCTGTTTGATATGCATCCACATTATTATTGAATAGCTTATCCAGAATAACTGCACATACCCTGCTGGTAATTGCTGACCCATATCCTGCTGCCACCGTTATATCAGGCACTACATCTGCGGTAAAGTTGGAATTTCCAGGCATCATACCCGCCTGTGTCCCTGCTATAGTTAACACAGCAGGCAGTGCCGCTATAAGTCCGTATACCGAAGCACCTGCCATATATCCGGCACCGCCGCCTGTCATCAGGTTTTCCAGATATTCTTCCCATCTCCCGTTATAACCTGTTTGTGAATCACTTACTGCCATTCCTACAGCAGCCGCGCCTATACCTATGGCTATGCCTCCCAATGCACAGGCTAACGGCGCCAATGCTTCTGCTCCTGTAACTGCCACCGCTGCACCTGCAAGAGCTGCCGATGCTGCTGACCCTGTAAGAAGCTTTTCCTTTATACCATTCTCTACTTTTAACATTGTTGGTTCGTCATCAATCTTTGGGTAACTTTCCCTATGTGTTGTTCTGATTTTCGTACAGCTTCCAAATAGGTTAATCTCCCCGCCTCCCATGCTAACCACGGTCAGCCCGCTGTCTGAATCTGCTAATGCATATCTTCCATTATGTATCTCTGCCATACTTTCTTTTCACCTTGTCTTTCAGTATCCCTTAACAGATTCAGTACACCAATCGTTTCTATGGTCACAACCTATGCATTTATCCCTATTCCCCTTTATAGCCGGGGAGATAAACTGCTATATTTCGTTTTTCAGGTCCTTTTACCATAAAGATTGCTTTGCCCCCTCCTGCGCCGGCAGGGGCCAGATCTGTATTCCTTTATCCATGTACCCGCCAAATATAATCTGTATGTCGTCTGTCTTCTTCATCTCATGGAAGGATTCAAGACCCGCTATGTCTCCTGACACACTCATGAGGTACTGGCCTGTGAGCATGGCATAGATGGCAAAGCTCCTCTCCCGCAGTTCCATGAGCTGCGGGTATCCGAAGCGTAGGATCTGTTTCTTTGCTTCCTGACAGATCATTTCCATATCCTCTTCATAATATCTCATGATGAAATCGGGATTCCAGAGCACCATGGTCTCCACATCATCCATATAGGACTGCTCCGAAAAGGCATTGACCTGTATGTCGTACTGCTGTATGAGCACTGACAGCCTCAGATAAAAGAAATGGACATATCTTATGGGCTGCTTGTCCGCTTCCTGCTGGCAGATACACTTTTTAAAAAGATTGTCCATACATGACAGCAGGTCTCTTTTTATCCCTTCGCCATCGCGGGCGATCGACTGCTGCAGCTTTTTTATGTTCCTTTCCAGTCTCGGTGCCATGAATTCCTTTGCAAATTCATTCAGTTGTTCCCTATTGTACATTGAATTTTGTGCCCTCTATCCTGAGTTCATCCTGAAGGGTGAGTTTACTGTCCCCCTGTACCAGCTCTATGTAATCCGTCGCCTGTATGTCAAGACCGGTGTCGCTTTTCACGGTCAGGTTTCCTTCTGCTTTGATCTCCACGTTCTTATCGCATTTAATCTCTATGCCCTTCTCATCATCGAGACATATGGACATCCCGTTATTGTTTGTCATGGTGATCGTTGTCGGCGTAAGCTCGATCTGCTTCCCCTGTTTGTTGGAAATCGACTTCCTGCCGGGATCGCTCCTTGGTGCATTCTCCTGGACCGAACCGCCTGTGTTCCCATAGTTTATGGCACTGATCACATATGCCTCCTCCTCGCGTTCGCTGGGGAAATACAGCCTTACCCTGTCGCCTTCCTCCGGCATACAGTACCAGCCCGTGCCATCGGGAGAGGAGTACACTGTCGAATATGGAAACCACTTTGCCCCTGTTCCTTTCCGCCCCTGGTCCACGCTTACAGATATTTTTACTGTGTCATTTTTTGCTGCTGTCACAGTCGCATCAAGGGACGCACCGGTTATTTTGTGATTGCAGCTGTATACTGTTTTGAACCCGCCTGCCCTGCGCAGGGTATAAGTATGTATCAGTTCCTCCCCGTCCAGACTGCTCTCCGCTTCATATACATATAGTACCTGCCCCATAAACGAAACCCTGTCGCCCAGTTCCAGACAGTCACGGCTTTCGACAATATAGAAGGTAAAGTCATCCGGCAGGATTCCTGATACCCCGTTACGGCTCCTGTTCAGGTATTCCTCCCTTGCATTTCCTATGGAATACCTGGTGACTTCCATGCTTTTTTCAGGGGAGGCTTCGCAAAGCCCGAACGAGTACCGTATCCCCTCTGCCCCGTAGTCCGGTATGAGCGGCTGGCTGAAATGCGAGGCAAGCCTTCTGGCAAATTCCCAGTGCGTCTCCCTGTACTGCACAATGAGTTTTTTCGTTGTCTTTCCCTGTCCGCAGTTCTGCAGGAACATCACCTGTCCGTTTCCTGAATTGATGATGCCTAACAGATCTTCATAGGGCATCGCCTCATTCTGGAAAGTACGTGTGCATGTCATGCAGTCCATAAGCTTTGTCGCGCCTGTCAGCACAATCCGGGCGATCTTTACTTCCCCAAGGTTTTCCACTTCCATGCTGTCTATGACACCAGAAAATATATTCCGCTGTTCCCCGGTCTCATCTGCTATAAACAGGGATGCACTGCCAGCTTCTGCCTTCCTGAAAAGTTCTTCCTCGCTTCCTGCATTGATGATCCCCCTGATCTCTGCACTTCCATGCTCATTTACTTTCTTATGGATCTGTATCTCCTGTATGGAAACAAATTCTGCAATAGACAATCCTATACAGCGTTCTTTCATTGTCCGCCCTCCTTAATGGTATCCATCACCTGCAGGATGACCGTTTTCCAGTTCTGTGCATCCTTTACGGGACAGTTGAATATCCCCTGCATCAGTCTGCCGCTTACCGGGATGAAATACATGATGTTGTACAGTTTCCCGTCAATACCGTTGCTTATGAACTCAAACCATCCTGTCGTGTGCCCTTCCGTTTCCCGCAGCCCGTCCTCCATGAACCTCATGTCCGGTCTTGCCCTGCGGAGCGCCTTTTTGAGCGAATCCCGCAGCAGCTTCACCTGGCTGTTCTCCAGCGGCTGATCCAGAAGGCTGAACGTAAAATTAATGTCTGTCCTCTCATTGGTCCTGATCACCTGCGGACGCTGTTCCATTGGATACTTTAATTTCGCCTGCTCAATTGGCATGTCCTTAAAGGAATGGGGAAGCATGATCTGCATCCTGCCGTCAAACAGCTTCGTTTCCTCAAACGTATAAAGTTCCTCCCTGATGGAGATTCCTTCCTCAATGCTGCCCTGGATTCCCTCCTTGTGGGCATTCATTGCCTTTATCATTTTCTCATCTGTATAGCTCATCCTAGCTCCTGTCTGTGTGCCTGTTATTTTGACACACGTGCAACACAAAAATCTTTATCATTTTTTCTGCATACGACCACTTTGAATGTATTTCTGCAGCCTGTTTCTCAGCACCCTAACAGTATAATTGCCTTAAAATTTTTACTCTTTCATAAACTCATCATGTATTGATATATTGTATTTCATACTGATATATCACTTTTACTCCTTTAAAAATTGATTATATATAGATATATGGTAAAAACTCTCTATTTCAGAAAGCAATGTAGAACCATCCGTTACATTATAAACATCCACAATTTCCTCTGTTAATTCTTGATAATACTTCTCCCTCATTTTATTATCCCACTCTAACATTACCGCCTTAACTCTATCTACATCGCTATCCTGACACATCACTACGAGAGGCATTATAAAATCTCTTGCATTACAATCAATACACATAAAACACCCCTCTCTTTTTAATATTAATAAATTTTCTAAACCGCGTACACTTAAGCTCTTCGAAGCAATTTCCACATCTTTCTCATCATACTTCAAATTCAATACCGCCGCAAAATCCGCTACTATTTCCTCAAGATATTCATTTGCATAATACATTTCAAATTGATGTATCATTTTTACTCCTTTATAAATTCATCATGTATTGATATATTGTAAAATCTCTCAATTTCAGAGAGCATTGTAGAACCATCCATTACATTATAAACATCCACAATTTCCTCTCTTCGTTTTTGATAATATTCCTCTCTAATTTTATTGTCCCACTCTAACATAGCCGCTTTAATTTTATCTGCATAATTATCCTGACACATGATTACAAGCGGACATATATAATCCCTGGCATTGCAATCAATACACAACAAACAACCAGCTCCTTTAATTAGTAATACATTTTCTAAACCATGTACACTTAAACTCGTTGAAGCAATTTCTACATCTTTTTCATCATATTTCAAATTCAATATCGATGCAAAGACTTCCACGAGTTCCTCAAGATATTCATTTGTAAAATACATTTCATACTGATGTACCATTTCTTACCTCCATAAAAATTCAATCTACAGAATAAACAAAAGGGGGTAGTCAA
The DNA here is from genome assembly GCA_029067205.1 of Lachnospiraceae bacterium. Lineage (GTDB taxonomy): Bacteria > Bacillota > Clostridia > Lachnospirales > Lachnospiraceae > COE1. The sequence continues at coordinate 10,400 of JAIEEY010000157.1, forward strand.
CAAGTGTGTTGGTAACATTTATAGCACTATATATAGATGTTGGTAAACCCCAAATATTCATAAATATAGAGGTTCAAGTGGTTGCATAAACCGCAAACAGAATCACCAACACAGTTATTGACTAACACCAAACAAAATTTTGTACCAATTATAAATATAATAATATTAATCAGTATTTTCTATATATACATATATTACAACTACATTCACATTCGGAAACATATCTTGAAACTGATCAAGAACGTATTGACAACTAAGACAAGGTATTCTTTCTGTTAACAAAAACACACTTCCTTCTAATGTTTCATCAACCCCTATCTTGTTGTATCCCAGCTGATGCGTAATATCTTCAATAATCTTAACCTCACTATCAACTAACCTATCAAATGAATAGGGACCATTTTCTTGATTTTTGTTATTTACATATTTAGTTTCAAATATCTTTTTGTCTCCTGTAAATACTGGTGAATATCCCTCTCTATTCCCATATTGACTAAAAGATTTAAAGTTTGTTATTAAATCACCCTTTGGACCTTTTATATCTGCTATCGCAATACCCACGTTTCCTCTTTTGAACTTTTTTCCTATATCATCCCTCGTCTCGCTAAGCATTTCTAATAATTGATCTATGATAGGTTCATCTAATGAAATATTCCCCCTTTCTATATATATTCCTTTTGTATAGCCATCTTCTGAATTTTCTTCTTTCTTATTCTCTCCTTCATTTTGGTACTCAATATAGACCCCCTCTGCATCCCCATCAAAAACCTCCAGTTGTATATCTGGCTGCCCATTCCATGGAGGGTCTACGACACCACTAAAGGGATTCAATGATGGATCGATCTTCTTATTTGTGTCAAGCCCCATGCCATTTCCCAGATCCTTGTTAAGGCTTATTGGGGATTTACTGGATCCTGCCCCGTCTCCGTCCATCCCATCAGTATCCCCTGTATAGGCATATGGTGATATTCCAGTCCTGCCATTGTGCCCATACCCGTCTGTATCCTGCGGATCATTCCCTTCACATAACAGGGAGCTCGGAGGAACCGGCATCAGGCCGCCGCTGGCAATGACTGACTCACATAACCAGTCCACACACTCCTCACAGATTTCATACGACTCTTTATCTCCATCAAACGCCTTATCCATGAGCAGGTTATTACCAGTGTTGTTCTCATTGATATCGAATATGGTAAACGCACCCTTGGCTGTTACAAGTGTTCCAATACCAGTTTTTACTATAACAGGCACTGCTTTTTTTGTAAAGAAGGATGTCCCAAAGCTCTCTATAGCATTCATTCCCACATAAGAAACTACGCCTGGGGCCACTTCCAGCACTGCGGCAATCATCGCCCCCTGCTGTATAGGCAGTCATTACGTTGTTTACCAAGATATTCGAAAACTCTACAGGACTTCGTTTATATCCTGTATATTTATCATTTTCATTTACCTGCACTGTAGTACAGATTGCTGCAGTGGAAGCCACCATAAAAGGAATCGCTCCTAACAGAAACGGAACTGCTGCCCCTCCTGTCGCAGCTCCGGCAGCCGCAATCAGCGCCACAGCAACTGCCCCCAGTGCCACACCGACAACAAGTCCAATCGCACCATTTATAAATCGGTTTAAAGAGTTGGATTCCTCCACCACCTTTAATTCCGTTGGAGCATCATTGATAACCGAAAAGCTGTCCCTTTGTGTCGTTCTTATCCTGGTATATTTCCCAAACATATTGAGTTCCCCGCCTTCGAGGCTGAGTGCGGTCAGCCCGCTGCTGGGATCTGCTAATACTAATCTTCCATTCATGACATCTGTCATACTATTTCACCCTTTTTATGTATTAATCCAGAATATATAACACCTTTAAATTCGTATGTCATAGGTCTTTTCCGCTTATTCCAAAACCATTCCCGGGCTCAGTTTCTCCTCTTCCCCAGCACTGTCATCCGTCGTTATTTCGGCGTTGTCCTCTGTGGGTACTGCGGCACTGTCATTGCCTGCCGCTGCTTCCTGTTCGTCGATCTTGATATCCAGCCGCTCCATTTTCCGGGTCATCTCTTCCACCTTGTCATCCATTTTCAGGGAAGCATAGACGTCTTTTGCAAGGAGGTAATACTTCTTGGCAGTGGTATATTCCTTCGCTTCCGCCGCTTCCTCTGCCTCCTGTACATACCCTTCTGCCTCCTCCCTGAGCAGCTCTTTTTCCTCTATCTTCTCCTCTGTCGTCTGCAGCTTCTCCTCCACTGCTGTCTGCTGTGCCTGGTCTCCCATGTCACTGTATAGCTGCTGCGCTGAGAGATAATACACCCTTGCACCCTCATAGTCGCCCTGTGCAAACGCCACATCTCCCTGCGTCACATAATTGGCGCCTGACTCCTGCTGGTTCTGCTGTTCCTTACGGTCTGCCTCCTCCGCTTCCTTCTCCGCCTTCTGGTCCTCGTATAGCTTTTCGAGCGCCTCGATCGCGGATTTCCTGCCGTCATCAAAATAGATCTTTCCGGCAATGGCCTTTGCCTCGAGATATTTTTCTTCTGCTTTATCATATTGGAGGTTCTGTGCCAGTACGTCTCCCAAGTTGATCAGGTCGTAGACGGATATGTAATCTGCCGTCAGTGCGAGCCTGTCGTTGATATAGTCAAGCCCTATGCTGTCCACGTAGACGGACCGGGCGGCGGCTTCCCTGTATGTCCTCTGTGCATCTGCATACCGCTGTCCGTCCATATGCTCCTGCGCCGCAAGCACGGACTCAATGAGCTTTTTATAATCCCCCAGCTCCTTGACCATCGCGCGGTCCCTCAGACTTTCTGCAAGGTCCAGTGCTTCCTCACAGCGTTCCTGTGCCCTTGTATAGTTATCGATCTGGATATATTCAATCGTGTCCAGATACCCCAGCTCCATCTTTTCCCGTTTTCTGGCACGCCGGTTGTGCAGGATCGTCAGTATGACAGCTGCCGCCACGGCGATGACCAGTACCACGGCAGTGATCATGATGATCCGGCGGATCCGGCGCTTTTTATTGGGATCTGTAAATACCTTGTTAACAAACAGGGTTACAAAGGTGTACTTGCCCAGGTTCTTTGGCTGTCTGGACAGAAGCAGCTCTTCCACGTTGTCCACCAGCTCCTGCGGCTCATTGGACGCCTCGGCATAGACATCACTCAGCTCCCCCTCGTCGATGTTTTCCCATATCCCGCGGGTGTACAGGGCTATTGCGTCCGTGTTTGCCAGCTTGATCTTTTTGGAGATATAGGGGTGAAACTCCTTTTCCTGCCCCAGATATGCATACAGATTGTTCCGCTCCTCATGGATGGCTACTTTGTCTGGCTCCACTTTCTCCTCTTTAACCAGATCCAGTGTAAGGGACTGGTCTGTCGACTGGTACCGCACAAAGCCGTCGCGGTACAGGCGCAGCCGCACATTCCCTGCCTGTCCGTAGCGCATCTTCACATAGTTGGTCACAACGACGATGACAGATGCCTTCAATTTCATTTTGCTCCCGGTCTCCCGGATAAGTGCCTGGTTTGCTGCATTCAGGCACGCCCGCATTGTGCGCTTCCCTATGGATGGCGCTTCTGAAAAGGCACTGATCGCAGCTGTTACCGCAAGTCTTGCACTCACTGCATCCAGCTGGTCGTCTATTCCGTCCGCGACCACATAACAGGCATAATCATCCAGCTCCACAAAACCGAAATAGTCCGTGTTTTTCAGGTCACAGTCCGCCTCCGAGGTGAATGCTGTCTTAATTTCTGAATTCTGCTTTCTCATACGTCCTGACTCTGTCCCCCATTCCCAGTAGGACAATGCTGGCATTATCCTTCTCTTCTTTCGGATTCTGGTTTACCAGTTCTATGATGTCATATGCCTTCTGCTGGCAGTCTCCCGCTCCTTCCAGGACTGCCTCAATCTCCCTTGTCCCCAGCAGCTCATATACACCGTCGCTCATCAGCACGACAATGTCCCCCTGCTTCATCCTGACAGGTGCGTCAAACAGTTCTATGTCCCGGAATCCGTCCTGCCCCAGATAATTGTACAGTCGCCTGTTCTCCAGAAGTTTCAGTGCATCCTCACGCGAGATCGTTCCCTCCTGGAATTTTTGTTCTGCCAGGACGGCAACGGTATGCCCGCTTGATATAGGAACAAGGTTTCCTTCCCGGTATACCCCTATTTTTACATTCCCAACCAGTGCATAATAAAGAAAGCCCTCACGGACCATCGCACAGCCAAGGCTTGCCGAACCCCTGCTGTCATCTCCTAATGTCTTTAGGATCTCCTTGTTGGCACGGTGAAATGCTTTCCTGAAAAAATACTGGGGATTGTGAAAGGCATTGTAATCATTAAAGATATCCATACAGGTATTCACAGCAATACGGCTGGCGATCCGCCCTCCATAAGCTTTTCCTGCGCCATCTGCCAGTACAGCCAGGATACCTGCCGCAGTCTCCACGCAGCCAGTCTGATCCTCCTGTATCTCACGCCCTCCAATCGTCATGCTTCTGCCGATATCTGGTAATTTTTCCTTTTTTACCGGATATCTTATATACAATATTGCAGTATCCAGCAGGAGGACACATGCGACCAGCAGCCATATTAATAAAAAACCGTTATCCATCTGTATCCAGCCTCCATAAGCAGTGCGCAGCCCTTACGCTTCCCACATAAAATTATTGCCGCAGAACGGAATGAATACAAATACGGACTTCCCCAGTTCGATCTTGTCATAAGGATTCAGCGGCGTGGGTACATACACTGCACTCTCATTCAGATATACCAGCCCGTTGGAATCTCCCGGAAGCAGAACAGTCTCTTTCTTCTTGGGGTCAAAGACAATCACCGCATGGTTCCGGCGCGAGATCTCATTGTCTCCCAGGATCTGGATGTCCATGTCGTCCGCTCTCCCGACAAAGTTCTTGCCGGATACCACCTTGTAATCCTTTCCCTGCCGCGGACCGGAGATGCACACGATCCACCCGCAGACTGGCTTGATATCCTCCTTGAAGAGTTCCTCCTCAATGTCAACCTCTGGTTTTTCCGTCTCTTTCTTTTCCTGAGTCTGTGTCTCTATGTTGCAATAGGGACACACTGTCCCATATCGTTTCTTGCTGAACATATGTCCGTTTTGACAACGGATTAAATTTGATTCTCCCATCGCTGCCTCCCTGCACATTACTATATTTTCTAAAATTACTCACCGGAGCTGGAGTCTTGCCAGACCGATGAAGAGGATGTCTCCCTGCTCAAGTCTGCAGGGCTTCCCATAGGAGAGCCTGTATTTCCTACCGTCACTCTTCTGTACGCTGACCCCGTTTTTTGAAGAGATATCCTCCACATACCATGTATCCTTCGTATAATTCAATACAGCATGCTCCACATCGATCATGCTGGCATATTCCGTGTGGTCGAGATTAACTGTCACTTGGTTTTCGCCCACATCACGGCCGATCACAATCCCGTTCTTCCCATAGATATCCCACAAAGCAAGGTCTCCGCCCTCCTCATTCAGAAGCACCAGCTCCGTAGGTGCAACAGGTGGCACAAACTGATTTCTGTCTGATTTCTGCCCTGCGTGCAATGACTGTGTCGGAAGCATCATATGGAGCACACCGACCGCCGCTGCCGCCGCTGCCCATGGCCAGCCTGCGCGCAGTCCCATCTGATAACAGAGCAGCCCTGCAATGACCATACACAACAGGGCTGCCATATATTTTAGTTTTCCTGCCATACTGCCCCTACCTCTTCCCGTTTGCCATAAAGGCCTCAAAGATTCTTGTCGTATCCAATGGGTTCCCCGTTTTGTAGTCAGGTTTCAATTTCTTTTCATTTACTACTTCCTTGGTTTTGGGATCAAATCCAAAGAAAGATTCAAAATTTCTGGAGATATCCTCAAAATTTACTTTTACTGCATCTGCACCTGACTTTGGCTTCTCTTTCGGAGCTTTTGGTGCTTTTTCTTCCGTCTGTCTGCCAAGTTCCTCGTCATATTTGCGGCGTTTTTTCGCATCTGAGAGTATTGTATAAGCCTCTGTTATTTCCTTAAAACGTGCCTCACACTTCTGATCACCAGGGTGCGCATCTGGATGGTATTTTTTTGCCATTTTCCGGTATGCGGACTTGATCTCCCCTTCGGATGCCTGCCTGGAAACCTGCAGGACACTGTACCAGTCTGTCATTTTCCCACCGCCCTTCCTGTATTTATGGCTGTCCAAAATGTTTTCTCTATCTATAGCACTTTAGCTGGAAACACTTTGGATGGACATAAATCCTATATCCCAATTTTAGGGAAAGGCACATCATTCTATGATATGCCTTTCCCTGTGCTCTACTGGCTGTCAGGCACTAATATAGCCTCCTTCAATAGCAATCGTATCCAGTTTGTCTTTTTTCTGTTTGATAACTATTGTGAACTGCCCAATGCCGTCGCTGTTTGAGAAGTCTTCCTTGTAATCAATTACGAATGCACGTGGGAAGCTGTACTTCCTCTCCGTAATTCCTGCATTGATGATCTCCACCTCTACCTGTCTGTAAGCTGCTGCTTCCTCTGCCGGAACTACTGACCACAGTGCCAGCTGTCTGGTGCTGTCAAACGGATCGCCGTCTGTTGACACCAGGATTTTTCCAGTAATCTCCAGAGTACTTCCTACATCCTTTGTTCTTGCATTAGAATCCAGAGGAATATCTGTACGGAACTTGACCTTCTGTACACAATCCTTTGCAATCTCAAAACTGTTTGCTCCATTCACTTTTACACGTAATGACATATGTATCCACCTCCTTATGCACTAAATCCGCCTTCGATGCTGGTCAGCTTCGTCAGGTCCTTCTTCTGCTTCACATGCAGGTAAAATTCTCCTACGCCTGTCTCATCATCAAGCTCTTCCTCATACTCCATTACAAATGCGTTTGGAAGTGTATACTGTCTTACTACCTGGCTGGATGCTACAACCTCTACTTTTACGTTTCTGTAAGCATCTGCGCTCTCGCTTGGCACCACACTCCACTTTGCCAGATTGAGTGTAGTATCCTCTGCCTCTGCATTGAGAGAAAATAACAGTTTTCCGCGTATTTTCAATGCGGTTCCGTTATCCGTTGCACGGGCATTGGAATCTGTGGGAATCTCCGAGAAGAAATCCACACTTGTCACACACTCTTCTGTCAGGTTCACTGGACCTGATCCATCAATTGTTACCCTGAAACCCATAGCTTTACCTCCTTATAAATGAATCTGGGCTGTATCTTATACCCCGGAAATACGATTGATCTGTACTTCCAGATTTCTTGGACTGCCATTGAAGGAAAGTGTCAGTTCACAGATGCCATTCATATCATTGATGCTGTACTCCAGACTGTCTCCTTCTGTAATGATTGCATTGATGCAGTCCTGTTTTGCAAGCCACTTGCTCTTCTGGCTCTTGGGATTATTCGAGAAGAAATCGCGTATATTGTCTTCCTTGAAATCTCCTGTCACATATCTCAGGATCCTCTCGATATATGTAGTGACTTGCGTTTTATATACCGGTTCATAAGTAGAGTTCTCTGTATCATACAGAAGGTTTCTCGCCTTATAAACCGTTATATTTGTAATTGCCATCCCATCCTTGGATGCATTCTCTGACGCAAACACCCATCCAAAATTCTTCTGGTTGATCTGTGTCTTGATCGTGTTGGTGAATCCCGTGATCTCCTTGGGCATGGTTGTATACGCCATCAGTGAATTATTCCCTGCCTCAATATCAAACCGGACACCGGGCAGTTCCAAATCGGTTCTTAATTTTGTCATGTTAAAATGATTTTTTAAATATTCCGGACACTGGCATGCAGCCCGGAAACCTGCTGCGACATAAGCGCCGCCTATATAGACACCCTCGATCCAGAGCCTTATGATATCTTCCTTTGCCTCTGAGAGTTCCACTCCGTTACTGTCTGTGATATGCATCCTGCTGTCGAGCACTACACCAGACTTATTCTTGGGAAGTACTGTAAAGTTCGGGAGTACTGGTATCGCAAATTCACTGTATGGTTTCCCGATCAACGGCGCACAGCGCTCAATCATCTTTTCGACTCCCTCTGCTGCAACAGCATTGAAAGTAGTCTCCTCGCGGTTTTCGAAAGAGAAGAATGTCTCTACCCGGTAATCCTTGAAGACGTTCAGGAGTGTACTCAGTGCCTCCATGCTGTATACATCTGTTCCAGCCTTTTTGACATTTCCCTGAAAACGTTCTCTGTGAATCTTGTTTGTCACATTCTGACTCCACGACAGGTTGGGATAGATCGCATACCAGATTGTATCATTAAAGTTATTTTTACTGTTCGTTGTATTCAAATATGTAATCAGTCTGGGGATATTCGGACTTTTTGCCAGAATCTCCGGTGATATATTGGCAACCACAAGTGTCGGTGCCATCCCTTTTGTCTTGCTCTTATACTGGTCAAAGAACATCCTGATTCCCAGAAGTTTCTCTACCAGCGGCTTTACTACTTTGATAAAGTTATCCTTGGAAGTGCGGTAAAACTCGAGGTAGGAATTGTAGTTTGCCACCTCTGTCTCCACATCGATCTCTGTCGGCGTAATCGCAGTCAATGGGCAGAATGTCCGCACTACAAGGTTTTGTACATAATCATTGGGCGACTCATTCACCGATTGGTAATCATCTGCCAGGACTTCCACCAGACCAGCTGTCACCTCGTCATCGACAACTGCCAGACTTGTGGACTCTTCCTTTGGCGCTTCCAGAATCTTCAGCTCTCCATTATCACCCATCGTCAGGACACCTGCGACGATTCCCTTGCCGCCTTTTTCCTGTCCGCCGTTTCCCAGCAGAAGGCGCGTCTTGATATCCTCGATCGCAAGCGGGAGCATCGCCATGATATTGTTATAATTCTTGCTGGCATCCTCAAACAGAAGGTTTAACTTGTCACCCAGGTCAAGCTTTGCCGGATCCCCATCTTCCAGGTTCGAATATTTCTGGTAATTGTACTGGATTTCTTTGCGCACCAGTTTAATATCTTCCATCACCTTCTTCGGGGATATCATTTCGAGCAGCTGCTCAAAATGAAACTCTACATTCAATAGACCCTGCGCCTTTCTGGAATCCATGACTGTCAGAATTGTCTTGAAGAAGCTGTCGTAATCGTTGAGGTTGATCGCTGTCAGCATTGATGCCGGTATCGTCTCAGGACGTTCCAAAGTGTATCTGACTGACTGCGAATTTGCGTCAAAAAACGACCACACAGTAGGCTCAAATTTGCGTTCCATCTCCTCATAGCTGTGGCACTCCAGGTGCTGGTTGATCTCCCGCATCTGGTCATCACTCAGGCTGTCAAGACCTTTCACATCCCCGACCAGCGTCAGCAGATCCATCTTGTCCGGATTGATCATATCCAGAAGCAGTGTGCGGTTCGTTTGGTTGATTATCTCCATTTCCTCTCACTCCTTATGTTGTTCTTTTGTTGTTCTTTATTTGAAAAAACTCTTTCCGTTTTTCAATACATTTCCGACGGTTTCAGCTCTCTGTACTGAAAAGTCAGCTCGCTGATCTCATCCTCAAACGCAATATCAACCTTTGCCCCTGCAAAAAGCTGGTAACTTTTCTTTTTCATGAGGATTTCCCCACTTTTCATGATACAGCAGTCTGACTGATTTGTTAAAATGACACTTCGTCCCTGCCCGGAGCTTATGTAAATATGTTCTGCCCCCTCAAATACCTCTCTGAGTCCGCACCCTGCAAGAATTTCAGACATAGAGATTACCCTTGTAGATGGAAGCCGGAACAGATCATATGACAGTGGGCTGATATCATATCCTGATGCCGTTCTTGTGATGTAGATATTTAATCGTCCTACATAACTGGATTTCCCTGGTTCCGGCCGCTCGTCATTGTCTGGAACCACAACTGGACGTATGGGCTTCTTTAACCGAAGAACCACCGTCACGATCAAGATCACGAGTACCACTGCCAGAAATGCAATGCCATATATCACACCTGGAAATTCTTCCGGTTCCTCCACTGGCAGCGCGGGCGGTGCTTCCAGCGTCACTGTCACTGTACTGATCTCTAGAATATTTGCAGGAAACTCTGCACAATCAAAGGATACTTCTTTTACACATTTCTCTGTCACAGTCTCATGAATCTGAATCTGTCCATCTTCTAATGTGCCTTTTCTGACCTCTCCCGCTATGTCTGCTGATAATCTGCTGTGTGCAAAGTACTCCTCTGTCCACAACTGGATCTTGTCATTTTCCATGTCATAAAATGTATATGTAACTGCTGCCTCCCTTTCATATACCGATGCATCTATATCTTCCGGAATGCGATCTTCATAAGAAACGGACACTTTCGGCAGCACTCTGTATTCCGGTATCAATATGATGCGTATCTGATGTCCTGGTGTACCATTGAAGCTGATATCCATCCTGTTTCCTTTAGGACTGTCAATCTCAATCAGGGAATATCGTTCCCCATTAACCTGTCTGGCTCCATCCGCATTAAAATTTGTCGTTAAATCCCGTATTGGCGAACTGCTTGTCAGGAGTACCCGAACTGTACTCGCATATGTGAATGGCAGGTCGATCCCCAGTTCCACAGTATCTTCACCGGCGTCAATTATTGCCGCTGTCATCTGCTTGATATGAAATTGATTCTGCAATATAGAATCAATAGAAGACTGGATATTTAACGCCTGCGGGGAATGATAGGTTCCGCCGCCTGTTTTGGCTGCTGCCTGAAAGATAGAATTTTCTGTGTCCTCCATCTCTTCGCCCAGTCCGATTACATGGATTCGGATTCCATTTGCTGCTGCTTGTTCAGCAGATTCCTGATAAGCTGTATAGGAAAGTGCTGTTGCAGCCTCATTCTCCATCAGACACTCCCCGTCAGAAAGGAGAACGATATCTTTCTCTATGGCAGAACTTTCTTTCAGCATCTGTACGGCCTCTGTCATTCCTGCGCCTGCATTACTGTATCCTGCATATTTCACAGATTCAGCTGTCTGCATTATTTCCTTTCTGCGCACATTGTCCATAAGCGCCTGTCTGGCACAGACTTCTGCATTATACGCCACAAATCCAATCTCATAATTAGAGGGCAGTGTGTATATGAACTGTGCAATGCCATCAATCGCATAGCGGTTGGGATCATTTGTTTTCATGCTCCCGCTTACATCAAGCAGAAATACGACTGCTTTCTGCGTTTTGATCGTATCTTCTGCATATACAGAGTAGGGAATTGTGACAGCTAACAGGAATATCCAGACTGCGGCGAGATATTTGATCCGGGAAATTTTACTTCTCACTCCTATTCAGCTCCTCCCGAGAATTAGTTCATAGATTTTAATCTGACGATGTTTCATTTGTTGAACCATGAAATATGTTGTCGAACTTTGTATATAATGGTAACGTCCCAAAAGCAAAAAGTCTATGACGTTTAAAGAAAAAATTTTTTTCAAAAAACGTCACAGACTTTTTTACGCCTTTGCTATATCATAGAATTGAATGCTAATTTTACATATTTATTTAAGGAGGATATTGAATCATGAAAAAAGTAATTGCGGCTCTTTTAATGTTATGTTTGGTTACGGTTGTTGTTCCACCGGTTCCAGATGATGATAATGATGACTATGGGATTAGTACGCATGAATACATCATTGTTGAAACTGACAACTAATCAATATCTCTATGAAACCTATCCCAATATGCTTTCTGCAGTATAGTCAAGCTTTCTTCTCTTTTGTACAAATCCTTCAGAAAATACCCATATCTAAGATAGGTTTCTTCTACATCTGGCAAACCCTGTTTCCCATATACCAGAGACAGGTTTGCCAGTATGTCTCCTGCCATATCTCCCCGACAGCATGCCAGACAATGCCTCAACCCTTCCTCTCCAATCTCTCGTGATTTCTCCAGCTCGTTATGTACTTCCAAAAATCCCGTATAATTTATATACAATGAAAATCCCGGGACAGCATGATACCGCATCGCCACCCTGCTTCTGTGATAACGCTTTATCAGTTGTTCATATATCTGAAGTGCTTCCTCCACTTTGCCATCTCTCCTAAGATTCACTGCTATCTTGTTCCATAACACATATTCCGTCCGAAATGGAACGCGGTATATCATCGTGCCTGAATCCATCGGCGGCATCGTCAATGCCAGCAGTTCCTTATACTGCTGGCTTGCCTGTTTTCTTGATAATGTGCCTTGGGCTATTTGTTCCGTAATACGCCCCATTCCGACAAACTGTCGGTTAACCGGCACAGTCATGTCTATTCCATTTTCTATCTCATCCAGCAGTTTCGCAGCTTCCTTCAGCCTGCCTTTCGAAAAACCTCTGTTATACTGCCTCACCTTCTCATACAATTCATAATCATCCGCCTCGATAAATCCATAATAATTCTCCCGCTCCAAACCCATTCGCTTGAGCAGCTGATAGAGATTCTTCCTATTTGGCTTACTCTTCCCGCTCTCGATCCGCGACAGGGTTTCCCGTGCACAGATATCCGCACCAAACTTCTCCTGCGTTAATCCGCTTGACTCCCGCAGATCCCGCACAAGTTCATTGGAAAGGACAAACTCTCCCTGAAAACTGCTTTTTAAAAATACCGCTATCATATTGGATACCGGACGTGCTCCTGCCGCTTCATACAGAAATGCGACTGCCTCCTGATACTTTCTGCATTGAATCAGTTCTGCCTGTCTGCCCATTTTTTCCAGACAAGCCTCTTCCAGCTCTAAGATCTCCCACAAAGGGTTTAGAGAACCATTTTCTATGAGAGATGCTTTTCCTTTTCCGCACGTGGCATATGCCGCCTCTACCCTGTTCTGTTCCAGATAAAACTGTCCCAGCAGCCACATACAGTGCGGATAGACTTTTACCTGCTCCTCCGTGTCCGTGTAGTGGGACAGTATATATCCGCCCAACTGTTCCATCTGCCCTACGAGCCCGTCCGTATTTCCAAGCTTCCACTGACAGTAAGTGATCATTAGTATGATCCGTATCTCCTGATTGCAAAGGCACAGTCCAGATCTGGCTTTCTGCCTCCAATCATCATGCCTGGAATATGCAAGCGCCTGTTCCATCCCCTGCAGACAGGACGCATAATCCCATTTTTTCATATACTGCACGATTGCCTGTAGTACAATTTTGTATTGTTTGTGGATAGTGGGTCGTTTTTTCTCATTGCATATATCGTATCCTGAGATCAGTTTTTCCAGCTTATCCTGATCCCACTCCTCTATGCTGCGCTCGATCTCTGCCCGATATGCGATGGATTCATATTCATCGCAGGATATCGTAAGTTCCAGCTTATCGATCGACTTCCCCAGACGTTCAAATAATGCCTGCAGCGTGAAATAATCGACTTCCATCGCTCCATTCTCCACCTTGCACAGATCAGATATGCTAATGATTCCTTCCGCTACACTCTTTTGTTTCTCACCCATTTTCTCACGCTCTTTGCAGAGCATGACACCTAATTGCTGCATCATGGCTTTCTCCTCCATACACAGTATACCGCACCTTTTTGCCATCGTCTATATTCGTTATAACTCCCTCTTACAACTGCCTTCTCGCTTTTCTGGCATAGGGGGTTTTCTCATCTGTCAGATCCAACAGATAGTCAACGCTTGTGTCATAGACAATCGCAAGGCGGATCAATATTTCTGTAGGGATACCTACTTTGCCTGTCTCATAGTCGCTGTAGATCCGCTGGCTGCACTGCAGTCTCGCGGCAAGCTGCTTCTGTGTCAGATCATTATCTTCTCTCAAATTCTTTAACCGCACATAACGCATATATATCACCTCAATATCATCATAGCTTAGCGAATTATCCGCTAAGTTTTTTTAGTGGGAATCTCGCTAAACTTTTTATTAAGATGATCCTATGCATAACTGTTCTCATGGCTCTGCCAGGTTCGACATCAAATCTCAATTCAAAAAAGCCTGATGCAGGTTTTCCATCATAATATGTAGACTACAATGGCTAACTCATACCCTGCATTAGGCTTTTCCTTCTCCATACATTATATATGCTATTTTGTGATTGACAGCTTCCCTCTTCCTGTCTGTAAGTTCGAATGTGCACGATACTGCCGTTCCTTCCATGAAGACGGAGCAAACTATGGAAGATGTCCTTCCAAAAATGTCTATCGCCCCTCTTTCGTGTAATAAAACAGAATATGTGAAATAACAAATCTTGTCAAATACCTGTATCCTGCCAGAATGAATCAAGCCAATATCTGCCGCGCCACATACACACCACTGGCAGAGGCATGAGATAGTGAATGCGTCACACCACTTCCGTCACCAATCACATACAGACCTTTATACCTGGTCTCAAGGTTCTCGTCGATATCAACCTCCATATTATAAAACTTGACCTCAACTCCATATAAAAGTGTATCGTCATTCGCTGTTCCCGGGGCAATCTTATCCAAAGCATAGATCATCTCTATAATTCCGTCAAGGATACGCTTAGGCAGCACAAGACTCAGATCGCCGGGCGTCGCCGCAAGTGTCGGCGTCACAAGCCCTTCCTCGATGCGCTTCGTATTGCTGCGCCTGCCGCGAACCAAGTCGCCAAAGCGCTGCACGATAACGCCTCCGCCCAGCATATTCGATAACCTGGCAATGCTCTCACCATATCCATTGCTGTCCTTGAACGGCTCGGAAAAATGCTTTGCCACCAAAAGCGCAAAGTTTGTGTTTTCTGTCTGTTTATCTGCACCCTCATAGCTGTGTCCATTCACTGTGACAATGCCGTTTGTGTTCTCGTTTACCACGATTCCCTTTGGATTCATGCAGAAAGTCCGCACTCTGTCCTCAAATTTTTCGGTGCGGTATACAATCTTGCTCTCATATAGTTCGTCCGTGAGATGGGAAAAGATAACTGCCGGCAGCTCGACTCTCACACCGATCTCCACACGGTTTGCCTTCTGGCTCGTAGACACAT
>JAIEEY010000158.1 GCA_029067205.1 Lachnospiraceae bacterium
AATCTAAGGGGAAATGGTCTGGAAGAGAAACTTGACAATCTCCAGAATCTAATTGAAAAGCAGCTTTCCCAGCAGGAAAACAAGCCTCAGGCAGACGAGATAAAAAGCGTAGAGGGCGAGAAGAAGGAAGAAAACACAGAGCGCGTAAACTTCTTAAAACTCCTGTACAATAAAATGACCGACAATGAGATCAATGAGAAGTATGCAAAAGAGATTATTGATGAGATTGACAGAAACTGCAAGGCAGATGTTACAATGGATTTCATGCTCTCAGAGATCTACCAGAGAATGATTCTAAAGCTTGGAAAACCATATGTTATGGAGGAGGATGAAAAAACTCCAAAGGTTGTATTTTTTGTAGGTCCAACTGGTGTGGGAAAGACGACAACAATCGCAAAGATCGCATCCTCTTTCCGGGTAGAGCACAAGAAAAAAGTGGCACTGCTTACAGCGGATACCTACAGGATTGCAGCGGCAGAGCAGCTGAGGACATATGCGAATATTCTGGAAGTGCCGTTCAGGGTTGTATATACAGCGAAGGAAATTACGGATGCCGTGGAGGATTTTAAGGAATATGATTATATATTGGTGGATACAACAGGACATTCGCCAAACAACGAAGCGCAGTGCGAGAGTATGAGTGATCTGATTCACTCGGTTGATGCAAATGCTTCCAAGGAAGTATTTCTCGTGCTGTCTGCCTCGACAAAATACAGGGATTTGATGAGGACTGCCGATATTTACAAAGAAATCACGGATTATAAGCTGATCTTCACAAAGCTCGATGAGACGACTACACTAGGAGATATTTACAATCTTAAATTATATACAGGTGCGACGCTTTCATATGTGACATGTGGTCAGAATGTACCAGATGATATTGAGTATTTCAATCCACAGTCAACTGTGAAGCAGTTGCTTGGAGGAAGGCGCTGATAGGAGGGTAATATATGGTGGATCAGGCTGAACAATTAAGAAATGTGATTAAAATGAATCCAGCGCCAAGACCACTCTCCAGAGTTATAACGGTGACAAGTGGAAAAGGTGGAGTAGGAAAGTCCAACACATCCATAAACCTTGCATGTCAGTTTAAAAAATTGGGAAAGCGGGTAATTATACTGGATGCAGACTTTGGACTTGCAAACATAGAGATTATGTTTGGAACGGTTCCGAAACATAACCTGTGTGATCTGATTTATCAGGGAAAAGATATCACAGATATCATAACATGGGGACCTATGGACATAGGTTTTATATCAGGAGGCTCCGGAATTGCAGGATTGTCAAATTTAAGCAGGGACTACTTAAATTATATCATACAAAATCTTGCAAAACTCGACGCAATTGCCGATATTATTATTATAGATACTGGTGCAGGGATTTCCGACGCGGTGTTGGATTTTCTAGTCGCGAGCGGTGAGATACTGGTCGTGGCGACACCAGAACCCACATCGATCACAGATTCCTATTCACTATTGAAAGCATTAAACCGCCATCCGCGTTTCTCGAGGGAATACTCGAAGATTATGGTGATTGCCAACAAAGTATCTGGCGTGGCAGAGGGTGAGACCATGTACAATAAGCTTGAGACAGTGGTAAGCCGCTATCTGAAGCTGCCAGTTTCATATCTGGGTTCCATACCGCAAGACTATCACCTTGAAGATGCGGTGATGCAGCAGACCCCTGTGAGTATGCAGAGCCCGAATGCAAAGTCTTCCATTGCGTATGAGCGTATGGCGTATGTCCTGATGGACAAAGAATATGACAAATCGCTGATCAAGCGGGGAATGGCTGCATTTTTCTCACATATCGTGGCGGGAAATAAAAAAATGGGGTAAATAGAATCAGGAGGAGTCTATGATAGAGAAATTTATATCACCAGGCGATAAGCTGGAGCTGAAATCGACAGTCAGCGTGGTACTCCCTGATGGTACGGAAGGAGTAAAGACGTACAGGACTTCGGTATATGATATCCTGGATGACGGACGGCTGGAACTGGTGATGCCAATGGAGCAGACAAAGCTGGTGCTGCTTCCGATTGACGGAGAGTATGATGTATGCTTTTCTTCCCACGGCGGAATGTATCGTGCAAATGTCAGGATTGTTGACAGACAGAAGATAAATGGCATTTATATCCTGGTTGTAGAGATGATCAGCAATCTTCATAAGTTTCAGCGGAGGGAATATTATAGATTCAACTGTGTCGTCGATATGACAGCAAGGGAAATGACCAGACAGGAGTCGGATGCCTTTGCAAAAGGTCTTACATATCTGGTATCGGAGAAGGATATGGTGAGAGGTGTGATCGTGGATATCAGCGGTGGCGGAACACGCTTTGTGTCAAGGCAGAAGTTCAACGAGGACAGTATTATAATGATGTGTTTTGATCTGCCGATCATGGAGCGTGAAAGATCATTTTTGCTGGCGGCAAAGGTAATCTATTCAGGTGAGATTGAGAATAGGACAAATGAGTATGAGAATCGTGTGAAATTTGAGTATATAGATACCACGACGAGAGAAGAGATTATTAAGTACATTTTTGATGAGGAAAGAAAAATTAGAAAAAATGGGAAGGGTCGTTGAATAGTATGACAATTAACACAAATGCTCCAAAAAACAAGAAAAAAATTCTTTTGGTTGATGATTCTGCACTTATGAGAAGGGTTATGTGTGATATAATCAATTCAGATGAACGGTTCCAGGTAGTGGAACAGGCTTTTGATGGTCAGGCAGCATATGAACTTCTGAAAAAAAATCAGTATGATGGTGTCGTTCTTGATGTCAATATGCCTAAGATGAATGGAATCCAGTTTCTGCGTGCCCTGCAGAAGGATAAGATCCGGGCGCGTATTATGATGGCGAGTACGGATACCAAGGATGGCGCGGCTGTCACAATGGAAGCACTTGACCTTGGCGCGATCGACTTTATCGAAAAGCCGGTAAACATTGTATATCTGAAAAGCAGTGGATTCAAGGATAAATTCTTAGACACACTTCAGGCGGTGGTTTCAAGCCGTCAGACCAATATTTCTGCTTCCCCTGTGCTGACGAGGGAGAAGCAGGAGGAGAATACACAAAAGCTTGTGAACATTGTCAGGAAGAGTAAGCCGGTGGTGAGCGGACAAAAGCTTGTCGCGCTTGCCTGCTCAACAGGAGGACCCAAGGCACTTCAGAGCGTTGTGCCAAGACTTCCGGCAGAGCTTGCGGCACCTGTTTTGATTGTCCAGCATATGCCAAAAGGGTTTACACAGTCCCTCGCGGAAAGACTTGATTCCATGAGTAAGATCAAGGTCAAAGAAGCAGCAGAGGGAGATGTGCTTGAGAACGGTGTGGTATATATTTCCATGGGTGGCAAGCATATGAATGTGGCGACTAAAGGCGGAAGGGCGACGATTACATATACAGACGAACCTCCAAGAGAGGGCGTAAAACCGTGTGCAAATTATATGTATGAGTCCTTGAAATCAAGCAATTTTGCGCAGATTGTCTGTGTAGTATTGACCGGTATGGGAGCGGATGGCACCAAGGGAATCGTGAATTTGGAAACTTCAAAAAAGATACACGTTATCGCACAGGATGAGGCATCATCAACGGTGTATGGAATGCCCAAGGCAATCGCTGCTACAGGACTGGTAAACCAAGTGGTCTCACTTGATAACGTGGCCCAGGAAATTATAATGAATGTGGGGGTCAGATAGAATGGATACGAGTCAATATCTTGATATTTTCCTTGATGAGTCGAAGGAGCATTTACAAAATCTGAGTGATCAGATTATGGAGCTGGAGCAGAATCCTGAAAACATGGACACGATCAATGAGATTTTCAGGGCTGCTCATTCCTTAAAAGGTATGGCCGGTACAATGGGATATAAGCGCATGCAGACGCTCACCCATGACATGGAGAACGTTTTTTCGGAGGTTCGCAATGGTACATTTAAGGTACAGCCGGGAATGATTGATATTCTGTTCAAGAGTCTGGACGCGCTGGAGGAGTATGTCAACAATATTCAGCAGACAACGGAGGAAGGAACAAATGATAATCAGGATCTGATCGATGCATTAAACAGTATCCTAAAAAATAATGGAGAAGTTGTGGCAGGCGGCGGTGCCTCGGCAGCTGATTCGGGAGCGGCAGCATCGTCTGCTCCAGCAGAGGCATCTGCGTCCAATGATGGAAATGCCAAGGGAGAGAGATGGCAGGAGATCAAGATCAATGACACTGAGAGGATGCTCATTGATAAGGCGCACAGTGAAGGATTGAAAGTATATGGTTTGACTGTCTATGTTGAAGAGGCATGTGTGTTAAAGGCTGCAAGGGCATTTCTGGTGTTTAAGGCATTGGAAAAACTAGGTGAGATCATTGTATCAGCACCGACAGCACAGGATATTGAGGATGAGAAGTTCGAACTTACATTTAGTTTGATTTTTATATCAGGAAATACAGCAGATGAGATTAAGGAGGCTGTTAAGAGCGTATCCGAGATTGAGGAGGCGTTTTGTGCAGAGTATACGGCAGCGGCGCCGGCGAAACCAGCTGAACCAGAGAAGCCGGCAGAGACTAAGCCCGCAGAGGAGGCAAAACCTGCTGTGACGGCGCCGGCACCAAAGGCGGCAGCTCCTGCAGCGACACCAGCACCGGCACCGGCAGCAAAACCTGCGGCATCTTCATCGTCAGCTTCATCAACAAAACCTGCGGCGAAACCTGTGGTGAACAGAACAGTCAGAGTGGACATTGAGAAGCTTGATAATCTGATGAACTTGGTCAGCGAGCTTATCATCGCTAAGAACTCCTTGATTTCGGCGACGGCAGCAGCTGAAGATAATAAAGGGGATAACGGATCTGTCAATGAACAGATTGAGTATCTCGAGAGTGTCACCACAAATCTTCATGAGTCTGTCATGAAAGTTCGAATGGTGCCAATCGAGAGTGTTGTTGCAAAGTTCCCGCGTATGATCAGGGATTTGTCCAAGAAGCTTGGGAAGAAAATGGAACTGTACATGTCAGGTGAAGATACAGAGCTTGACCGTACCGTTGTTGATGAGATTGGCGATCCTCTGATGCATATGCTCAGAAACTCCGCAGACCATGGTCTGGAGCCCAATGATGTGCGTGTTGCAAACGGTAAACCAGAGGTTGGTTCCATCTTCCTGGATGCTTATCAGGATGGCAATAACGTCGTGATCGAAGTGCGTGACGATGGCGGCGGAATTAATGTGGATGCAGTCAGAAATAAAGCGATTGAACGTGGTACAGTGACACCAGAACAGGCTGAGGCAATGACAGAGAAAGAAATCATCGACCTTCTGTTCCTGCCGAGTTTCTCCACAGCAAAGAAGGTATCTGATGTATCAGGACGAGGTGTGGGACTTGATGTAGTTAAATCAAAAATCGAGTCACTCAGTGGTGAGGTTGAGGTAAAGAATCGTTTTGGAGAGGGTTCTTCATGGATTATAAGGCTGCCTCTGACACTGGCAATCATACAGGCGCTTATGGTAGTCATCGGCGATGAGAAATATGCAATTGCACTGGGTTCTATTCAGACGATCGAGGATGTTTTACCAGAAGACATCAAGCTTGTGCAGGCTAAAGAAGTAATCCATATTCGTGGAACAGTCATTCCTATTATCAGGATGGATAAGGTTCTTGAGATTCCTTCAAGAGGGGATGAGGACGATAAGAATAAGAATCTCACTGTCATTATTGTTAAGAAGGGCGACAAGCAGGCTGGTTTGGTAGTGGACGAGCTGATCGGTCAGCAGGAAGTAGTTATTAAGTCCATGGGCAAGTATATCAAAGTACCAAAGATGATCAGCGGTGCTACCATCTTAGGTAATGGTGAAGTGGCATTGATTCTTGATACCAATGCGTTGATTTAATCCTATTGATAATGAAAGGTAGGGCATAGAACATGGATGAAGTAAAAGTAATAGATGATCAAAAGCGGGATTTTAGTCTTAACCGTCCTGTGAAGCGTGAAACGACACAGTTTATCGTGACACAGCTTGGCGGTGAGCAGTATGGAATAGACATAAAGTATATTTCAAATATTATCAGAATGTCAAAGATAACAAGGGTGCCAAAAGTGCCTAATTATGTCAAAGGTGTGATCAATGTCCGTGGTGTTGTTATTCCGACAATCAGCCTCAGACTGAAGATGGGACTGCCAGAGGATGAAGTTACCAAGAAGACCCGTATCATCATCCTCTCACTGGAACAGCATGAGTCAATCGGCGTGTTGGTGGATGAGGTAAAAGAGGTTGTGACACTTGATGAGGAGCACATTGAAAGAATGGGTTATGAGAAGGATGATAAGGAAAGATTTCTTTCAGGTGTAGGTAAGGCTGACGGAAAACTGATCTCGCTGCTTGACATCACATCAGTGCTGGCAGAAGTAGTTGATGTGTAAAAATTTTATGACTTTTGAATTAGGAAAGGCTTAGGTTTTATCATGGCAGAAAATATGAGTTTCGAGAGAGTTACGACAGAATATTATGATGTATTAAAGGAGCTGGGAAACATCGGGGCAGGCAACGCGACAACAGCGCTTGCCCAGATGCTCCAGACCAAGGTGGATATGAAGGTTCCACAGGTCAGACTTCTGGATTTCAAGGATGTTGGCGTAGTTATGGGCGGAGAAGAGCAGCTTGTTGCAGGCATCTATCTGGCTGTTGAGGGAGATATCACAGGCAGTATTATGTTTATACTTGAAAAGAATGCGGCGAAGTCGCTCGTGTCTAAGCTCATGGGGATGCCACCAGCGGAAGGCGGATTCACAGAAATCGAGATATCAGCGATGAAAGAGATTGGCAATATTATCACAGGTGCGTATCTCAATTCATTGGCTCAGATGACGAATCTCAAGATGATTCCGTCGGTTCCGGACTTAAATATTGATATGCTCAATGCGATACTAAGCGTACCGGCTATAGAATTTGGAATTATAGGGGATCAGATCCTACTGATACAGACCGTATTTACGGATGATGTAGATCTGAATGGTTATTTTATTCTTATGCCGGATCTCGAGTCGTACTCGAAGATGCTGGCAGGACTTGGGCTGTCAATATAACTATACATTCATAAATTAGCAGCACTAAATAGAGAAGGGGCATAGTGAGCGATGGCGAATATAGTTAAAGTAGGAATGGCAGACTTGAATGTGTGTAAGAGCCCTGACGGCATAACGACGTTGGGACTTGGTTCTTGTGTAGGAATATGTATCAGGGATCCGGTTGCCAAGGTTGGGGGGATGGCACACGCCATGCTGCCGGACAGTAAACAGATAGAAAATAATTCAAACAGGGCTAAGTTTGCCGACACAGGAATTGATGATCTTGTGAAAAAGATACTGGCAATGGGCGGCAAAAAGACAAGGCTGGAAGCAAAGATAGCAGGTGGAGCACAGATGTTTGCATTTCAGAACAAATCAGATATGGTACGTGTCGGAGAGCGGAATGTGGAGGCCAGCAAGAAAAAGCTGAGAGAACTGGGTATTCCATTAAAGGCTCAGGACACAGGTCTTAATTATGGTCGTACCATCGTATTTTATCCTGAGACGGGCGATTTGATTATCCGTTCGGCAGGAAAACCTGAAAAAAAGATTTGATGATTTTTATTGAAAATAAGGGGATAATAAAATGGGAAATAAGACAGGTCTTATCACACCTTTTTTCATGCTTCTGGCAGGAGCAATAGCATCTATAATAATGTATGTAAGGGGATTTGACTTGACGACGATGCTGTGGGGGCTATTGATCGTGCTGGTGATATTTTATATCATTGGTGATGTTGCAAGATATCTCTATGCATCGATCAGACCACGCATTATACCATCTGGTGATCTTGAGATGATGGTTCGGCAGGCAAAGCAGAATGGCGATCTCACAGGAAGCGTTGTTGCTTTTGCAAATGATGAGCAGAAGGATATGGAAGGTATGGACGCGGATGGTTTTATGTCAGAAAACGTGGAGGCTGATTCTGCGGAGGATAATTATACAGAAGGGTATTCTGACGAGGAGCTCTATAACTATGCTGCTGAAGATACCACTGCAGCAATGGAAGGTTATGAGGATAATTAAGCATAACGGGGGATTGGAATGAATGATGCAGCGCGCAAAAGGCTTTGGGAGGATTATGCCAGACTGAAAACTCCGGATCTGAGGGAAAAGCTTATACTGGAATATGCTCCGCTTGTAAAGGTAGTAGCAGGGCGGTTAAGTATGTACCTTGGTTATAACGTAGAATATGAGGATTTGGTAAGTTATGGAGTTTTCGGTCTCATTGATGCCATTGATAAGTTTGACAGGAATAAAGAGGTGAAATTCGAGACCTATGCCAGTCTGCGTATCCGTGGAGCTATACTTGATCAGATTCGAAAGATGGACTGGATACCACGCACGATCAGACAACGCCAGAAACAGATCGATACGGCAATGAAGGAACTGGAACAGCGCAATGGAAGACCGGCTACGGACGCTGAGCTTGCAGCGTATATGGGAATCAGTGAAGACGAATTTCTGGATTGGCAGAACCAAGTCAAAGCGGATAATATTATTTCACTGAATGAGTATGTGGAGCAGGGAAATGACATTTCATCGGAAAAGAGCATCAGTTCAGGATTTGAGACACCGGAAAGTGTAGTCGAGAAAGGTGAGCTCAAGAAGATGCTCGAGGAGTCATTGGAGCTGTTGACAGATAAAGAGAAAAAGGTGATCCTGCTGTATTATTATGAGGAGCTCACTTTGAAGGAAATCAGCCGCGTGCTCGAGGTATCAGAGTCAAGAATATCGCAATTGCATACCAAAGCATTGCAAAAGATGAAGACAAAGATGGGAAATTATATCGGAATATTAGACTAGCAATTGTATCGGTTGCATGGAGGCACGACTTATATGAATGGATATTTTCAGATACAAACAGATGAAAAAGGGGTAAGCCTGTTACTGTCTCCTCCAATTGGAGAGGGGGAGAGGATACGTGTTGCGGAATTAAAAGAGTATCTTAACAGGATAGGCGTACCCTATGATGTCAAGGCAATCAACTCAGCCCTGTCTTCCATGGGCGAAGAGGAGGTTGTCCTTTTTTTAGCTGCAATGAAGATACCACCAGTAGATGAAAAATGTGATATACAGGTGATGTACGACAAAATGACCGTGATTCTGCGCATGTATCCGCCAAGTGCAGGAGGCTTATTGACAAGTAAAGCACACATTATGGATTTGCTCGGGCAGTCAAAGGTGAGAGCGGGAATTGATGAAGATGCAATCATGATGGCGCTTGAGGAAAGACCGTATTGTACAGATATTGTGGTCGCGAGGGGAAAACTGCCTACACCTGGTCGTGATGCATCACTTGTTTATCATTTCGACACCAATAATACGGCACGGCCTGAGTTAAAAGAGGATGGAACAGTAGACTTTTTTAAATTGAACAATCTTCATCAATGTACAAAGGGACAGGTTCTTGCGGAAATCATACCTGAGGAAAAAGGTGAGGATGGGTTTGATGTCTATGGAATGGTCACGCCTGCAAGAGAAGTAAAGAAAGTCAAATTTTCCCATGGCAGAAATCTTGAAGTATCAGAAGATGGATTAAAGCTGATCAGCAAAGTAGACGGTCACACATCACTGGTCGATGGTACGGTTTTTGTGGCTGATGTGTATAGCGTGGAAAATGTAGGTACTTCTACAGGAAATATTGAGTATCATGGCAATGTGGAGGTCAAGGGAAACGTCTGTGAGAATTTCAGTGTCAAGACAGATGGAAGTGTTTATGTGACTGGTGTTGTCGAAGGCGCAGTTATAGAGGCAGGCGGGAATATCATCATCGCAAGAGGAATGCACGGACAAAATAAGGGCAGACTAAAGGCAGGAGGGAATATTATTGCCAAGTTTATCTCCGCAGCCGAGGTGGAGGCAGATGGTTTTGTGGAGGCGGAGCAGATCATCAATGCCAAAGTGTCCGCGGGGACAAGTGTCAATGCCGATGCAGGAAAGGGATTGATTACAGGTGGCAGGATCGTTGCGAAACGTACAGTCAATGCCAGAAATGTGGGGTCAGCGATGGGGGCAGCTACGATCATAGAGGTAGGAGCAGATCCTACCTCAAAAAGGCGGCTCGCGGAGCTGCAAAAGAGTGTTGGAGAGAGGTCAAAAACAATTCCGCAGATGAAAAAAATATTGGAAGATACAACCAAAAAATTAAAGGCGGGAATAAAACTGACACCTGACCAGATTAAAAATGCCAGAATGCTGCAGGTTACGCTGGCAGAGTCACAGACCAGGATACAGGAGGAATTAAAAGAAATCGAAAAGTTCGATAAACTTTTAAAGAATGAAGGTCCATCTTATATCAATGTACGGGGGACAATGTATCAAGGTGTGGCGGTGAATATATCAGGAGCCACGATGACAGTCAAAAATGAGTACACATATTGTCGTCTGATTAAAAAAGATGCAGATATAGCTTCTACAAATTTGTAGGGGCTATTGCCTTTTGGGCAAAAATATATTAAAATATAGCGAGATATGAGAACTAAGGGGGGATTGATATGGCAATTAGTCCGATATTATTGAATGGAAGTATACAACAGACTGACAATGTCCTGCATAATCAGATGAAGCAGGTAGAGAAGGGAATGGTTGATCAGGGCAATATACAGACTCAGACCGAGAAAAAGGAGCAGCAGCAGGCAAAACAGGTCGTTCATGCTGATGAAGCTTTGTTTAAAGAGGAGCGTTTTGATGCCAAAGAAAAAGGGCATAATGGATATTCTGGAGATGGTGGAAAGCACAGAAAGAAGTTAAAGGGAGATGGCAGAGTAGTCGCAAAATCTGAGGGTGGATTTGACATCAAGATATAGATATTTTTACTTATACTGATGAAAGATGCCACAGAATATTGTTTTGTGAGCATTTAAGGAGCTGTCACGAAATAACATGATGGTATAGCTTGTCATGTTATTTCGTGACAGTTCCTGAGGATTACATAACGAAAAAATAGAGAGGTTTGGTTGTAGATGAATTGGTTAGAGGTGGCGCTGTTGGTGTTTGGAGTTGGTGCTTTTGCGGGAAGTTTTTTGATCAAGGAAAAGGCGAAAGAGGTTGAGGGAGGACAGCAGATCGATCCAGAACTCATTCGAAGTGTGATAGATAAAGAGATGCGGGATGCCAAGGAGCGTGTGACAGAGGTTGTGGACGAGACACTGGAATATGCGGTGGAAAAGACGGAACGTGCGTCTGAGCGTATCTCCAATGAGAAGATAATGGCAATTAATGAATATTCAGAAACAGTGCTTGCAGATATCAATAAATCCCATCAGGAAGTGATGTTTCTATACGATATGTTGAATGATAAACACAATAATCTAAAAGAAACCGTCAAACATGTGGATAAGACGGCAAAGGAAGCGGAGGAAGCGGCCAACGCGGCAGCGCTTGCTCTTGCAGCTAAGGCAAAAGAGGCGGAGGAGGCAAAGGAGCGTGAAAGGCAGGAAGAGGCTAAGAAAAGTAAGCTTTTGGAGGTGATGTCTCTGGACAAGGATGCGCAGGAGAAGGAGTATGCACGCCGCCAGATGGCAAGGCTTATTCTGCCAATGCAGCAGGAAATGACAATGCATCGACAGGTGGATGCCCGCGCCCTGGATATTGCATCATGGGCGCTTAATGCGGGGAACAAAGCACAGGAGGACAAGCCGATCGAGTTGAGTCCTCTCGTGGTAAAGAGTGTGGAGATTGTATCGGCAGATATTGTCTCGTCAAATGATATGCAGCCGGTTCCAGAGAGCAGTACCAGCGTAAATCCTGTAAGTGTAACTGAACTGCAGACATTTGGCTCACGCCCGGAGGACGTGAAAGTGGTTGATGTGAAGCCGGCTGACATCAGACCAGTTGAAGTCTATTCTTTTGCAGAACAAGCACCACATATTGAGCGTCCCGTCAAAAAGGAGATTCAGGCTGCTTCATTTGACAATACAGCAAACACAATGAAACCGCAGGAAGGATATGCAGTACAGCCAGCGGCTGTTGATTTGAATGAAAACAATAATGACCGAATACTGCGGCTTCATAAAGAGGGATATTCTAATGTAGATATTGCAAAAGAGCTTGGTCTTGGAGTGGGAGAGGTAAAGCTGGTCATCAATCTGTTCAAGGGGGCTGTGTAAATGAAGTTTAAATATATGATCAGAGGGCTGGGACTGGGTGTCATAATCACTGCAGCAGTCATGGGAGCTTACACCAGGAATGCAGTGGCGGATGCAAGAGTTGCCGTGTTGAGGGAATATGGTTTCGGAGAGGAGAAAAGACTGGTCGGGGAGACAGAGACTTCCGATGAGAGCCTATCCGAGGATGTATCTGCTGCAGAGCCAACAGAGCAGATCAACATGCGGGACGAAGAAAAAGAGTCGGAGATTAACTCTGTACTTGACGCGGCGATGGAAGCAGAGCAGTCTGATAGGACAGAGCCGGGAATAGAAGCAGGGGAGTCTTCGGGTGGTGATGCCGCCGAGACGGAGTCCTCTGGTGTTAACGCTTCGGAACTGTCGTCAGCTGTTGTGACACCTTCGGATGAGGGAGCAGCAGAGAGCGGTGTTGTTGAGATTGTGATTTCGTCGGGCGATGATTCTGGAACTGTCTCAAGAAAACTGTACAATGTTGGTTTGATCGAAAATGCATCCGAGTTTGATGCTTTTTTGATGCAGCATGGATATGACAAGAGACTTACTACAGGAACTAAGACAATTGGCGTCACGGACAGTTGGCAGGAGATTGCAGATAAAATTACAAGATAATAAAAAGACCTCTTGCACAGGGGGTCTTTTTATGATATATTATTACTGTTATGGCTGTATTCGGGTATTGCAGCCATGACAGCAACTTTATTTATTATAATTTAGTATTCACGTTTGCAGATTTGCGGTCCATGCTTCTATAAGGAAAAGTAGCCCGCAAAGGTGAAGCGGACGGAAGCGCGGTGATCCCGCAGAAAATGGAGGTAAGACATGAGTGTTATTTCAATGAAGCAGTTGTTGGAGGCGGGTGTTCATTTTGGACATCAGACAAGAAGATGGAACCCTAAGATGGCTCCTTATATCTTCACAGAGAGAAATGGTATCTATATTATTGATCTGCAGAAATCAGTAGGCAAGGTTGATGAGGCTTATAAGGCTGTTGCTGATATTGCAGCACAGGGTGGTACAATTCTTTTCGTTGGTACAAAGAAGCAGGCGCAGGACGCTGTCCGCACAGAGGCAGAACGCTGCAATATGTTCTATGTAAATGAGAGATGGCTGGGCGGTATGCTTACAAACTTCAAGACAATCAGAAGCAGAATTGAGAGATTAAAAGCGATTGAGACAATGGCAGAGGACGGGACATTTGATGTTCTTCCGAAAAAGGAAGTGATCAAGCTCAAGAAAGAATGGGAAAAGCTTGAGAAGAACCTTGGCGGTATCAAGAACATGAAAAAGGTTCCAGACGCGATCTTTGTCGTAGATCCGAAGAAGGAGAGAATCTGTGTACAGGAGGCTCATACACTTGGTATTCCTCTGATCGGTATCGCAGATACAAACTGTGATCCAGAAGAGCTTGACTATGTCATTCCGGGCAATGACGATGCGATCAGAGCCGTTAAATTGATCGTATCTGCTATGGCAGATGCTGTGATCGAGGCAAATCAGGGTGAGATCATGACGGACGCAGAGCCGGAAGAAGCTGTAGAGGAAGCGGCAGAATAAAAAATTGCTATGGATATCAATAGAAGATAAGGAAGCAGGAGGAATATAGAAATGGTTATTACAGCAGCAATGGTAAAAGAGTTAAGAGAGATGACTGGTGCTGGAATGATGGATTGTAAGAAGGCACTGAATGAGACAGACGGAAATATGGACGAAGCTGTTGAATATTTGAGAAAAAAAGGACAGGCCAAGGCAGAGAATAAGGCGAGCCGTATTGCAGCAGAGGGACTCTGCAAGGTTCTTACAGAGGGTGATCAGGTAGCAGCTGTCGTAGAGGTGAACTCTGAGACAGACTTCGTTGCAAAGAACGAGCAGTTCCAAAATTATGTCACAGCAGTGGCAAAGCAGGCACTTACTACATCAGCAACAGATATCGATGCATTCCTTGCAGAAGCATGGAATGAGGATTCTTCCAAGACAGTAAAGGATGCTTTGGTTGAGAAGATTGCTGTAATCGGAGAGAAATTAAGTATCAGAAGATTTGAGAAGGTTGCAGCAAAGAACGGCTGTGTTGTGACATATACACATGGCGGTGGTAAGATTGGTGTGATCGTGGACGCAGAGACATCTGTAGTAAATGATGCTGTGAAAGAAGCTCTCAACAATCTTGCTATGCAGGTTGCAGCACTCTATCCGAAGTATGTATCTTCTGATGAGGTTTCCGAAGAGTACAAGGCTCATGAGAGGGAGATTATCGCAGAGCAGATTAAGAATGATCCGAAGATGGCAGGAAAGCCGGAGAAGGTAATCGAGGGCGCGATTGAAGGACGTCTCAACAAGGAACTCAAGGAAGTATGTCTGCTTGAGCAGATTTATGTGAAGGCTGAGGACGGAAAGCAGACTGTAAAACAGTATCTCGCTGCTGTATCCAAGGAGAATGGAACAGAGATTAATATTAGAAAATTCGTTCGTTTTGAGACCGGTGAAGGTATTGAGAAGAAGGTAGACGATTTTGCAGCAGAGGTTGCAGCACAGGCTGGAATTTAGTGAGCAATAAAAAAACCCCATTTTATGGGGTTTTTTTATTGCTCATTTATTTTGTCAATAGATGATAAATTGACACCTGCTACATTAAGAATTGCCTTTAATGAAAGATATTCTTCCTTCAATTCGGCATATGTTTCTGTAGCATTTTCTTTTTTTGCTAAAAGCATATACTTTTGAATTTTATTAAAATCATCTATAGCAGCCTTAGTAATCTCAAGACCATTTGGCATAATAATCACCTGCTTTCTTTGTGGTTATTGATATGTTATCTGTATTATATCAATAAACGCAAGAAGTGTAAAGCATGAATCAAATGCAAATTTTATTCATAATAATCTATTGACAAAAAGGTTTAAAAGTTTTAGACTATAGTTAGTTTAAAACTTTTAAACCTTTTCGAAAATGTAATAACAAAGGAGGATTAGACAAATGGTTACATACATCATGACAGAGGCGGAGAATCTGCTGGCAGAGTTAATCTGGGAAAAGGAACCGCTTGGGAGTGGGGAGCTGGTAAAGCTGGCGTCACAGCGGCTGGGGTGGAAAAAGTCAACAACATATACAGTGTTGCGCAAGATCTGTGAGAATGATATTTTCCAGAACAAGGGTGCTGTGGTAACATCAAAAGTCAGCAAGGAGGAGTACACGAGGAGAAAGGGGGAGCGTTATCTTGAGGAAAATTATAATGGCTCTCTGCCAAACTTTGTGGCAGCTTTCTTAAAGAGAAAGAAGCTTAGTAAAAATGATATCGAGGAACTTGTAACATTGATTGAGGAGTATAAGGATTAAGATACAAGAGGGGAAGGGAAGCAGATATGCAGGAGGATTTATTCATCAGGATAGTAAATATCAGTATGGTCAGCTGCTATACGATCGTGGTAGTGATGGTACTTCGCGCTTTGCTGCTGCGATGGGAGAGGAAGTATGTGTACCTTTTGTGGTTTGTGGTCTTTGTCAATCTCTGTATTCCGTTTCGACTCGAAGGGCCATTCAGTCTTGTGCCGGCATGGATTGCAGATTTTGATATCGCTGGAAGAAGTGAGGGCAGGCTGTCAGGTGGATCAGAGGGAAAAATAGATTATCTTCCAAACGAACAGATCAAGGCGGCGGAGATGATAAGCAGTGTTCAGCACTTTTATACATCAGCGGAAGAAGATTCAGTTACAGATTTAAATGGAGTTCCGGGGACTGACTCGAATAGTGAGACGATGTATATAAAAGGTGAATCGGAGGGAAAAACAGACTTTATTCCGAACGAACAAATTGTGGAGACAGTAAGTATAAGTTCACACAATGATATACCAGCTGTGGAAGGAGGGGTTCCAGGTACTGATGTAAATCACGAGGTAACTTATCATGATTATTACACAAATGACGGCTGGAGGGAGAATGCACGAAAATCAATTCTGGTACTTGTGTGGGGAATCGGTGTAATCCTGTTGGCAGCAGGAAATATACGAGCAGTTTGGAAGCTCCAGGGAAAGCTAAAGAACGCAGAGCCATTTTCAGGAGACAGCAGTTTTGATGAGCATGCTAATAGAAATATCAAAACAGTAGATGGAATTGAGTCGCCTTTCCTGTGGGGGGTGTTTTCCCCAGTGATTTATCTGCCACGGTCAATGGATGCAAGAGAGCATATGTACATCATTGCTCATGAGAATTATCACAGAAAGAGGAAGGATTACATTTTTAAACCGTTGTTTTTTATGATCACAGTGATTCACTGGTTCAATCCGTTAGTGTGGGCAGCCTATCTTTTATTTGTGAGGGATATGGAGATATCCTGTGATGAGGCCGTGATTGCTAATGCGGACGAGGATATCAGAAAAAAGTATGCAGAGAGTCTGTTGAAATACGCGGCAAGGCAGAATGGATATACATTGACACCGATCACGTTTGGAGAACCTTCGCTGAAATGCAGAATTAAGAATGTGCTGCAGTATAAAGAGAGAAATGAGATGATTTCTATATTGATTCTGTGTGTTGTGCTTGTTGTTATGGCTGGGCTGTTTTTTGATCCGCAGCAGGGGAAGTTGATGATGCTGTCTTCTGGTCTGGAAAATGTACAAATAACACAAGGCATATCGGATCCATTAGCAGTAGATTATATGGATAAAGGAGCTGTGGATTCTGATATGAAAGATTTGGCAGGCAAGGAGAAGTTTATGAGTAGAGCACGAAAGATAAGACGAAGCAGACTATTATCTGATTGGGCAAAAATTCAGGGGATAGACACAAGGTAAAAGAGAAGAATAAGTGCATAACAAACAAAAAGCGGATTGCAGGGTTTGGAACCTTCAATCCGTTTTTATGGTTCAATGATCTGTCATGCCGCATAATCGATATTTGCACCTTTGTATTTTGCAGCGTCAAGCTCTTTTTGATTTTTCGTATATGGATTGTCCTCATTGGCGTACTTGATCATCGTGTGGGTGACACCGCCGGAAACATATGTGCGCCCACATTCGGGGCAAACTGAAGTGTGGATGGAAACAGATGCATTCAGCACCTTGCCGTCTTTCTGAGCTGCTTTCTTGTATGCGTTGGATACATGTTCCCCCTCGTGGGCACGCACTTTCGCGCCTGCTGAGTCCGGCGAGATGTGGGAGGCTGTTTTGAAAGAGACATTCCCCTCGTCGGAACCGTCCTGATATTTGCGGTTTGCACAGGTCTCACAATCTTCTGGGGAAGAACGCTTTCCGGGTTTTTTGACCTTATCAGGGTCAGGGCTGTGTTCATCTGCTTTTTCAGACGGGTTCACAGCACTCGGATCTGTACTGCCCTCCATCGGTCTGGCAGACGCATTGATCGTATTGGAATAGGGGGAGTAATTGGGAAAGAATCCCGAGATGTTGCCGATTGTCATATGGCAGGCCTCCTTTTATATATTTTTTATTGTAACAGTTCGTCTTCTTTCCTATCCAGCGCCAGAGCTTTCTCTTCGTGTTTGATCTCCCAGTGGATCAGGAACGTGAGGATACCACGCAGCAAGATCACAACACCCAGTATGCCGAGCTCTTCCCACTCGCGGACGACGACGGTACGCAGAACCTCGCTGCCCATCTTGAACTCAAGTGACAACGCGATACCCTGTGCCAATTCCAGTCTGATGCGGGAATCATGCTTAATCCAGTAACAGAAGCATTTCACGGCCGTGAAGACTAGGACAGCAACACCGAAAAGTTCAAGAAGGATCGTGCAGATTTCGACAATATTAGTCAGCATTGCTTCCAGAAGCTTTATAATTGTGTGCATAAATCAATCCTCCTTGTGTGCACTGGTCATCTATTGTTAAAGTATATCACAGATACGGAGAAAAATACAGATATTATTTTGATGAAATTCTGAATGAAATTTATTTTTTTACTTGCATTCTATCCTGACTGTGTTATAATTCTATTTATGGGGATATAGCTCAGCTGGGAGAGCGATACGTTCGCAACGTATAGGTCACGAGTTCGAGTCTCGCTATCTCCATTTTCTCTATATAGTTATTTGATAGGGATTTGTGCAGTGTGCACAATTGATGGAAGCATAGCTCAGCTGGGATGAGCGTTCGCCTCACACGCGAGAGGTCAGGGGTTCGAGCCCCCTTGCTTCCATTACAACTTTATAGCATTTTAGTGTAAACTCTTCCTGAATCATGGGAGAGTTTTTATATGTGTATGAGTGGTTTGTGTTCATGAAAGAACTTTTGTGTATGGTTGTCTTTGCGCTTTTTGTCAGTGAACAGCTGCTGCCAGTGCTGTTTCGTGAAAGCCCGAGTGCAGGCGAGACAGTGGTGATCTCGGCAGCATGGCTGCTAGGACATTTAGGGAAAGGGCGCTGAAATGTCCTTTCTCAAAGAGCTGCGGTATTCTGTTGGTGTACATCCGATTAATTTTTTGAATATCTTATTAAAATAACTGGTATTATTAAAACCGACGGCGCCAGCAATCTCAGAGATGGATTCGTGTGTTTTGCGGTGCATGTATTTGGCGGATTCCATAATGCGGTATTTCATGAGGTACTCAATCGGAGAGAGACCAGTAGCGCGCTTGAAACAGCGGCAGCATTCGCTCTTGCTGACAAGGATGGAGCCAGCAATGTCATCCAGTGTGACAGATTCCATAAAATGCTCTTGTATGTAGAGCATTGCCTGTTTTGCTCTCTGTGCGTCCTGGTTGGAGGTGCGTACAGAGACTTTGGAGGAGGAGGCAGACTTGGCTGGGAGCTGGTCATATAGGAGTTTCCATAATTGTAATATATATGCTTTTGACATAAGTTCATAGCCGGAGGGGCGGTCTTCGTTGATTGCGATCAGCTGCTTTAGAAGCGGCATAAACTGCTGGTAAAGATTATCTGTACTGGTGATGTGCAGACAATTGAAGGAGCGGTTGGCAGTGATCGGGTTTATGTATTTGTTTTCCAGTTCCAACTGGCCCAAACCCAGTATGAAAGACGGATTCACTATAATGGAACTGAAAATGACGCCGTCAGGGCCTGCAGGTGTGATAAAATGTCTGACTGCCTGATTGATAAAGACAATGTCACCCGCAGAGACAGCAATATTGTCTTCATCACAGGTGATGTATGCCTGTCCCTGCTGGATATATTGAAACTCTACCTCTTCATGCCAATGCCAGTATATAATGGGCGCATCGGGCAGGGTGCAGTCGATAGTCGTGAGTTCTATGGGGTAGCCGCTGTGCAGAAGTCTTTGTGTGCGTTTTGCGTAAAAGTCGGGTTCCATGAAAAATCATCTCATTTCTTATGTTATTTTCTGGGTTACTTGGTCATAACGATAGATTATGACCAAGTTATACAGAAATATTAAAATGAGTATAACACATTTTTACATTTTTTACATGCAAATCAGGTTGTATTTGCGTTATAATAGAGCCATTAATTTTTGAGGCAGATGAATATCTGGTCGGAACACCAGTGGCATACAATTCAATAAACGAAAGAATTGAATATAGTACAGAAGCAGTAGAAGGGATGAATATGCATACAGTTATTCAGTCAGAGATAATAAGCAGTGAAAACGAAAAATTAATGTAACTTGAAAAGATGAAGAGGAATCTCGAACGTCAGCTGCAGGAGGTGGCAAAGACGGTTAAAAGCAGCAGGAACTGATTGTCCAGGCAAAGCGGGACCCACTCACGGGACTCAGGAGCCGACAGGGAGTGCCGGAGCAGGTGAATGCCAAACTGCGCACGGACTGTGAGGGAACCTTTTTCATCATGGATATGGATAATTTTAAGAGTGTCAACGATACATATGGAGGGAGACCATGTGCTCACGAGATTTGCCAGAGGACTCAAAAAGGCTGTGGATTCGAAAGATATTGTAGCAAGGCTTGGTGGAGATGAATTTGTGGTATTTTCTCCGGGACATTATGATAAATAAATATGAAGCGAAGGCAAAGGCACAGCGTATGATCCGGCAGATTGAACGCGAGCTTGTTGCGCCGGGAAGGCTGATGCGGGTAACTGTCTCCATGGGGATCGCAAATGCGCCGCTTGATGGTGTGACTTATGAGTTGCTGTACCAAAATGCAGACAAAGCGCATTACAGCGTGAAGAATGATGGCAAGAACGGCTACCGTTTTTTTGCTGATCTTGGTGAGGAGAGCAGCGGTACTGTTTGTCTATGACAGACCACACAGTTCCCTTGAGGAGATAACCAATAAGCTGAGGTAGAGGAAAATGGAAGGTTCTTTCGAGGTAGAGTACAGTAATTTTGAGAAGATCTATCGTTTCATGGAGAGAAATCTGATTCGCAATCACAGGGAAGTGCAGTGTGTACTTTTCACATTGGATGATTAGGGGGAACATACACAGATGGATGAAACAGTGATTCAGGGACAGCTGGAGTATTTGCAGCATGCGGTGGTATCCTCTTTGAGGAAGGGCGATGTGACAACAAAGTATAGTTCAATACAGGTGCTGGCGCTCTTGTTGGATGTGAACAAGGAGAACGCAGACATGGTCGTGAGCAGGATTCTCATCAGATACCGCAAGGAGGCGGGCAGGGAAGTGATGAATGTTCTGTATGATATCCAGCAGCTTATGGCATGTGAGGAGTTTGACAAATAACAGTGACACTCTTAAAGGGTGTCCTTATGACGGACGAGTATTACAGCAAGTAAAAAAATTTACATCAAAGACAGGTTCTGCTGTGGCAACATTGCTGATCGACCTCGGCAATCGTTTCCGTCTGATCATCAATGCGGCTGACTGCAAGAAGGCGGGGAAGCCGATGCCGAAACTTCCAGTTGCAACTGCGTTCTGGACACCACAGCCAAACCTTACAGTAGGTGCAAAGCATGGATTTTGGCAGGCGGGCACATCATACAGCATTCTCTTGTTAACGGCGTTCTACTCAAAATACAAGCGTTTGGGCTTTTCGACAAACTCAACTTCGTCAAGGTCGGCAAAAGCGTCCACAAAGTCTTCCCGCACTGTTGCAATTGCGTAACCGTTAATCAGGGGTTCGATATGGATGACTTCTGATTCGAGACGTTCAAGTGCTCCGTGATATTTGACGATCAATTCCCAGGTTCTTGTGGCGGGGGTGTACCCTGTGCCGAGAACCTGGGATTTTTGCATTTCGGTTTCGGTGGCAGAGAGGGCGAGGTTGAGAAGGTTTTCAAGCTTTGCATTTGGCATGACATGATTCCTTTTGACAGGGAGTTTCGAATTTTATATAATATATTCCATAAAAGTATGGAGTGTGTATGATAATGGAATGTAGGATGAAATGTAGGGTTCTTTTAATATTTTTTCTCATTGCCGCTTTTCTTAGCGGATGTGGTTATTCCAGAGAGGAAAAACAGCAGATGCGGGAGATTTCCCAGATCAGTAAAGAGAATGCTGTCAATTATATCAAGGACAAGTATGGTCTTGAGGCGGAAGTTATCGGGGTGGATGTTTGTACAAAACGATTTGAAGTTTTGGCTCATCCGACGATTTTGGGCTGTGCAGTAGTCTCTATGAAGTATGAAGGAAAAAAAATTAAGGTACATATCAGCGGAATGACTGACACGTTACAGGGTACAGATGATTTTC
The DNA here is from genome assembly GCA_029067205.1 of Lachnospiraceae bacterium. GTDB lineage: Bacteria > Bacillota > Clostridia > Lachnospirales > Lachnospiraceae > COE1. The sequence continues at coordinate 21,776 of JAIEEY010000158.1, forward strand.
AGCATGATGTGATATCAGAAGAAGCAAAAGAATATTTTACTTCTTTGCTGGGATATGAGATTCAGGATTTTTATATAGAATATGCGAATGGAGAAGAAAAGAATCTGATCAGTGAGTTGTATCAAAGTGGGGATATTGAGAACTTTTTGCAGAGTCATGCTACATGTATCCGGATCGATGACTGCAGGAATCAGGATTTAACGGATTTCCCAGAAACAAATCCAAAAGCAGCAGCTTTTCTGGAGCAATGCGTTGCAGTGTATAGGATGAAAGCGATATTGATTTCTTACAGAAGTGAGGAAGATTACAAGAGAGGATATGAACATACTTACGGCAGGGGCGGTGTAATGGATTTTGAGATCGAACAGGACGGCCTCTATATTTGTTCCTATGCAGTTTTCGAAAAAGAGAATACGGAGTATAGACGCTTTGAACTGCAGGAATATGACGGGATCATCATTAGCTGTATCGACAAAACAGAGGGCATTGATCTGGCAGCTTCCAGCAATCAGACAGAATGGAAGGATTTGGGGGAAACCAAAAAAGCCCCAGTTTCAGACGTGTATTCCATAGGCAGGGAAGAACATGGTGCGATCACGGTATATATACCATACGATCGGTTTTCGGAGGACTGGAAAGGGAAACGAATCTATATTCAGCACTATGGAAATGACAAGTGGTGGCAGTATAAGCCAATAACTAGCCGCACAAGGGATGGGAAGTACTTATTCTTTACGTTTTATAATTTTGAAGGAAGAGGTTTTGATTTTGCAGTATTTTAGTGAAAGTATTTGCGAAATACTGTACTATTCGTGAAACAGGTTTTTGCAATTTTCAAGTTGAAAGAGCAGGACTTCTTTTTCCAGGCAGGCGGGGTATTGGGCAATTTCATTGATGCAGTTTTCAATGTTCAACTGAAATCCAATTCCAAATAATTCCATATTCTTTTGAAAAGAGCCGGAAAATGGTCTGGCAATCGTTCTTTTTACATTTTCTGCAAGCAGAAGCCGTCGGTTTATAGACGGATTGCCTACCAATAATGACTTTCCGTTGTCAAAGATCGGGGCTTCGTGATAGGTTCCGTCTACAGACCGGATAAATCCAAGATTGTTAAAATGGCGGTCTTCATTCAGAATAATATAGTCCAATGTGAATATTTTTGCAAAGTAGTTGCTTAGGTCTAAGTCAATGGCATTTTGGAAAAAATCAAGAACAAAGTCCGCACGCTCCCTTGGCGTGTTCAGAAGATTAACCTTGTCGTTTAGTTTTTCGCCTGTCATAAGCTGGTAAAAGCGGTAGAGCGTGATAAATTCCTCACCATCTTCCAGAAAACTGTGACTGCGGCATCCTTTGGATTTGTTGATCAGACCAGATTCGTAACAGACATACTCTTTGTCAGTTATGGAAGAAAAGACAAGAATCTTTGAGCATAGTTCCTCTGCGATGCCTTCGCCGCCAGACGAGTCAAGCTTGTACCAGTAGTTGTCCTTGTGGAATTTGATCTGTGTCCCTTCGCTGGTTCCGTCGATGTCAGCAAGGTATTCATTGTCTAAATTAACGTCAAACATTGTACTGCCTCCTGTATGGGTAGAGTTCAAATCAACGGATCTTTATGTCATCATAATTCAAGTCTTCCCCTTCGAACCGAATCCACACATAATCATTTCGCATGAGACCATGCGTTTTGCGCACAATGTCGAGGGGGTGATAGTTTTTTAATCCAAGCTTGCGCAGTAAAGCATCTGCATTGACGCGGTTACGGGGAAAACATCTGCCTTCCAGAATTTCCAACACGCCGTATAAATCCATTTCTTCCCTGGGAAAAAGATAGTGGATTGGGCAGTCGTCAAAACGCTGGATGTGTGCAATGTTTCCTTTTATTTCGACGGACGCAGTGACAGTATCTTTGTACAAGACTTCGAATTTCAGGTCCTCCATAAAACACCTCGTATTTTTAGTATTTGTTTGTTTCCTTACTGCTACAATCATTATAGTATTCTGGCAAAGTGATGTAAAGAAAAATTGTGTATACATTTCGGTTTGGCGAAAGTGAGAGTCTTTTAAAGTTTGACCGCGGCCATTAGCTATGGTATGCTATACCGATAATAAAAAGGCGATGAAATAGATTTCCAGGATCATTTTGATTGGAAATCCAAACTGGAAAGGGAGGAAACGGCCTTGTTCTCAAACCGATCAAAAAGAAGAAGTAGTTTGTATTGAATCCATAACATTAAAATCAGGAAACTTTCTATTTTTGAAATGAAAACAGAATGCTTTCCTGATTTTTTCTTGACAAATATATCGCTAGATAATATATTGGATATATGATATATCATTTAGCGATATATCGTGATGCGATAAATTAGGAACTATATAGTAGAGGTGAACAAATGGGAGAAAAAGATAATCCGCTGACGGAAGCTGTATATTATATCCTTCTGGCAGTTCGGAAACCAAACCATGGCTATGGAATCATTCAGGAGGTAGAACAGCTGACAAACGGGCGTGTCGTTTTAGGAGCTGGGACTTTGTACGGTGCGATACAGACGCTTCAGAAAAAGAAGTGGATCGACATCTACAGTGTCGACACAGAGTCCAGAAAGAAAAAAGAATATATCATTACAGACTTAGGAAAAGCAGTTTTTGAGTCGGAGAGAGTGCGGCTGGAAGAATTGTTGAGAAATGCAGAGCTGATGAAGGGTGAATAAAAGAGGGGGAATCAGGAAATGATAAAATTTCGTTTTTACTTAGACAAGGACGCAGAGACAGAGTGGTTGAACCAGATGTCGGCAGACGGATGGGCGATGAAAAGCTTTTTTGCTGGATTCTTCCGTTTTGAAAAGTGCGAAAGGGGCGAATATGTCTATCAGGTTGATTTTGGTGACAGGCTGTTTTCTGTCAGCAGTGATTACAGGGAACTGATGCAGGATGCGGGGATCGAGATCGTTCAGACGTGGACGTATTGGGTGATTTTGCGCAAAAAAGCGTCTGAAGGGAAGTTTGAGTTGTATACAGATTTCGCTTCTACCATTGAACATTATAAAAAAATCCGCAGGATGTTCAAAGTGGTGACGATTATAGAAATGCTTTGTATTTTTATCGAATTATATTGCGGAGCTGCCGAAGGAATCTTGTTGGGATATGCCTTTGCACTTTTTCTTGGAGCATTTTTGGTGGGATTGTTAAATGCGTTAATAAGATTGAATAATACGATCGCGGAATTGAATGCCAGGCTGACCGGAATTGAGAGAAGCGGCAGACGCCGCAATATCTCAGTGCTCATGGCGGTCGGACTGCTGATGAATGGCTGTGCAATAATGTTAACAGACGTTATTTCCCATGGACTTAGACATGCAATACAGGTCCTTGCTGTCGTACTGATGTTTTGTGGTCTGCTTCATATGTTCCGCAGGAAATAAAGTGGTATCCGTGGATAAAAACTGTGAAGGTGGGGATACTGACTTTATAAATTAATCATAAAGTCAGGAGGAACAGGGTAATGATCGAACAGGATACAATCAAACTTTTGCGGGAGTGTGATGCGGGGATCAAGATGGGTGTGTCGTCGATTGATGAAGTTATAGAGTACGTCAATCATGAAGATTTGCGCAAATGTCTGGCGGACTGCAAGGCAAAGCACGAAAAACTACAAGGCGAAATACAGGCGCTGCTCACGGAATACCACGATGACGGGAAAGAGCCGAATGTCATGGCAAAGAGCATGTCGTGGATGAAGACGAATATGAAGCTTGTCATGAATGAGTCAGATCACACGATTGCAGACCTGATGACAGATGGCTGTAACATGGGTGTCAAATCACTGCACAAGTATCTGAATCAGTATAAGGCAGCAGACGAGAAATCCAAGGATATCACAAAGAGATTAATCAATATTGAGGAAAAACTTACACTGGATATCAGGGAATTTTTATAAAATTTTTATTTTTAGCAATATTTGTTGACCATTGTTCAATTATCAAGTATA
>JAIEEY010000159.1 GCA_029067205.1 Lachnospiraceae bacterium
GGGTTATGATACGTATATCAAATGAAGGAGGTAAGCAACATGAAGCAAATCACAAAGACAAGAAAGGCGGTGGCAACAATGGCGAACCAACTTCGCAAGCTGGGGTACACACTTTCAAAGGCATTCAAAACAGCCTGGGCGAGAGTTAAAGACGGTATCACAGTAAGGGCGGCAGGTGTGAAATTCGGTAACAGACAGAACCTTTTGCAGTTCATAGCAGGAAGAAAGCCGGAAGAACTTACTACATACCTTAGACGTGACAGAGCAAACACATTCGATAAATACGCCGTGGCTGTAGTGGTAGGCATAAAGGGAATCGGATATGCACACATTGGTTATCTGCCAAAGGGCATTTCTCAAAGCGTAGCGATTGTTCTTGATAACGGCATAGAGCTTCACGCAGATGCAAAGGTTATCGGCGGTTACGGATATAAAGAAAATTATGGAGCTTTGGTAAGTATTACAGTGTAGAGAAAAATTTAGGAGGTGAACAGAATATGCGAAAAACAAAGACACTATTCAATACCCCTGCTGCTGTAGAGTCACAAAAGGCAATTATCAAAGTAGGCAATACGCCTATTGAGATAGCTTTAGGGATTGACGAGCAGGGCAGAACAACGGCAAAGAAGCTGTATTCATTCTTGGAACTGAACCAAAGCAATTACTCAAAGTGGTGCAAGCGGAATATTACAGAGAATGACTTTGCAGAAGAAAACGTGGATTATTGGGCGTTCGTACTTCATGACGAACGGAATTATAATCCAAATCCCACAACAGATTATATCTTAACTGCTACATTTGCCAAAAAACTGGCTATGGCTTCCAACAGTGCGAAGGGCGATCAGGCAAGGGAGTATTTTATCAAAGTGGAGGAATTGTTGAAACAAGCAGTTACCGCAGGACAGGGAAGATATTCAGGACAGCCAATAATACAAAAGGTATGCCTTGACGATATGGAATTACTGACAATGGAACTGGCAAAGACACGTTACAACATGGGATATTCAACCTTGCGGAAATCAGCCGAGGACTGCAGTGCAATAGTGCGTATCTATGGGAGAGTGCTTTATTCGCGTCGGAGGCTGGACAAGTATTTTGAAAACCTTGCCTGTAACGTATAAAAACGCCCCTTAACAGAGAACCAGTCTGATAAGGAGCGAGTAACCCAATAACCCAGCAAGATTGAGGGTACGCAGGTATTGTATCATGGCTGCTGCCCCATGTAAAGAAAGGATTGATTAAAATGAATTTTCCGCTTGCAATAGAGCGATTCCAGAATGAGCCGGAATTTCAGAAGATAGAGGACAAAGAATTTCTGCAGCTTTTCATAAATGCGATAAATGCAACTTATGAAATAGGAAAGAAAGTGGCATATAGCGGTTTTTGCCTTACAGTGGAAATGCTGAAAGCATGGCAAAAGCGTGATTATGGGAGAGAAATGGATAGAGAGGTTGACAAGACATTTTTAGATGTATTCACAGAATATTCCAATGACGCATACCAGCAGGGCGTGAGAGCATCTGGGAGAGTGTTTGACATTCCCGTTGATACAATAAAAATTTTCCCCTGTTTTGCGACGCACTCCCCCAAAGCGGAGAAGATGGAGCAGAAAGAGCGGTACTTCATGGAAACCGGGCTTTTACAGTCGCAGATCATTCTTGACAGCTGGGGCAACCTGATCGACGGTTACACATCTTATTTACTGGCGGTCCAATATGGCTTGCAAAGTGTTCCTGTCAGATACGGCCGGCGGAAGATTGTGAGGGCAAATTATAAGCCAGGTAAAAAGGCATATTCATGGGAGCTGCCAGAGATACTCATTGACCAGGTATCCGTCGGGGATAAGGTGCTTGTACATACACAGAGAGGCGTCAGAGTGGTTACAGTGGCAGCGGTTGAAGAATATGCTGGGAATGAGCCGGATCCGCTTAGAATGGTTATCAGGGCAAAGCAGACAAGCAGAGTTTGAAAGGAGATTTTACTATGTACGAAATAATTGACGAAACATTAAAATTAGCAAGTTGCGGTATCAATGATTTAACACTTGAACAGGCTTCCTCGTTCCTCTCCCAGTGGGAGGACGGGGCAACGCTTGGGAGCCTTACGTTGTTCATTAATCCTGAAACAGGATACCTTGTGCTTAACAAAGACCATGCAAACTATGAGATTAACTTGAAGTTTGCAAAGGATTATTTGTCTGCAAGTGATAAGCAGATTGAGAAGTACATGGACAAGATGGGTGATAGATTGAGTGAGACAGCAGCGGTCATGGGTAAGTTCAGAAAGTATAAGCAGATACAGAACGATTTGGAAATGCTTGAGCATCAGTGTTTGACCCAGTCTGGCAACTACGTAACCAGAAGTGTGCTGATAGCATTATCGAAAGAGGAGATGTCAATTCATCTTCAGTTGGCACAAGCTTATTCCTCTGGTCTGATAAATGGAAAGCGTATAGAGCGTGCAAGGAGAAAGGCGGTGTCTGCATGAAAGACGAAAGAAAGTTCAAAGAGGTAATTCACACGATTAAAGGTGCGGAAAAAGACAAGGACAAGTTCTGCAAGGCGGCGAGGATTGAGAGACAGCCAATGAGCAAAGAGCAACTTGAAATGATCCTGAACTATATCGCTGCATATCTTGGAATGATACTTATGTTTGGATTTTTCTATATGCTGTTTAGCAGATAAGAACAAAGGGGCAAGTCGGCAGTACAACACTGCTGCCGACTCCCATATCATAGAAAGGCGGTGCTATTATGGCAAGATTAGGAGCCGGAACAAGAAAGCGTGCAGACGGAACACTGGAAAAGCGTTTCACTGTAGATGGCAAGCGGTACAGCATATACGCCAAGACATCAAAGGAGCTTGCACAGAAAGAGCAGGAGATCAGGAAAAAGATAGAGGCAGGGATATATACAGATAACAGGAATCTGACGCTTGATAAATATTTTGAAGAATGGCTGACAGGGAAAAGGAACGGTACAAAAGGAAATACACTAAAAACGTACAAAAGCTATTATTACAAGCATGTATCGCCCCAAATAGGCGGCAGGAAAGTGCAGCAGATTGAACGCAGGGAAATATTGGCGCTCCGAAAAGATATTGCAGGGCATTTGTCTGTATCAACCTGCAACACTGTTTTAAAAATGCTAAAGGTAGTATTAAATGATGCAGTACAATATACTGTTATAAGTAAGAGTCCGGCAGATGGTATCAAAGCATTAAAAGACACTGATACAAAAGCAGCAGAAACATATCACAGGGCATTGACGGAACAGGAACAAAAGGACTTTATGCAGGAGATGGCAAAAGACTATTATTATGAGTTTGTATCACTGCTTTTATGTACAGGTATGAGATCAGGCGAGGCAGCAGCTTTGACATGGGACGATATCGACTACAAGCAGAATGTCATTCACATTACAAAAACAGCCTCTTTTAACGAAGATGGCACTGCAACGATAGGGAGTCCTAAAAGTGAAGCTGGTAAACGCGACATTCCATTAAATGACACAATCAAGGATATTTTGCTGCGGCAAAGAAAAAAGCAGGGCAGCATTGTTCAGATAGAAAACAGAGTGTTTACAGCAGTGTATGGTGGCATTGTACATAATCATGCAGTAAACAGGGCGATCAGTGATGCACTTGCAAGACTGGAAGAGCAGGGCAGACCGATACAGCATTTTACGGCGCACGCTTTGAGGGACACCTTTGCAACACGCTATATAGAGCAGGGAGGGAACCCACAGACGTTAAAAACAATCTTAGGGCACAACAGTCTTGCAATGACAATGGATTTGTATAGTCATGTTCTGCCAAATACCAAACAAAAGGAAATGGACAACTTAAAAATTGTACTATAAAGGCATGGGCGGCGCGAAAGACCGCCTTTTTCCGCACCCCAATCCTACCCCGATTTTTACCGCAAATTTGAAAGAAATAAGGTTAATTACAGACGAAACATGATAAACATAGTTAACATGATTGATGTTATACAATCCCTGTAAAATCAAGCTTTGTAAAGGATTATGATGGATAAAGACGATATTAGATAAATCTTACAACTTTATACCACAAGTATAATGACAAATCGTTGAAAGTGTGGTATAGTTACGGTAAAGATAAAAAAGGCGGACGGATGAAACGCCAGAGAGGAAATAACGATGAACATGACATTGCAAATCAACTTAAATGATTATTCCTATAGTAGAGGATTTGAACAGGCGCTGCATACAAAACAGAGTCTAAGTTTGATATGCTCATATAGATTTTCATATAAGAGAAGGAATTGTTGGTTGGAATGTTCTGATATAGGGCCTGTGTGTTGAATCATACAGCAAAAAGGGCATGAAATATCATATTTATGGTTATCACCGCTTATCTTGTATGGAAAGTGTTTCACAAGATAAGCGGTTTTTTTGCGGGTGATACAGTAGATGGATTTTTAGAGGGGCCAGGAAATAGAAAGGATGGGAAAAAATGTTGGAGAATGACGTATTGGAGATTAAGGGAAAGGTCAATACAGCGCTCTGTTATGCGAAGATAGTTGAGGACGAAGCAATTGAGCAGATTCGCCGTATGTGTGATTATGAGTGTACACAGGGAAGCAGGATACGTGTCATGCCGGATGTCCACGCAGGCAAGGGCTGCACGATTGGGACAACGATGACGATCACGGATCGGGCAGTTCCGAATGTGGTCGGCGTGGATATTGGCTGTGGTATGTATACAATGAACCTCGGCAAAGTGAATATTGATTTTGAGAAAATGGATGCAGCTGCCCATTTTATCCCCTCGGGGAAGAATGTGTGGGAGGGGAGACAGGAGCGGTTTGATTTATTGCAGCTGCGCTGTTACCGGAGTCTGAAAGAGGCGAAACGTCTGGAGCGGAGCATTGGAACATTAGGTGGTGGAAATCACTTTATAGAAGTGGATATGGCACAGGATGGGACGAAGTATCTTGTGATTCACTCTGGCAGCAGAAATCTCGGAAAACAGGTGGAGGAAATCTACCAACGGCTTGCGATTGAATTGCACGCAGGCAAAGAGGAGTATTTCAAGAAAAGGGATATCCTGATCGCAGAGTATAAAGCGGCAGGGCGCAGAAGCGAAATTCAGGGTGCCTTAAAGGAGCTCAAGTGGGAGCACAAGGACTGCTTAATTCCAGAAGATCTGTGTTATCTGTATGGGACTTACCTTGAGGATTATCTGCACGATGTGGACCTCTGCCAACAGTTTGCAAGACGTAACCGCGAGAAGATGGCGGAAGTGATCTTGGAAAAAACAGGTATGACAGGTACAGATGCATTTCATACCATTCACAATTATATTGATACAGATGAGATGATTCTGCGTAAGGGCGCGATTGCAGCCCACAAGGGTGAGAAGGTGTTGATTCCGATCAATATGAGAGATGGGAGCGTGCTTGCAGTTGGAAAGGGTAATCCAGAGTGGAATTATTCCGCGCCGCACGGAGCCGGACGTCTGATGTCCCGCACCAAGGCAAAGGAAAATCTGTCCATGGATGATTATCGGAAAACGATGGAGGGTGTATACACCACTTCTGTCAACGAGGCAACACTCGATGAGGCACCAATGGCATATAAATCATTGGCGGACATTATCGACGTCATCAGAGAATCTGTAGACGTCATTGATATCATGAAACCAATTTATAATTTTAAGGCGTCTGACTAGAATTCTTGAAAACTTTTGTTCTGGTCAACGGCCGGAACAGGAGGAACAGAAAATGGTTACGATACCGACCATAGACATGGCTAAGACGGGGCAGCATATTATGGAACTGCGAATACAGGCAGGGTTGTCTGTGCGGGAACTGCAGGAGATCTTTGGCTTCTCCACACCGCAGGCATTGTATAAGTGGCAGCACGGGACGGCGCTGCCAACGATAGACAATCTTGTAGTGCTGGCAGCAGTGCTCGGTGTGAAGGTAGATGACATTCTTGTCATGACCGATGGCCCGATGAAGGCCAGTGCATAAAATAATTACATTGATATTACGGCGAAAAACAAGTATAATGTAAAATAGAAAGTTGTTCAGGACAGTTTTTGGCACCACGCTGCAAAAATCTTGAGAAAACAGAGTGATATAGATGCAGAATCCGTGTTTTGAAACAGCTTATCATTTTGCTGCACATTAGGAATTGTGTTAGAAAACTTTACCATTTTACTTGTCCATTTCTGTACAGTTCCTTATTACAAATAAAAGAATTGGATGAGGCGTAAATATGGAAAAAGAAGTAGAGCGATCAGAAAACAGATTGAATATCAATAAAGACGAGGATGATGCAATCGTCGGAATGAAGGTTTTGATTGTCGAGGACAATGAACTGAATCTGGATATTGTACAGGAAGTTTTAAAGGAGAGGGGACTGATTGTCACAGGCGCAGCGAATGGACAGATTGCGGTTGACCTGTTCGGCGGCAATCCTCCGGGAACATTTGATGCAATTTTGATGGATATGCATATGCCGGTTCTGGATGGAGTGACGGCGACAAAACAAATCCGTGCGATGGAGCGGTCAGATGCAAAGACAATTCCGATTCTGGCGCTGACTGCAAATGATTTTGAGGAAGATGTCAAGCGGACGAGAGAGGCGGGTATGAATGATCATCTGACCAAGCCCTTTGATATGGAGAAGATTTTCAGTGTGCTTGCAGAATACGTGATTCATAAGGAATGATATAATATAAAAAATGCCTTCTGGTATTACCAGGAGGCATTTTTTATATTATTGCGAGGGGATTTACCTGTCGGAATGGTTGAGATGGTTTTGGAGCGCCTCGGTGAAAACCATATTGTGGATCTCGACGAGGAGCGCAGGGCGGCGATGGTATCCAATTAAGAAAACGCAGGTAAAAAAGGAATGATACTATGGGCGATTCGGCAAAGAAACAAGTACCGCTCAGGCTTTCCGCGAAGCTGTATGACGCAATCGCGGCATGAGCCGAGGACGATTTTCGTTTTGTCAACGGACAGATTGAATATCTCCTGACAGAGTGTGTGCGCCAGCGCAAGAAAAACGGGAAATATGTTTCGGACGAGATAGACAAACCACTTGAGATTGATATTTAGGAAACAGTTTAACCTCGAAGAAATATCCTGCGCAATCTGTATCAGCTATTTTTCTACAGTTCCTAATCTATACTGCATAAAGAAATACGTATGATTGTCCGATAAACAATATGAGGGACTTTGACGAATGTAAACGGATTTGCAGGAACAAAAACAAGGAGGTTGAGAGCATGCAAATACAAATTCATCAGACCAGTCAGACGAATCCATTCAATCAGTTTGACAGCCGTTTTGTGATGAACACCTACAAAATAAATGCCAATACATCTGCGCACTCGCGGCGCAGGATGCTGGAGTCACAGGAACAGGCGAAGGAGACGGAGGCTGTAAAAGTTACGATTTCCGGCGAGGCGATGGCGCTGGCAAGACAGGCGAAGGAGATGGAGCGGCAGGAACAGGCGGCAAACCGTCTGCTTCAGTTTATGAATACGGATGCAGAAGAGACACAGGAGGCGATGGCATCTGATCCGGATGGGGAGACCGAGGAAGCGGTGCAGCTGACAGATGAGGATATTTTCGAGGAGTTGTTAAATCAGGTAAACATATGGGGAGACAAATCGTATGCCCTGCGCCATGATTTTAACCACAAGGAAACTGCCGAGATGGCTGAGCAGAGAGCGGCAGCGCTGACTGAGCTGCAAAAGCTCGAGGAAATGCAGAAATCCGAGATCAGCAAGCTGCAGCGGGATGCGCAGAAGGCAGCAGAGCAGGCCTCCATGCAGCAGGAGGAAATCAATAAAAAGAATTCCGAGCTGATCATGATGATCGAAAGCTTCAAGGACCGGGACGAGGAAGAGGAAGCCAAGGCAGCGGAGGACGAGGAGGACAAGACGGATGATGCGGAGTCTGCAGGCAGCCTGATGGAAGGTGAAATTGGCGCAATGGCGGCAAAGGGAGAAATGGGTATGCTGGACACCATGAACCGCATGGATGAGTCAAGTACATTTCGGATTGAGGCCAGTGATCACTCGCTCAGAGCTGTTGAGGCGGAAAGGAAAAATATATACCGTATAAATGATGCAGAAAACTTCACCATTAAGGAAAAGATAGAGGCAATGTCGTACTATGTCAGTATGCTTGCCAACAAAGAGGAGGTAACGGCATCTTTTACGGACAGAATCAACGAGGAGACAGACCCGGAGGCAAAGAAAAAGCTGCAGGCAATGAGGGAATACTTTGACCAAATGGATATGAAGAACGGATACCGCGATCTGAAAGGAGACAGGGAGACTGCGCTGCAGGAGAGAATCAATGCCAGGGATTTGCGCATTGCACACCTTGGCGACCGTCATCTTGCAATGGCAGAACAGCAGAAGAAGGAACTGCAGTCATTGTTTGATGAGGATGACATCATGAGGGCTCAGGGACAGGACAGTATCACAAGCCGCACAGAGGAAATCGCAGAGCGTCTGCAGGACGAACTCGATGAACGGGACCATGTTGACGAGGATACGACACCAGAGGAAGAAATCCGCGAGAAAGAGGAGCAGAAGGAAGCGGAAAACCAGAGTGAAGAGACAGAAAATGCTTTATCAGAAAAGGAACAGTTGGAATATGCTTAAAAAGGAATCCCCTGAGCACATCAGGGGATTCCTTTAATGAATAAGGGCATCTTCAATTTTACATAGATGCTGCTTGGTTTTCTTGTCGTAGCTGATTCCTACTAATAAGACATTTCCCTCATATTCCATAAGTTTTCCAGTGTACTTTTTAGCCTTGATCTGGTCAATGGCGCTCTCGGCGGAGTGGTCGTATTTCAACTCCACAAGCATAGCCGGACTGTCTGTTTTCTGCCTGGGCACAAATGCGATATCCGCAAAGCCTTCACCTGTCGGAAGCTCCCGGACGAGGATATAGTCTTTCATGGCACTGTAATACGCAAGCGTGACGACACAGCTCAGGGAATTTTCATCGTTGTATTTAATGACAGAAATATTGTCCATGTGTACTTTAGCAATTGCGCTTGCGACTTTTTCTTCTTCTTTTTTCAGGGTGGCGCGCAGAAGCTTTTCGGAAGCTGTGATTGCATCGACAACCGTGTTCCACTCGTTTCCCTCAATGGCATTGACAAACTCGCTGCGAACTTCCGCGTTTGGAATATATGCCTCGCGGCGGTCGTGGTCGAAGGCGAGATAACCGAGATGGATGAGCAGGGCAAAGACATCGTCCTTGCTCTTGAAAGTCACCATGTCGTTCTGGAATTTGTCAGGATTGACTCTGCATCGTCCGCCGCCCAGCATTTCTATGACATCATCTTTCAGTCCGTCAAAATTCATACCGATATATTTTTTCAGCGATTCGTATGTCTCTGTTCGTGTCCAGTAGTTGTCGATTCTGCGTCTGCGCATGGCGTCCACGACGGATTTCGGGTTGTATATATGAAAATGATCATTCAGCTGATAGCCGTCATACCACTGTTTGATCCGGGCATAATCCATATGGTATTCATCGCAAAGACCCTGCACCTCATCTTCTATAAAGCCAACATATTGCTCCAATGGTTCTGGATTGATCATGGTAAATTCATCAAAATTGTTTAAGGCTGACTGTGTTCCGTATTTCTTGACAGGAAGGATTCCGGTCAGGTATCCCAGTGCGAGAAATTCCTTGGAGGCAGCATCAAACAGTCCGCGCAAAAGCTTAAGGTACAATTCCTGTGCTTCCTCATCATAAGGATCTTCGCGGAAGATGGTGTCCCATTCATCAATGATCACAATAAATTTTGCCGCTGTTTTTGCATGAACTTTTGTCATGGCGTTTGGCAAATCCGCTTCTTCTGTATCAAGGCAGTTGGGGTACGCTTCTCTGATCTCGCTGATAACTTCCTTCTGAAACAGGGCAACGGTCTGTGCTGCTGTAATCGGCAGTTTCGTCTGTGCATCAGTTCGGTGATGGAATACATTCATATCTATTTCAATAATATTATATTTGTTCATATATTCTCTGTAATCTTTAGACTGTGCTATCTTTTTGCCCTCGAAGATAGGACTGGAATCAAAGCCTTTTCCATAATAGGCAGACAGCATCGCTGCTGTAATGGATTTTCCAAAGCGTCTCGGGCGGCTGAGGCAGATATATCTGTCTTCCGTATTTAGGACAGAATTGGTGTACTCCAAAAAACCTGATTTATCAATATAAATTTTTGAACGCAGTGCACTTTTAAATTTTTCCATTCCAGTATTAAAATAAATTCCCATGAAATCACTCGTTTCATTTTGTATTGTTACAGAACATGAAGAAGTCATATTTTCACAATTTCAGATTGAGCCAAAATATATTTTCTAATTCATTGTACGCCATAAACATGAAATATACAATAATATAATTGTAAGGATAATGTAAGGTTTATACAGTACGCGTGGCAGTCGATCCGCCTTTGACAATATATTTGAAATAGTTAATATGTTTGTCAGGAAAGAGTAAAACTCTTATTTACTTTTGTTTTCAGATAGTGGTAATATATAAATAATTAGAGTTTTATTTGAACCCTTCAGAGAGAAAGGCAAGGCGCAATTTATGATTTTACCAAACTTTAAAACGCACCAGCGTGTAATATCCGGGAAAAAAGCGAAACTGCTTGCAGCAGCCTGCGCTGCGGTGATGCTTGCCCCGCACTTTTTGGCAGAGGTCTCAGAAGTAAATGCAGCAGAAGCAGCCGAGAACACAGAAAATATCCGCACACTGTATGAGGAGTACAATGCCCGCTTTGCCGCAGTTGAATACAAAGCAGATATCACAGAAAACGGTTTTGAAATAGTGGATATTCACATATTCCCGGTTCAGTATGATATTGACAAACAAAAGGAAATGGAAACAGAACTGGTAAGACAAATGAAAGCGGAACCCGATGCGGATGTAAAAGACTTAAAAATGAATATGGAAGCGCCGCTGCTGATGATTCCCGCATATGACAAAACGTACAACCGCCTTGCGCTGTTTTTTGTAGATGAAGATGATAGGATTATGTACAAGACAGACCGCTTTGAGACCAACAGCTGTGTGCTCGGACAGGTGCAGCAGCCCGCGCAGGAGCTGGTCTCTGTGGCATTTCAGGACCTGAATGGCGATATGCTGACAGACATTATACTAATCACCTCCTGTGAAGTCGGTGATGGCAGGAAATACAGGATAGGAGATGTTCTTTTTCAGGACACGGAGGCACTGATCTTTTATAGGGATTACCGTATTTCAGACAAGATCAACCGCTTTGCCATGAACCAGAACACGGATTCGATCACTGCATTTGTCAGGGACGGCTATTCTACAGAGTTTTTGTATACGGCTGTTACACTAAAAGAGCTGCAGCAGCATAATTTCCAGATCATCACAGAGCAGTGTTACACAAGGACTTTCGGCAAGCTGGGAAAGCTGCAGGTCGTGCCGGGAACTTACCGCATTGCGGACTATGATGTGTTCATGATTTACCTTGTCAATGAACAGGATTACATCTTGTCGGTACTCCAGCCCATGGGCGATTACGATAACCTGTATGCACTGAAAGGCATCAATTGCCGGGACATTGACGGTGATGGATTAAAGGACATCGTTGTGCTGGCAAAGTACAGCTACGAGGATGAGGAGCACAGGCTTGCAGTTGCAAGCGATTACAGTATCTATTATCAGAGAACCGGCGGATTCTCGGCAGATACGGAGATAAAAAAGCAGTATCAGTGCAGCGAGGAAGACACCATGCAGAGTGTCGTGGAGAAAGCAAGAGCTTATTGGGGGTGGAAGACAGAAGATGATACGGATATTGATCGTTGATGATGAAAAACCGATCTGTGATTTGATTGACCTGAACTTATCCTCGGCAGGCTACCATTGTACGGCGGTACAGGATGGTCTGGAGGCTATAGACTTGATAGAAAAGGAGACTTTTGACTTAGTGCTGCTTGATATCATGCTGCCTGGTGCAGACGGCTATGATGTCATGGAGTACATACGTCCACTAGGGATTCCAGTGATCTTTATCACAGCAAAATACGAAGTCAAAAACAGGGTGAAAGGTTTGAAACTTGGTGCGGATGATTATCTTGTCAAGCCTTTTGATGTGGTGGAGCTGGTCGCGCGCGTGGAGGCGGTCCTCAGGCGGTATAACAAGGCGGAGCACCGTCTTACTGCGGGAGACGTAACCGTCGATGTGGAGGCACATCGTGTGACGAAAGGCAGCAGACCGATTGAACTGACCAACAAGGAATTTGGGTTGTTGGTACTTTTTATGAAAAACAAAAATGTAGCGCTGTTTCGTGAAACCTTGTATGAAAAGGTGTGGGAAGGCGAGTATTTTGCCGACAGCCGTACATTGGATCTGCATGTCCAGCGTCTTAGAAAGAAGCTTGGCTGGGAGCACAGTCTGGTAGCAGTGTACAAAGTGGGCTACCGCCTGGAGGTATCGGATTAAACAATGAAAATTTCACTGAAATTACTATTATCAACCATCGTTGTCATGGCGTTGGCGCTTGGATTCAGCGGATTCTATTTCGTAAATTATGTGTTTGAGACTTCGCTTGCGCGGGAAGTGGGGCAGGCAGCTGATGAGAGCAGTATCTTAACTTTTGCATTTGAGACAGCGGCATTGAATGTGCCAGCGCGCTATCATGTACTCCCAGACAGTACAGTGGAAGAGATCGCCTCAAATCTCGAACGAGGGGGACATAATACAAACCGCCTGATTCGGATTGCCAATGAACAGAAGGAGGTACTGCACACAAGTGATGGTTTTGATGTGGACATGCGGCTTCTGCAGCAGACTCAGCCAGATACCAAGACATACCGTGTCATTGAGACATCAAACGGCTATTATGTTCACACCTGTGCGGCAATTGATTCCCTTGGCAGAATTCTCTACCTGGAAACGATGAAAGATGTCTCGGATGTGTTTACAGAGCGCGCGATGGGGTTTTCCCTGTATCGGAAAGTGACACTTGCCATGCTGTTGATCGGTACAGGTATTATGCATTTGATCGCCTCCCTTCTGACCAAGCCCATCCGACTGCTTACCAAGGCGACGAGAAGGATGGCAGAGGGGGACTATGCATATCGGGCAAGACAGGTGAGCAACGACGAGCTGGGACAGTTGACCTGTGATTTTAATAACATGGCGAATGCACTGGAAGAGAATATTGATAAACTTGAAGAAGAGAATGAGGCGAAGGAGGAGTTTATGGGTGCTTTTGCCCATGAACTCAAGACACCGCTTACTGCGATCATTGGTTACGCAGATATGCTGCGCACGCATAAGCTGGACGAGGAAAAAAGCTTCCTCTCTGCCAATTATATCTATACAGAAGGAAAGCGCCTTGAGGCGATGTCCTTCCGCCTGCTGGATATCATCGTGGCAAAGAAGGATGAGGCAGAGCTGGGAGAGGTCCGCACAGCGGAGATTTTCGAGTATCTGCAAAAGATGTTTTTGGAAGAAAACCGCGGCATGAAGTTTGAATTTATCTACGATGACGATACCGTATGGGTGGAGGTGAATCTGATCAAGACGGTGCTGGTCAACCTGATCGACAATGCCTGCAAGGCGTCGGATGCGGGGAGTACGGTTACAGTCCGGGGCAGAAGGCTTGACGCAGGCTACCGCTTTGAGGTCGAGGACGAGGGAATCGGCATTCCAGCCGAGGAACAGCGCAAGATTACAAAGGCGTTTTACATGGTGGACAAATCCCGCGCAAGGAGCAAAAATGGTGCAGGACTTGGGCTTGCGTTGTGTGAGGAGATTCTGAAAATTCATCACAGTGAGCTGACGATACAGAGCGAACAGGGAAAAGGCTCCTGCATCGGGTTCACTTTGGAGGGCAGTACATGAGAAAGACAGCGCGATATTTTGGGGTTTTTCTGTCTGTAGTACTTGTGATCGCAGTCTCCATATGGGGACCAGAGGCGCTTGCAAAGTACAAGGATAAGGGAATACTGAACGAACCACATATTGAGCTGGTGGAGGAGGCAGGGGAGGGCTACCGTTACCAGATGAATGCGAATGAAAAGCTTTACATTCTGTCAAGATGCCTTGGAATCCAGGTTCTTTCGGAGAGTGAGCAGAGCGCACTGACATTTTATGCCGGAAATGCGAACCTGGGATATGAGGATTTGGAGGGTTCTTACGCATTTGTGCGCAAATATAATGGACCGTCAGGCAAGGAAATAACAGATGAGCAGATTTATACAAGCTGTAATGAAGGTATAGCGATGTTAAAGGAGCTGAATATCCTGCCCGAGGAGGTCAGGGACGTGAATGCAGCTTCTTACAATGCGACGCTGTATTCTGCGATTGACGTGCTGGAGCCGCGCAATAACGTTGCAGTATGGAAAGTAGAGCTGTCAAACAGCCAGAGAAATGCGGATAAGCAAAACAGGCTGATTGATGCCTACATTGATGCGGACGATGGCAAAATCTATGAATTTTATGCCAGAACCTCGCTCCTGTGGAGAGATATTGACACAGATGCCATTATCGAGGCGTGGGGAAACTATATGGGACTTAGCGCGCCGACAGCGTATGAGTCAGATAATCCCCTTCTGGAGACGACGCCGTATTTCAAGAAGTATGTTTTTCCGGGTATGGGTGATGACAGGACGATCGTCACAGTCGGATATTATGAAGGGATTAACGAAATATTTTTGAAAATTTCTTAATGGGAGGGTATGAAAATGTACAGAGCAGGAATCGATCTGGGTGGAACCAATATCAAAGCAGGGCTCATTGACGGAAATCAGAAAATTGTAGCGCAGACATCGGCACCGACAGGGGCAGAGCGCCCGGCGGAGGAAGTCATAGCAGACATGGCAGGACTTGTAAAGCAGTTGATGGAAACGTTAAAGATAGACGAGAGCGCACTTGCAGGCATTGGTGTCGGAAGCCCGGGTCTTGTGGACGCGGATGCAGGTATCGTGCGTTACTCCAATAACATCAGCTGGGAGAATGTGGCACTTGTGCGGGAACTTGGAAATTATTTTTCCTGTGAGATCCGCATATCCAACGATGCAAACTGTGCAGCGCTGGGTGAGGTGAAGGCAGGAGCCGCAAAGGATGTGTCAAACGCGATTCTGCTCACGCTCGGAACAGGTGTCGGCGGCGGTATTATTCTGAACGGAAAAGTCTTTGAGGGAAGCAATGCAGGAGGCGCGGAACTCGGGCATATCAGCATGATTCTTGGCGGTGAGCCCTGTACCTGCGGCAGGCGTGGCTGTGTGGAGGCGTATGCGTCTGCCACGGCGCTGATTCGCGATGCAAAGCGGGCAGCGGCTGCAGACAAAAAGTCTTTGATGAATCAGATGTGCGGTGGAAAAATTGAGAACATGAACGGAAAAATCCCTTTTGATGCAGCACTTGAGGGCGATCAGGCGGCAAAGGAGGTCGTGGAGAACTACTATACATATCTTGCGGAAGCGATCGCAAACTATGTCAATATCTTCCGGCCGGATGTCGTACTCTTGTCAGGCGGCATCTGCAATCAGGGAAACCGTCTGACGAAGTCGGTGGAGGAGCATCTAAGCTTTCTGTGCTTTGGCGGTGACAGGGCATTTGTGCCGCCGGTGAGATGCGCGATTCTTGGAAATGATGCAGGCATCATTGGAGCGGCAAACCTCATATAAAAGGGAATTAAGAAATAAGTAAGTTATTTTATGCAAAAAATTATGTAAACCCATTGTGGTTTGAATCAAAAGCTGGTATACTAATATCGTTACGATAACAAAACGTGCAAGACCAACCAAACGAATCTGCAGGTAATACAATAAGAAAATGAGCAAAATAGATAAAAACAAGCAGATGAAAAGAGAATCCCTTCTGGAGACTGCATTCAGGCTCTTTACCAGCAAAGGTATCCAGAAAACCTCCATATCGGATATCGTAGAAGATGCAGGAGTGGCAAAGGGAACTTTTTATCTGTATTTTAAGGACAAATATGATATCAGGAATAAACTGATCGCTCACAAGTCAGGTGAGGTATTCAAGCGGGCAGATCTCGCCCTTCAGGCGACGGACATTACTGAGCTTGAGGAACGGGTGATCTTCCTGATTGACAATATTATCAACCAGCTTGTGGAGAACAAGACACTTCTGGGATTCATCTCCAAAAACCTCAGCTGGGGTATGTTCAAAAATGTGCTCATCGGGGCAGGGGAGGACAGTGAAGTCGATTTCTACGACATTTACCATTCCATGTTTGGTGATGATGGCAGGTTCGAGAATCCCGAGGTGATGGTGTTTATGATGATTGAGCTCGTGGGTTCAACCTGCTACAGCGCCATTTTGTACAGTGAGCCAGTCGGGATCGATGAGCTCAAACCTTATATATTCCGCACGATCAGGGGGATTATGGCGATGCACCGTATTACAGGCCAGACAGAGACAGACAGCGATATCTGAGATTAAATTTGCAAAAAAGTATAAAGTAAATGAAAAATAATCCGATAAACTAAATATAAAAGAACTGATAACATAAATAATTGACTAGTTGGGAAGGAGGAGTCCGGTATGCGTATAGATGCCTATAATCAAATACAGCAGATCTACGGAACAAAAAAGTTAACCAAAACTGAGAAGAAGGCAGCAGGAGCAAGCTTCAAGGATCAGCTCATGCTCTCAGCGACGGCTCAGGATGCTTCCGCAGCAAAAAAGGCAATCGCAGCAACGCCTGACGTGCGCCAGAATCTTGTAAGTTCCATTAAGGAGCGCATAGACAACGACACTTATGAGGTAGACATGGAGGATTTTGCAGGAAAGCTGTTAGAGAAGTACAATGGCTTATTCTAAGATGCCATGACATGACAGTGAGGTGTACAGGTGGCAAGCTTATTGGAAAACTTGATTGACGTGCTCGACGGTGAGAATGCGGAGTATGAAAAGCTCGTGACACTCTCGGAGAGCAAAACTTCCGTTATTGTGGCGGGAGACATCGAAAACCTGGGAAAAATCATGGAGGAAGAACAGGAGATCGTAGGCAGAATCCAGGCAATGGAAAAGAAAAGAGATAAATTTCTGGCTGATATTGCCAACGTAGTTAACAGGGATGTTGAAACATTGAAACTTATAGACCTGATTCAGATGCTCGAATCAATGCCCGACCAGCAGCGAAAGCTTACGGACGTGCAGAAACGCTTGAGGGCGACCATAGACAAGCTGAGGGAGACGAATGCTAAAAATCAGCTGCTCCTTTCAGAACGGCTGGATATGGTGAATTTTAACCTCGATATGATACGAGCGATGAAGTCTGCGCCGCAAACAGCCAATTATAATAAGAATGCATATACAAACGGACAATCGCTTGGTATCTTTCATGGTAGTTTCGACGCGAAGCAATAACGACGAAACACGAGGTGAGAGATACCATGTCTTTGTTTGGATCATTATATTTAGGCGACAGCGGCATACGCACGTCGCAGAGTGCGCTCAATACCGTAGCGCACAACTTATCAAATCTGAATACACCCGGATATGTCCGCCAGCAGGTGGCAAATGCCGATTCGACGTACACTTATGGCGGTCGCTCAGTGAGGGGCTGGCAGCAGCAGGTAGGAACTGGCGCCAAATATGCCGAATGCAGACATGTCAGGGATACATTTCTCGATATGGCGTACCGCGAGGAGTACGGTAGGTCAAACTATTATGAAATATCATATTCGGCGATCCTTCAGATCGAAGATATCCTGGGTGAGCTTGATGGAGCGGCATTTAAGGAGTCTGTGTGGGGAACGACTGGACTGTGGAATGCGATGCAGGAGCTGTCGAAGGATCCGAATAACACTGTGAATATGTCTGTACTGATGTCAAAAGCGGCAAGCTTTATAGAGAATGCGACATCTGTTTACCAATCCTTTCAGGAGTATCAGAACAATCTGAACACACAGATAAAGGATTCCATCAAAGATATTAATTCCATTGGAAACAGAATTTTTGAACTGAATAAAGCAATCATGAAAATAGAGTGCGGCGGCGTGGAGAATGCAAATGACCTTCGCGACGAGCGTGACCAGCTGCTTGATGCACTTGCAGGTTATGGCAATATTACATACACTGAGGAACCGAATACCGCAGTGACAGTGCTCTTCAATGGCACAAGCTTTGTGAATGAGGCATGTGTGTTCGAGATGGAGGTCTCTACAGACAAAGACACAGGATTTGTGACACCCTATTGGAAGCAGAATCTGACCTATACCACAGACGCAAAGGGTAATAAGGTGCCAGATTATGAAAGTGCCCAGGTGTTTAACCTGAAAGATGAGATATCGACAGGTGCGAAGACGGATGTGGGATCGCTCAGAGCACTTTTGCTGGCAAGAGGCGATCATGTGGCAAATTATACGGATCTTGAAGTGGGGGCATGCACTGACGAGAAACTTGATAAGCTTAGGATCAGCGCAGACGAGTATGATGAGAAGGATGGACTCAAATATTACAATGACTATATATCAAAGTCTATCCTCATGAACATAGAAGCAGAGTTTGATAATCTTGTCCACGCAATTGCGACCAAGATTAATGAAGTGATCGCAGCAAATTGTGATCCCAAGACAAAATATCTGTGCAACGAGGACGGCTCACCGATGCAGATGTTCCAGAAAGAGAGCGGCTCAGGGTATGAGAAAGTGATTCTGAGCAGTACTGAAGCGGACTTATTAAAGGCGCAGGGCGTAAAGCTGTATCAGATTTATGACGATGACGAGGAGCCGGTTCCCAACATGTACTGGAAGTACATTGAGGAGGATGCGAATGCACCACAAACGCTGTACAACTGCAGTAATATGAAGATCAATCAAAAGCTTCTGCAGTCTCCATCCCTGCTCGGATTCACATGGCAGGAGAATTCGGTAGACTACAATATCGGCAAGAAGTTTGTGGAAGCTTTTGCAGAAGAAGGAATTTACCTGAATCCCAAAGCGACGGATATCAGCAGCTTTGAGAAGTGTTATGAAGATCTGATCGCCCAGGCGACGAACTCGGGATATGTATTTGGACAGCTGTATGAATTTGAGCAGCTTGCGATGGAGCAGGCTGACAATGAACGTCAGACTGTTATTGGAGTATCTTCGGACGAGGAGCTCGAGCATATGATCATGTACCATAATGCATACAATGCGGCAAGCCGGTACATCAACGTGATCAATTCCATGCTCGATACGCTGTTAAATATGGGGGCATAATGTTTCTTCACAGGTGTAGAATGCATGTAAGGGGCTTTCACGAAATAACTTTCAAAAGGAAAGGTTATTTCGTGAAAGATCCCAAGTATATATGGAGGAGTATAGATCAATGGGAACAGGATCAGCATTTATGGGATTAAATATAGCGTACTCGGGTCTGGTAGCATCGAATGCCGCACTGAATACCACTGCAAACAATATCGCGAATATTGAGACAGTAGGTTATTCCAGACAGATCATCAACCAGACAGCATCCGATCCGATGCGCGCATTTGCAAGCCATGGCTGCATTGGCGCCGGCGTGGATACCCTTGGCGCAGAGAGAGTAAGGGATATCTACTATGACGAGAAATACTGGACGAACAATTCCAAGCTCGGTGAATATGACAAGAAACAGTACTACTGTGCAATTATAGAACAATATTTGATGGATGAGAGAGGAACCAACGAGATCAAAGGTTTTACCACGATTTTTAACGAGTACCATTCCGCGATGGACTCCCTCTCAAACCATACAGATGAAGTGGATTTCGCGCTTGAATTTATTGGAAAGGCGGGAAACCTCTGTGAATATTTTAACATTTTATATGACAATTTTCAGAAAATGCAGACGGACATCAATGATGAGATCAAGATTAAAGTGGATGAGATCAACAGTGTCGCACAGCAGATCACACTTTTGAACAAGCAGATCAATATGGTTGAGGCGAACGGAAATACAGTTGCCAATGAACTTCGCGACAAGCGTGACCTGTTGATCGATCAGCTTTCAGCTGTGGTGGATGTGCAGTGTGAGGAAAGACCGATCAAAGATACCGGCGGTGATGATACCAATATCAATGAGTACATCGTATCGATCGCGGGCGGTCAGACACTTGTAAATGGCTATGAATGCAGAAAACTGGAATGTGTACAGAGAGAGCCCTGGCAGAAGGCAAACCAGAACGATGTTGATGGTCTGTACGATGTGATATGGACAGACACGAAATCCGATCTCGGGCTCAACGCCAGGAACATACGGGGCGAGCTCAAAGGTCTGTATGAGATGCGCGATGGCAACAACGACGAGGCATTTCATGGAAAGATCGCGGATGTGGACAGAATGGATGGGACAGTGACAGTTAAGACGACTGAAAGCTATCTAAATGATATGTCCAAGAGCACTCTTCCAAACACAAATGGACAGATCATGCTGAGCGGCGAAATGTATTACTATGACAGCTTTACATTTGAGACCGATGAGGACGGCAATACATATTATACATTCAAATTGTCGGAGGATAAGTCCAGAAATCCTTCAATGCCCGATGGCACGATTATCGGAAATAATGCAAAGGTTGGCGAACAGGTCAACTATCAGGGAATCCCGTACTATCTCGAGCAGATGAACGAGTGGGTGCGCGATTACGCATATAATTTTAATAAAATATATGGCGTGGAGAACGCTACAGATTATAATGGCAATACACATGAAGGCGCTATCTTTTTTACAGGTGACAACAGCGTGACAGGAAAACAGTATAACCTCCAGGGGACATCGCTCTATGAAAAGAGTTACGACAGTGCAGCAGGCACAGGTTATTTCATGCTGACAGCAGGCAACTTCAATGTGGAGCGGTCGATTGAGAATGATGCGAGCACACTCGCCACACACACAGGCGAGGTAGAGGGGCCAGGAAAGTACGATATCATCGACAACCTAAAAGATTTGTCAACAAACAAGGACAAAATGACATTTAGGGGATGCAATGCACAGAGCTTCTTAATCTGTCTTATGGGCGACTCTGCACTGAACGCGCAGAGTGCCAACAGTTTTCAGGAGATTTATGCAAGCATTGAGGAATCCATTGCAAACAGCCGCTACTCAATCAGCGGTGTGGACTCCGACGAAGAGGCAGCAAACATGATTAAGTACCAGAATGCCTACAATCTGGCAAGCAAGATGATATCCGTGTTAAATGAGTGCTATGACAGACTGATCACACAGACTGGGGTATAAAGCATAAAATGGAGGTTTAATATATGGCAATGAGAATCACGTCTAAGATGATGCAGAATACATCGCTTAGAAATCTGAATATCAATAAATCGCGTCAGGAGAAATTGACGAACCAGATGTCAACAGGCAAGAAGATCACAAGACCTTCTGATGATCCGGTTATCGCGATTCGTTCCCTGAAGCTCAATTCTTCACTTGACAAGATTGACCAGTATTATGAGAAAAATGCATCGGATGCACAGAGCTGGCTCGAGCTCACACAGTCCGCGCTCCATACAGTGAATGAAATTCTGACAAATGATATCAGGAACAATATTATCTCTGCAAAGAGCAGTTACAAGACAGTAACGGACAGGGAGGCGGTCATCACCCACCTGAGAAAAGCCATGGAGGAGATTTACTCCACCGGTAACGCAGACAGTGGCGGCAGAAGTATCTTTACGGGATACCGCACGGATATGCCACTGACCATTACAGCGGCGAAGACGGAGAAGAACAGGATCACAGAGCAGTTTAATAATGACACGATCGACAAGATGACTTTTGTCTACGCGGGAGATATCAATACAATCAATGAGGGGAACTTCAAGGACGTAAAGGATATTACCAAAGACGAGATATCAAGCAATTATGTCTATCGGAAACGGCTGGCGTATGGGGATCTTGATCTGTATCAGCCTATTGATCCGGCTACTGGAAAACCAAAGGTAGATGCTGATGGAAAGCCAGTATATGAGTCTAATATTGATATCGGATATATGTCGGATACAGTATATGACGGTGATAAGGTAAAACTTTCCACGACATCAATGACGGCGTATGTCTCAATTGATACAGATAAAGTGCCGAATGAGGCAGTGTTTACTGTGACAGATGAAAACAATACTACATATAATTTTAGGGTTATAAAAGGAACAGATGTTCCAGTTGATGCTGATGGTAATCCTGCTCCAATTCCAGCAAACACAAAATTTTCTTTCGGTGAAGATGGCACAATTAAATTTGAAAATAACGATCCGGATCTCCAACCCAAGGAAACCGCATCCATAGGCAGCAAAGTCACCAAGAACGCAGATGGCACCAGTACAGTAGAATTTGACAAGAAGTTCAAGACCTCGTTTACGATAGAACCGGAAAATATCTATGCATCTGGAACCAACGATGCATATATGTCAGTCGTGAAAGATAAGAATGCGATATCTTTCATTGCAGAGACAGGTGAGATTCTGTTTGGAGAGACAATCGCAGAGCGGTTTAAGCATCTTCCTTCCAGCACCGAACTGCGCGTGACCTACGACAAGTCAGAATGGAAAAAGAACGACCTTGATCCAGTGCATTATTTCTACACAGAGCGCGAGGGCAAGACCGCGTCAGGAAAAGAGAAGACACTCGTATATAATGAGAAATTCCTCGAAGATCCCAGCAAGGAAGGAAGACAGATCATCGAGTACGATGTTGGGAACAACCAGACACTTCAGGTAAACACAACAGCAGACGAGGCATTCTCTCATGCATTGGGCAGAGATGTCGAGGAAGTCATCTCCATGCTGGAGGAGTACGGCAGCTACCAGACCAGTCTGGAAGAGGTTGAGAAACTGATCAAATCCGAGCAGTATGAAGGCGATGATGCACTGAAACTTACACGTCAGAAAGAAGCCCTGGAAGAAGCGATGACACGTGTGCTTGACAAGATCAACAAGCGCTGCGATGAGCTCGTGAAAGACTGTGACGGATATTTTGCAAAGACACAGCTGGCTGAGACAGACTGTGGTGCAAGACTCGCCAGGCTCGGCATGGTACAGAGCCGCTTGGAGATGCAGCAGACCAACTTTGGTGAGCTCGTCAGCGAGAATGAGGATGCGGACTACACCGACCTTGTTATTCAGCTTAAGAGCATTGAGATGACCTATCAGGCAGCTTTATCTGCCATCAGCTATACCATGCAGACCTCTCTGCTTGACTTCATACGCTGATAAAATAAATTGACACAGAGTTGCAAACTTTGAAAGGAGCATAATGGTAAAATGGTAGAAGTAAATACTAGAATATTCGGCAAGATTGCGATCGAGGATGATAAGATTATCCGCTTTGACCATGGCATTTTAGGATTTCCTGACCTGAGGGACTTTACTCTGATCTACAATGAGGAGAAAGGTGCAGACTCGAGCATTAAGTGGCTGCAGTCCTTGCAGGAGCCGGGATTTGCCCTGCCAGTCATGAATCCCGACCTCGTGGTACAGGGTTATAGTCCGAAATTTGAAGCAGAACTGTTGAAGCCACTTGGAGACAATCTTGACAGTGAGAATATATTGATGTTTGTCACAGTGACCGTGCCCAAGGACATCACCAAGACCACAGTGAACCTCAAGGCGCCGATTATTGTCAGCATAGAGAACCTCAAGGCAGTACAGCTGATCTGTGATGACGATGCATACAGTGTGAAGCATGCCATCTACGAACAGCTGATGGCACAGAAGGCAGTACAGGCATAAGGCAATCAAAGGAGGCAGGTGAAAGATATGCTGGCACTATCAAGGAAAAAGGGCGAAGCCCTGATGATCAACAACGACATCGAGATCACCGTGCTCGACATCAAAGGTGAGCAGGTAAAAATAGGTATCAGTGCCCCCAAGGAGGTACCGGTATACCGCAAGGAAGTGTATATCCAGATACAGGAAGCAAACAAGGAAGCCTCTGCAAACATGGAAGGCATGGAGCAGCTCGCAAGCCTGTTTGGGAAATAAGAATATATGTGAAATGGTACAAGATCAAAGAAAAGAGCAGCCGGAATGGCTGCTCTTTTTTTGGGAACTGTACAGAAATAACATGTGCAGCTTGCGCAGGATATTTTTGTACAGTTTTCATTACTCACTGTCAGATAGTTCATCCAAGTCAAAAACTGCAAAGTCAATAAACAAGTCTTCATAGATTCCGACTTTGACTGTGTCGTGAAATGTGTATACTTTCACGCTGAAATGCTCCGGCTCCAGAGTGTAGACATAGATATTCTGGGTTTGCGGGTCGACGATCCAGTATTCACGGACGGAGGCTTTGGCGTAGAGGATGAGTTTGTCAATATAGTCGTGCTGCGGATTGGACGGGGATACGATTTCAATGATCCAGTCAGGAGCGCCGAGACAGCCGCGTCGGTTCAGCTTGTTTTTATCACAGAGCACAGAGATGTCAGGTTCGATAACGATGTCCTCGCTTTTTCGCAGCTGCACACTGAATGGCGCAGGGTACACTTCGCATTTTCCTTTTTTGGTTTTAATATAGTAGTTAATCAAAGTACTTAGTTCCATTAATATTTTTTGATGAATCCGGCTCGGGGCAGCCATGTAGACAATCTCGCCGTTGATCAGTTCCGCCCGGATATCTTCTGGCATATTGTAATAGTCCTCCGCAGTATAATATTTTTCCTGAGCAAGTGCCATAATATAGTCTCCTTTCTGCAGCCCTGTTCACATTCTGCGTGAGGTTACTCTTTTATCTTGTCGATATCTGTCAGGTTGACACCCATTACATTGAGAACAGCTGTTCCGCAGTGCCCTTTACAATTTCCGCATTACCTGGCATACAATCACCTCCGCCGTATTGAAATAGACTGTCGCATCGCTTTAAGTATATCATAACTGATTTGTGAAGTCCATTCGTTTTATAATTTCCAAACGAAAAAGCAATACGCGAAAAAAACACGGATTAGCTGAGGAATTGTTAATTAATATAGTGTAATTTTCAATAAAATTCAGAATATTCTGAATTTTATTGAAAGGGTTGCATAATAAAAAGAATTGGAGTAATATAAATTACAGATACGGAGGTTACATAACAAGTAACCAATAACCAATAATTTCCTTTTTGTTAATAATCGAATCTGACTGTGTAAGCAGGCGCGCCGGCCAGCCGGATTCGAATATTATAAATAAAACTGAATAAAGGAATAAAAAGCGCGTGTCATAATAACGGGTAAAAGGATTTACTCATGACACACCTCAGATAAGGATATCTGGGGAGGCAGGAACAAGGAGGTAACTATTTATGGTAGTACAGCACAATCTCAGAGCTATGAATTCTAACAGAATGTTAGGCATCACACAGGGAACTCTCTCAAAGTCAGCAGAAAAGCTTTCTTCTGGTTACAAGGTAAACAGAGCGGCTGATGACGCAGCAGGTCTTTCAATTTCCGAGAAAATGAGAAAACAGATCAGAGGACTTTCACAGGCTTCATTGAACGCTGA
>JAIEEY010000016.1 GCA_029067205.1 Lachnospiraceae bacterium
GCTTCGGAACAATAAAGATATAAGCCTTACCCGTCTTGAATACAATACGCTTGTCTTTCTTGCTTCCAGTCCGAACAAGGTATTCACACAATCGCAAATCTTTGAAGCTGTTTGGAACATGGATAGCGATAGCTGCCATTCAAGTGTTGTCAACGTAATTTACAACCTGCGGAAAAAGATTGAGCCAGACAGTAAAAATCCGACCTACATAATAACCGTGTTAGGTGTCGGCTATAAATTCAATGGATGAGCACCGGGCAAAGGCAGCTTAATTGACTGTCATTCCCCGGTGTCTTTTTCTGCTTTTTTTAAGAGGGGAAAACCAACTGTAGTTGGCTTGGAAACATTCCCAACAAGCAAATTTCCACAAATTCGTAGGACAACAATGTGAAAATTTACGGGATTGAGTACTCAATCCCTATGCTTGCTATTCCGCTATTCTAAACTTTTTATAAAATTTCCAAAAAAAATTGCCAGATTTTGCCTTGCGTGCGTAGTAAGGGTAAAGGGGTAATTTACGCTATTCCCGTTATAGTGTACTTGCCACTTCTCATAAAATTTAGGGAAACCGCCAAAGGAGAAAGTTTATGCGAAAAACGGATAACTCTCCTACACCCGATAACCAGATATGCAAGGACAAAATGAGGCTGACAGTTACCAATATCTACCCCGCCTTTCAGAAAAAATCAGAGCAGGAAACCCGACAGGAAATCGAGGCCCTGCTCTATCAGATTTTCAAAAAATATGCGTAAGTCACTTGCAAAACAATCATACAAACGATATGATCTGTTTTGTGGATATGCGTCTTACGTTTTGGGAGGTAGATACTAAATGTACGACGCATTATATGCAAGACAGTCAATCGAAAAAAAGGATAGTATATCCGTAGAAAGCCAGCTTGAATATTGCAGATACGAAACCCACGGGGAAGCCTGTATTGAATATACGGATAAAGGCTTTTCGGGCAAGGACACAAACCGACCGGGCTTTGAAAAAATGATGAATGATATCCGCACAGGAAAAATAAAGCGTGTCATTGTCTACAAACTTGACCGTATCAGCCGTTCTATTCTGGACTTTGCAAACATGATGGAAATATTTCAGAAATATCATGTTGAGTTTGTTTCTTCCACGGAAAAGTTTGACACCTCTACGCCAATCGGGAGGGCAATGTTAAATATCTGTATTGTGTTCGCCCAACTGGAACGGGAAACGATACAGAAACGTGTGACGGACGCTTATTATGCAAGGTGCAAGCGTGGTTTTTATATGGGTGGGCGTATTCCCTACGGTTATCGTCTGACAAACACAGTCATTGATAACGTTCGTACTTCCATGTATGAGGAAGTCCCGGAGGAAAGCGAACAGTTAAAACTGATTTATTCCATGTATGCGGACACGGACAATTCCCTCGGAGATATTGTGCGGTATTTGAATGAACACCAGATTAAAAATCTGCGTGGTGCAAACTGGAGTACCGCCCGTATCAGTGAAATGCTCCGCAATCCCGTGTATGTCGAAGCTGACATTGACGTGTACCAGTTCTTTCAAAGTCAAGGCGCAAACATCTATAACCCGGCAAGTGATTTTACAGGGTACAATGCCTGCTATCTCTACAAGGGTACAGTTTCCACCACAAGGAAGCAATGCGACTTGTCCGACAAAGAAATTGTCCTTGCACCGCATAAGGGCTTTATTCCCTCTAAAACATGGTTAGCCTGCCGTATACGGTGTCTGAACAACAGACAGTCCACAAAGACCTGTAAACCGAAAAATTCATGGCTTGTGGGCAAGGTAAAATGCGGAAACTGCGGTTATGCTCTGACGATCCGCAAGGCAAAGACAAAATGGGGACGCTACTTTGTATGCAGCCAGTCGGGAAATCATGGGAACTGTAAAGGAGCAGGCTGTACCATTTATGCAGATGTGTTGGAAGAATATATGCTTGGTGCAATTAAAAAAAGACTGTCGGAGTTTCAAAAACTATCCTGTGTAACCGACACTGGAGAAAATGGAATGCAAGCATTCCACCAAAAGAATATGACGAAAAAAATCCGTCTGACACAGATTGAGGAAGAAATCGAAGAACTTCTTTCCAAAGTGTCCGGGGCAAGCGGCGTTCTGATGAAGTACATAGACGAAAAGGTATCAGAACTTGATACAGAACGGAAAGCCTTGCAGGAAGAAATTGTCACAGCAAACGTCACAGACACAGAGGGTAGACTGAAGCAGATAACCAACCATGTAAAAGCATGGGAAACGCTTTCTTTTGAGGACAGACAAGCGGTAGTTGACACCTTAATCAAAGTCATTCGGATTGCAGACGGTAACATTGAGATCACATGGAACATTTAACATCACACACTATGAAAGCCTAAAACACGCAATTTATGAGGGAAATTTTTACTTCAATCTTCCCGTTTTGGTGAAGCGCTCCGCATAGCACAGGAGAACCTTGACTCACGCAACTTCTATGCATTTAACCCAGAGTTTGACAAATAATTAAACTGTGACAGAAAAAACTCCTATATCAGTATGTATTTGATAAAACTGCTGCATACTGAATAGGAGTTTTTTGTTAAAAAACTGTAAATCGATTGGTATATATAACATTTTATGGTAAAATACTATTTGCCTGCAGTGATAAGACAGGTAAATAATTTAGAAGAGGAGAAGAGAACAGTGGAAAAGATTACAGAAGATATTGTAAATATCGGAGTGAATGACAGGGAGATCACGCTTTTTGAGGGACAGTATGAAGTGAAAAAGGGCATGGCATACAACTCTTATGCTATATTGGACGAGCAGGTTGTTGTGATGGACACCGTTGATCCTCGTGCCACGACAGAGTGGTTGAAAAATCTTGAGGAAGCATTGGGAACAAGAAAAGTCGACTATCTGGTTATTCAGCATATGGAGCCAGACCATGGTGGCAGCATCATGCAGCTGATTGAGCGTTTCCCGGACATGAAGCTTGTCGGAAATGCAAAGACATTTCAGATGTTCCAGCAGTTTTTTGATGTCAATCCCAATGACAAAGCAATCACTGTAAAGGAAGGAGACACTCTTTCTGTCGGGAAGCATACATTGCAGTTTTTTATGGCACCAATGGTTCACTGGCCGGAAGTAATGGTTACGTATGAACAGTCAGCAAAAGTACTTTTCAGCGCCGACGGTTTTGGAAAGTTCGGAACGCGTGATGCAGACGAAGATTGGGCATGTGAGGCCAGAAGATACTACATCAATATCTGTGGAAAGTATGGCATGCAGGTACAGGCATTATTGAAGAAGGCAGCTGCATTAGAAATCAATATGATCTGTCCATTACATGGACCCGTATTGTCCGAAAATCTTGAATATTATATTAATAAATATCAGATATGGAGCAGCTATGAGCCGGAGGACGAAGGCGTGCTGATTGCCTGCGCTTCCATCCATGGACATACTATGATAGCAGCAGAGAAAATGAAAGAACTACTGGAACAAAAAGGTGCAAAGAAGGTTGTTATTGCAGATCTGACAAGAGAGAACATTCATGCGATAGTTGAAAATGCATTTCGTTACAGTCATCTGGTACTTGCAGCAGCATCTTATGATGCCAGTGTATTCCCACCCATGGAGGATTTCTTAAACAGGCTTAAGGCGAAGAACTATCAGAAGCGCACAGTCGGAATCATAGAAAATGGTTCGTGGGCGCCAACAGCGGCAAGGAGCATGAAGGCAATATTGGAAGGGGCAAAAGCGCTTACATTTGCAGAGCCGATTGTGACGATCAAATCGGCTTTGAAAGAAGAAAACATTCCCCAGCTGGAAGCACTTGCCGATGAACTTCTCAATGTTTAAATCGAACAGGAAAAATTTCTCCATGTGCATAAAGACAACGAAGTGGTGCCTACTCACGGTAGGTCACCACTTTATCACCTTCCAGTATTCTTGTCTTTCCGTCAGGAATCAAGGATTCTTCCCCGCGCATGATCATCGCAATCAATTCATCTGGATCCAGCTTTAGGTCTGCGATCGTGCGGTTGCACCAGGGGTGGTATCGGTCAATAAAAATCTCATCGAGCAGTTCATTTCCGGTAGGATTGTAGGCAGGGGCGCTTAAGATGATGCTGTCTCCTGCTAAGATCATGGTATTGCCCTTGGTGATGATGGTCTCATGGTTGCGTTTGATCATCAGGGCAAGAGAACCAGTAGGAAAATTCACTTCTTTGACCAGTTTATTTTCCCAGTTGTGTCCCTCTGGTATGTACATGCGAATTAGAGTGATGGAAGAGTCCTCCTGATAATCGTTAAATGTCTTTCGCACATCAGCCTCCTCATCAAGCATATCTAGTTTTTCGGCAACTCTTGGAAGCAGTGTACCCTGTATCGCGACAGAGAACAGTGATACCATAAATACAATGTGAAACAGATTATGAGGCATGATCACGCCGCCGGCTACCGCCATGATCGCAAATACAGAGGAGGATGCTCCTCGAAGTCCTGCCCACGATACCAGAAGGCACTGTCTTGTGGAGCATCGAAAGGGTTTCAGTAATAAAAACACTGCAACGGGTCTGGCAATCAATGTAAGGATTATAGTGATCACGATCGCCGTAAAGATCACATTTGACATCTGGTGGGGGATTGTTAATAGTCCCAGCAGGAAGAAAATCAATATCTGTGCAAGCGAGGTAACACCGTCAAAAAACGGAATTAGTGTTGCCTTATTTTTGATAGGGCTGTTACCGATGATAACGCCCATGATGTACACACTCAGGTAAGCATTTCCGCCTAATAGCTGTGACATGCCGTAACAAATCAGAACCATTCCAATCATAAAAATCGTGTCAAGTCCATCAGAGACAAGATCGGTTTTTGTCATGATCCGTATTGTGAGCATGGCAAGGGCAAAACCGGCCAGGGAGCCGACTGCCAGTTGCAAACAAATCCGTAGTACGATATTTTCTGACTCTCCGGAGAAAATGATTCCCAGGGCGATAAAAGTGAGCATGTATGCCATAGGGTCATTACTTCCACTCTCTAACTCCAATAGGGAGGCAGTGCCATCCTTCAGGTTCAGTTTTTTCTGTCGCAAGATAGCAAATACACTTGCGGCGTCTGTCGAGCCAAGCACTGCACCCACCAGAAAGCTTTCCGGCCATGTATATCCTAAGACCAGCCTGACAAACAGGGCAGTGACAATCGCAGTGACAGCTACGCCGAGCGTTGACAGAAGGACAGATCTTACGGCTACATCTTTTGCAAGCGTCCACTTTAAATTGAAACCGCCATAAAACATGATGAACAATAATGCGATGGAGCAGATATTTTCTGCAAGCTTATAATTGCTGAATGGAATTTTGAAAAAGCCGTCACTTCCAAACAGCATACCAATAAACATAAACAGAATCAACGCTGGCATGCCGAACTGTCCAGAAAATTTTTCCGCTATTACGCAGAGCAGTATCACTGCAGCCACAAGCAACAAGATAGCAGTCATAAATTCATCCCCTTTTCTTAATTCTAATTTCCATCTATTATAATACTAACTTTTTCCGGCGGAATATGCAAGCCTAGTTTTTTCAGAGACACTTATTGTTTCAGAGAAGGTTCTATGATAAGATATTCATATAAAAAAATAAGAGTGATAATGATATAGTGGAGGAGGTACTGGATGAGATTTGAATTTGACCAAAAGGACTGGACAAACATAGCGGAAGGTGAGAAGGACTGTTATCTGCTCACAAACGGACTAGGCGGATATAGTAGTCTGTCAGTCATAGGCGCAGCGGCAAGGGGAGACCAGGCGCTTCTGATGTCAGCAAAAAAAGCACCGAATGTCAGAATGCATCTTGTGACAAATATTTTTGAAAATCTGGTCATAGATGGGAAGGAGCATATCTTAACCTCACAGCTGTCTCTTCTACCCATCT
>JAIEEY010000160.1 GCA_029067205.1 Lachnospiraceae bacterium
TCCCTTTAGCATTTTGTGGGCATAAATGTTGCTGTTCACACCGAAAAAACGTATAAGTATGCAAAACTCAGTAGGGGTATGAACCGTAACAAAAATAGGGTTAAAGAAACCACTCGATCACTGCCTTAAACAAATCTCCGTCAGTCTCAATCGTAAACTTTCCGCCCTGCAGCTCGGTGAAACTCTTGGCGATTGCAAGTCCCAGTCCGCTCCCCTCAGTGTTTCGCGAAGCATCGCCGCGTACAAAACGCTCTGTCAGATCTGTCGGATTGACTGTCAGCTCCTGTGCAGAAATATTTTTTAACTCGATATGAATTTTCCTGTCAGAAATTTTTTCTTCATATAATGTTTCAATATATCCTTTATCCTGCTCCCTTTCCATGATTATCACTTTCGCCTGAATATAGACACGTGTATTCGGCAGAGCATACTTTGTAATATTGATATATAAATTCTCAAATATACGATAAGTTTTCTGACTGTCAAGCTGCAGGATCACCTTCTCTTCCGGAAGATCAAACCGCATATCCAGACTGCTCTCTTTCATTCTGTCCTCATGCTCCAGATACACCTGGCGAATCAGATTGCAGATATCTACGGCAACGGGCTCGAATTTGACATTGCCGCTGCTCGCCTTGCTGATTTCGAACAAATCCTCTATTAAAACTTTCAATCGCAACGACTTTCGCTCCAGCGTCTCCAGATAGGACTTTTTTTGCTCACTCGTGATATTCTCCTCTTTTAAAAGATCAATATAGGTGATAATTGCTGTCAGTGGTGTCTTTAAGTCATGCGATACATTTGTGATCAGTTCCGTCTTCATGCGCTGACTCTTAACTTCCTCCTCGACCGCAGTTCGAAATCCGCCCTGTATCTGATATAATTCCTCCTTATAGCTCTCAAATATTCCAAAATCACCTTCAAAAGTATTGTCGAATTTTCCCTGCGCAATCGCATTTGTCGCCTGCATCAAATTCCTATATTGTGACTGTACTTTACCGATGTAGCGCTTCAATCCAAAATAAAGCAAAACGGAATAACTAACCATAATAAAAATGCCATAAACCCAACTGCAGCAGATCAGTGACACGATGACCAACTGCAGAATGATGAACCTTTTCAAAACCCTTGTAGTGTCTTTTCCCAAGTCCACATTTGCCAATGTCTCTTTCCATCTGGCGCGGAGTTTCTGGATAAAACCTTTGAGCCGTTCCCAATAGCGATATAACAGACTTCTTTTTTTGATAAAAGAACGCAGTCCTCTAAAAATGTCATAAATGCTCAGCAGACACCAGTACCACACCCCAAACAAAAGAAACATTACAAAAAACAGTATACAAAAGTCTATCTGTGTGGTTATGGAATATTCCTCATTTACAAAGTAAACAAACGTCACCACAAAATCATAAATAACGACTGCTAACAACCATTGGATTATCCAGATCAACTCTGCAGAATGCCTTGTTCCTGCCGTATCTGCCATACTCTGCGGCATATAGCGCGAGAGAAATCCAAAAATGATAGTGATAGCCACAAGAATCAGCAGATACCATCGCCCCACGCCGACACTGTCATACATCATCTCTCTACTGTTGGTGCCAATATAGTATTTGACAGTCGTTCTCCCATAATTATCATAGTGATAAATCGGAAACCAGCTGAAATTTCCCATCTGCTCTTCTGTCATGGCATAGATAAAGATCACATTCTGCGGATTTTTTTGTGTGACTGTCACCTTTTCGTCTGCCATGTCAAACTCATCTACCAGTATATAATGCATCACTCTCTGCCTGTCATCCAGCAGCAGGGAATCCGTACTGTTTGCCACAAGCTGCGCATTTTTCAGAAACTGTTCCGAATCCCTGCTGCTGACACGCATGTCAGAAAGATTGCCGTTTTTGTCATAATATATGATTAAGTAATATATATATCCTGGATTGTCCCCATCCTTTAACAGCTCTATATCCCTCGTCGTATTTTTCAGCATTGTCTGTGTATTCTGGTCAATCACGCAATAATCCAATTTCATACTGAGTTCTGACGTGTATAATGAGTCCGTCCGCAAGAGATTGTTGCGAAGCTCTGAAATATATTCCGTCCTCAGCTGCTCACTGCTGCCCTGATATACAAGCTCCGTACCATAGTAATCTTCCATCGATACATCTGATATTACCTCCGCATCAAACGAGAGGTACAGATCCTCTGTGTTGTCACTCCTTCCGCTTTTTTCCAGCATCTCAGGATACAGTACATAGTTCCACTGCACCAGAATTTCGATAAAAGGATTGCTCTCAAAATCACTGTCGTGTTGTATATAATAATTCTCTACATGGTATTTACAATTCAGCGCGATCAGCGCAAAACACACGGAGGCTAGTGCAACGATCACAACCGCTGTGCGCAATGCCCTTTTATTTTTTTTCAATCTTGTATCCAACACCCCACACCACCTTTAAATATTTCGGATCATTCGGGTTAATCTCAATCTTTTCCCGAATCTTTCTGACATGCACCATAATTGTATTTGTATTGATCGCCTGCTCATTCCACACACGCTCGTAAATTTCATCCGCACTGAATACTCTTCCCGGATTCTTCATCAGCAGCAGTAAAATCTTGAACTCGATCGGCGTCAGCTTGACCGGATTTCCATCCACTGCCACCTCCACTGTATCTTCGTTTAATTCCAAACCGCCAATCACATGGATCCTGTCATGGTTTTCCTGTTCTGTCACTGCGTCAAGGTATCTCTGATAACGGCGCAGATGCGAATTTACCCGCGCGAGCAGTTCCATTGTCGTGAAAGGTTTCGTCACATAGTCGTCCGCCCCCATATTCAGTCCCATGATCTTGTCTACTTCCTCCGACTTTGCCGAAAGCATGATGACCGGAAACTCATATCCTTTCTCACGCACCTTCATCATCATCGTAATACCGTCCATCCGCGGCATCATGATATCAACGATGGCGAGATGAATTTCCTCTGACTCAATCTTGTGCAGTCCCTCAATACCGTCCGCCGCCTGTGACACGCTGTAGCCTTGATTTTTCAGATAAATCTCAATTCCTTCCCGGATTTCCTTATCGTCCTCAACAATCAAAATGTGATATGCTTCCATGTTATATTTTCCCCTTTTAAGTTTTATTGATTATTTCTGCATGGCCTTATAGTTACAGTATACCACTAATTTTATGTAATAGGAAATTTTCAGTGATACCCGTGTCTGTATATTCATACGCTGCAATAGCCGACTTATAGTAATCCGCCGCACACCTAGCGATATCCTGTACCCGATATTTCCGCGCAGTGTCCACTGCTCCCTGTTCCAGTTGACGGCGTGAACCCTTTAGCACCTGATCGAGCGTTTCCCCAAACTCTGTTTCTGACACATCTGTCATAAGTCCATTCACACCGTTGACAATAATATCGCTCACACCAGTTGCCCGCACTGCCAGCACTGGCGTACCCACTGCCATTGCCTCGAGCAGCACGATCCCCTGTGTCTCCGAGAGTGAAGAAAATAGAAATAGATCCGACGCGCGACAATAGTTTTTGATTTGTTCATTCGACACGCGCCCTGCAAAATAGATTTCTCTTTCCAGATCATGCCTAGCCGCCAACTTCCTCAAATGCTTTTCTTCTGGTCCCTCACCCACCAATACAAGACAAAAATCAGATTCGTTTCCTGCCTCTTTCCGAGCTGCCAATACATGAAACAAAAACTCGAGATTTTTCTCCTTTGCAAGCCGCGCCACTGTACAGAATAAATATTTCCGATTGTTAATACCCTCTCCAAGGAACCTCCTGCGAAGCGCTGAAGCTATATCCTCATCTGCACGAAAGCTGTCGTCAGAAATACCCGTTGGAAGTACATGTACTGGTGCTTCACAGCCAATCTGATACAGATACTCCTGCATCAGCGGTGTCGGTGCAAAGACCATATCACAGAATCGCATATAATTTCTCATATAAAGCGGCACTGCACTCTGAAAGCAGGATGCCTTGATATAATGCAAGTACTGTTCGTACCTCGTATGGTATGTAAGTACCAACGGTACATGGTACTTCCGTGACAGATAGACAGCAGTCCACCCGATCATCATGGGGTGATGCACATGGATCACATCAAAATCTCCTTTCACAAATTCCCGCTCAATCCTTCTGTCAAAGCTGTCTGGCACCGATGCGCCGTTGACAATCCCTTTGATCAGCGAATGGTATCGCATGATATTATGATCGCGTAATTGTTCTTTATATGTGGGCGCAAATATCGTAACCTTATGTCCTTCCCTGCGCAGCCCGTCACTCAGCCGTTGTATGGAAATTGGCACACCGCCGATAAAGGGCAGATAATTATTTGTCATCATGGCAATTTTCATTGAAACTCCCTCCTAACTCCGTCAGACTATAAAGGAATATACTCAAAAACAGCATCCCCCAAAAAGTATCCAGCACCGACAAACACAAGATTCCAAAGAAACACACCAAGCGCCGAACTAATACTGTACTTCACAAAATTAATTTTCAAAACGCCCGCTGGAATGGAGATCAACGTCCGCACCATGGGGATCAGCTTGCTGAGAAAGATTCCAAAGCAGCCTTTCTTTCGTATCATCTCGAAATTCCGCTCAATGGCAGGACGCTGCTTTGGAAACTTGAGTAAATATTTTTCCAACAGTAAGCTGCCTCCGGTATAACCCAGAAAATATAAGATCCAGCTGCCGACCACCCCCGCCGCCAGCGTGATGACCATAACCCAGAAAAAATTGATATTTCCCCTCGCCGCCCATATCCCGGAAAGCGGCATGATCACACCCGCTGGAAATCCCGGCAGATTCATATACTCCAATAAAACTATAATAAAAATTGCGATTGCGCCATATTGCGTAAAATAGGAAGTGATCACTTCAAGACTCATAAAAACACCTTCTTTTTTCATTTTGATTGATAGTCTTAGTCTACCAATCAAAACGAAAAAAGAAGGTGTATGAAATCGAAAGATTTTCTTAAGATTCTTATACAAAATTAGAACGTAAATACTGCTGCTGTCAATGGCGGCAGTGGAAATGTGATATACTGATCCCTGTTGTCGCACAGTCCCTTCTTCGCTTTCAGTATCTTTGGTATCTTATTCCCATTTCCACCGAATTTTTCATCATCAGAATTGAGTACCAGCTTATACTGGGTATCCATAGGAACGCCGACCTTGTACTTCGGGTACTCTACCGGTGTCATATTGATGACAAACAACAGGTGCTCCTCTCCACTCTCAGTTCTTCTGACAAAGCTATAGATACTGCGTTCTGTGTCATCGGCGTTCATCCACTCAAATCCCAGCCAGTCGTTGTCAATCTCATAGAGACATGGACTCTTTCTGTAGAGATTAAGCAGCTCACTCATGTAATCATGCATACCCTTATTGAATGGCTCTTGCAGCAGGAACCAATCCAGCTCTCTCGCCTCACTCCACTCGCGCTCCTGGGCAAACTCCTGACCCATAAACAATAGTTTCTTGCCCTCATGACCGAACATGAATGTGTAAAGATTTCTCAGGTTTGCATACTTATCAATTTCGTAACCCGGCATTTTGTTGACCATGGAGCACTTCAAATGCACTACCTCATCATGAGACAGCGGCAGAATATAATTCTCGGAACTGTTGTAGCTCATGGCAAAAGTCAGCCTATAGTGGTTGTCCTTTCTGAAATACGGATCGAGTTTCATATACTCACAGTAATCATGCATCCAGCCCATGTTCCACTTAAAAGAAAATCCGAGGCCGCCGTCTTCTGGCGCCGCTGTTACCTTTGGCCATGCTGTTGATTCCTCGGCAATCGTCATAACGCCAGGATGTGCCCCATGAACTACAGAGTTCAGATGCTTGAAGAATTCAATCGCATCCAGGTTCTCGTGTCCGCCGTATTTGTTAGGCACCCACTGTCCTGCCTGCTTGCCATAGTCAAGATAGAGCATTGACGCCACAGCGTCCACCCTGAGTCCATCAATATGGAACTCCCTGATCCAGAACAGTGCATTGGCAATCAAGAAATTTCTGACCTCATTTTTGCTGTAATTAAAGATCTTGGTTCCCCAGTCCGGATGCTCGCCAAGTCTCTTGTCTGGATGCTCATAAAGACATGTGCCGTCAAATTCACATAAGCCATGTGCATCTCTTGGAAAATGAGCTGGAACCCAGTCAAGAATGACACCAATGTCATTTTTGTGTAATAAATCAATGAGATATCTAAAATCATCTGGTGTACCATACCTCGATGTCGGTGCATAGTAGCCTGTTACCTGATATCCCCAGGAGCCGTCAAACGGAAACTCCGCGATACCCATCAGCTCTATGTGCGTGTATGGCATCTCCTTCATATATTCCACAATTCTGTCCGCAAACTCACGATAATTGTAGAATCCGTCCGCTGTGCCGTCAGGGTGCTTCATCCAGGAACCAATATGACACTCATAAATCGCCATGGGCTCTTTATTCATGTCTTTCTTGTCACGCTCTGCCATCCACTTCTTGTCGGTCCACTTGAAATGATCCAGATCAAATATTCTGGAAGCTGTACCCGGCCGCATCTCCGCATAATTCGCATACGGATCAGCTTTGTAAAGTCTTCTGCCATCTGGAAGCACCAGCATATACTTGTACATCTGTCCTTCTTTCACGTCCTTGACAAACGTGGCAAAGATTCCACCCTCTCCGAGCCGTTGCATAGGGGCAGCACCCTCATCCCAGTTGTTAAACTCACCGATGACATATACCTCTTTTGCATTTGGCGCCCACACGGCAAAAAATACACCGTCCTCTTTTCCTTTTTTACAGAAGTGTGAGCCTAGTTTTTTGTATATCTCATAATGTGT
Source organism: Lachnospiraceae bacterium (assembly GCA_029067205.1). Classification (GTDB taxonomy): domain Bacteria; phylum Bacillota; class Clostridia; order Lachnospirales; family Lachnospiraceae; genus COE1. The sequence goes on from JAIEEY010000160.1 coordinate 6,872, forward strand.
TCCCTGTCCGAATACGTACTGGTCCGCATCAGAGATAAATACAGTTGTGTCTGTGTTGTTCATAAAAATCCTCCATTCTTATTACATAAAGTCCCTTTCCTTGAGAACTATCATGTCCTCGTTGTCATACCTTCTCGCGAAAAGCACATCAACAAAGTTTTTGATTTTTGATTTTTTGGATTTCCAGATTGCCTCATCTATAATGTCGCGTACTTCGTCCTTTGTCACTACATGATTGCCGCTCTGCATATTTGCGATCCTGGTATAAAGGGCAAGTGTACCTAACTCATCAATGGAATATTCCAAAGCTAAAGCATAGTTTTTGGCGTAAGCAACGAGTGCATTGTTGTCCATCTCCATCAGGTCGATTCTGATGTTAAAGTAATCCACAATCATCGCCTGCTTTTCCAAAAGCTTTGTAATCTCTTTTTTTGTATCCTCCATGATGACTACGATTCCAAGGGTATCCTGATTGAGGTTTGTCGCCAACTCATATAGCTTCTCCTCACTCATACCATTTGCCTTCTCTATTATAATACCACCATTATGCAATTTCTCAAAGACATCTTTGATATTTCTTTGATTGATTTTTTCTCCGGTGATCTTTGCAAGCTTTCCAGAAAAACTTTCATCCAATGCCTGATACTCTTTTATAAGGTTTTTTGCCATCCTGATAGTGTCGAGACCAGCATCGCCGGTAATGATGACATTTCCAGTATAAGCCGCAAGCGTCATATGATCAAGAGCGTAGATAATCTGTTTTTTAATCTTCTTGGTGACTGCAAAATTCTCAAACAGCGTCTGCTCATCCGGTGTAAAATCGCGTACTTCTTCGCGCTTTGCACCTCTTGCCTCCTTCTTCGTCGTGGCGACGATCTTCTCAGAGAGAGAGCTTAAATCCGCTGTATTCATCTTGATTTCCTGCGTCTTTAATGCATCCTCTTTTGCCATCTCCGCAATACTCTCCGCATCCTCGGGATCAAGGTCTTGCGTGCTGTATTGATACTTCCGGCGACGGTCTGTATAATGCGAATCATCTGATGGCTCACTGTATGCATCCTCGAGATCAGTATTGGACTCCTCCGTATAAGACTCCCCAATATAAGAGTCGTCTGTATAAGATGTATCTGCGTACTCATTGTTGTCTTCCAGATGATATTCGTTTTCTTCTGTATACTGCGTGTCATTGTCTTCAACAAAGATTTCTTCGGTGTACTCTCCTGCATCCTCCGTATATATTTCCCCAGTGAACTCCCTGTCATCCTCTGCATATACGTCTTCGGTGTACTCTCTATCATTCTCCGCGTATACTGCTCCCGTGTACTCTCTTATGTCTTTTGCATATAATTCCTTTGTATTCTCCTCATCTATGTCCTCTGTATTTGTTTGTCCAGCGAATTCCCCTACCTCAATGTACTCTTCCTCAGTTTCCGCATATGACTCCTCCATATACTCATCTGGGGATTTCTCATAAGTTTTTTCTGTATCAAAACTTTCAACTCCCTCTACGAGTATCTTTTGTGTATATGTATCTACTTTGTCATCTGCTGGGACTGTTTCTTCTGGTATTTCCTGTTCATCTATATCAGAAGCTGCTGCACTGGCTGATTCATCTGTTTCCTGTACAGATATATCTGCCATATCATCTTCTGCCACTGCTTCTTCCTGATACGTTTCCTCAGAATACTCTCCAGACTCATAGTCTGCTGTGCCCTCTTCTGGTAAATCCTGTATATATCTGCTGGCATTATCGTCTTCGGTTTTTTCTGAGTATGTCTCTTCCGTTGCAAAATCGGGCTCCTGTAAGACAGGCTGTTCTGTTTCTGTGGGATATACCTCTCTCATGTCCGATTCTCTTTTTTCTGATTGCTCTGATTCAATGAACCCTGTAGCTTTGTCCGCTTTATCAGACTCCTGTACTTGTTTCGGCAGCTTGTGGTCTGCCGCATAAGCAACATCAAAGTCATCATCTGATACTGACCGCTGCAAAATATCACCTGTGACATCGGCATCCAGGAATCCATCATTCCCTTTTTTAGCAGAACGGATCTGATTCCTTCTCTGTGCCTCCTCTTCCTCACGCTCAAGCTCCCCTAATATACCGCTTTTAATCGAATTGTCAAAGTCAGCAAATATTTTTCCTGTCTGTGACAGCACACGCTTTTTGAGCTCTTCCTGATGCTTTTTGGCGTTATCCTGCTTCATGCGCTCCCACTCAACCAGCACTTCATCCAGCTTCATCGATCCTGTTTTCTGTGGTGTCACATCTATTTCACCCGTGCCTATAATACTCTGCTCATGATATACATTCTCATCATTGTATTCCATACGGATATGCTCGTCATCCACTGATTTCTCTGTTGTATCTCGCAGCTCTTCTATGTCGGAATCTGATTTGATCGAACGCGCATTCTCTCCTGGAACGAGAACCTTTTTAATAGCTCCCGTGTGCGGCTCTGGCGTCGTTTCCAACACACCAGTCACCATCTGAGCAATATGAACCCTGCCCATCTGAGTGTGAATACCGGAGGAATCCCCCCTTTTCTTTGCAGTATCGGGCTTTGTAATACCCGCAAAGATACGTGTATCTTCGATAACGCTCTTAATCTCTTCCCCGGAGTTGTATTTCTCCCTGTCCTCCGCAAACACGTCGTCATTGTCATCGGGAAACAGCTCTTTCATACTCTCTGCAACTACCTTCTGAAGGTTGATCGTATTATACTGGCTCATATCACCAGAATTTCCGGCAGGTGCCGCAGTATTTTCCACCAGATGAAGGCCATTTCGGTACTGCTTAGGTGCATCTGCCTGCTCCTCACAGTTGTACTCCTGAGTATCTTTCCCCTGCAGGTAATCGTTGTCTGCATATGTTTCAGGGGTAATCGGGTTTCCATTTTCATCATAGGTCTGCTCCACATAAAATGCACCGGTATAACCATTATCCTGATACGGACCATCGACATAGCTTAGATTTCCATACCCATCGTCGACCAGGTGGTTTTGCGCATAGTTGTCGTCCGCATACTGCTCACTGGAATAACTCTGCTGGCTATAGTCCTCTTCCATATACTGCCCATCTGGGTAAATTTCCTGACCATAGCCGTCCCCATAGGATGCACCTGCATACCCCTCCGGACTATAACAATTCCCATAGGATTCATTCATATATCCTTCCTGATTATAGTCATTTCCATAAGATTCCTCTGCATATCCATCCTGGTCATAACCATTTTCATAGGTCTCATTGGAATCACTATAACCCTGTCCGTTATAATTTACGGTATCATAACCTTGTGTGTCATAATTCCCTTCATTATAATTTTGTGCATCATAATTCCCAGTGTCATAGTTTTGTCCATCATAACCTTCTGTATTATAATCCTGTCTGGCATAGCCCTCCGTGTTATAATTCTGTCCAGTATAGTCTCCGACATCATAGCTTTGTTCGGCATATCCTTGGGCATCATAGTTTTGTCCATCATAACCTTCTGTACTATAATCCTGTCCAGAATAATCGCCGGTGTCATAATTCCCACTGCTGTAATTTTGTCCGGCATTTCCAAGCATGATATCATAATTCTGCTGCTGCATCGCTGTGAGCGGCACATGTTTTGCCTTCAGCTCCATCGCCTTCATCACATATGGTCCGTCGCCAAACCAGAGTATAATATCGTCGCACTCCTCCACACACTTTGTTGACAAGCCAACCCTGTGATACAGGTATGCAAGCTCATATGCCCATTCTTCCTGGTAATCCTTCTTTTTTAACTCCTCAAGAATCTCAATCCGCTCCTCGAGACTCGCCTCCTGTGCCTCCAGAATATGGTATCGGAGCGTATAAACACCATTATCCTTCGGTGCCAGTTTCGCAAATCGTTTGTAGTACTCAATCGCTGCCACTACATCATCTAATTCAATTGATAACTCGCAAAGGGAATACACAACCGAACGGTTTGTAGGATAACGCTCGTAAGCCAGCATAAGCATTTCCCTGCTGTCTTCGTTTCGTCTGCTGATTCTGTATAATGTTGCTATTTTTAAAAGCATCGCCGCACTCTTGACGCGTCTCCAGTCAATCGTATCCGCGATTTTGACGGCATCTGCATATTTTTCTTTCTCAATTAATTTTGAAATTTCCTCTGAACGAACTTTATACTCGTATTTATCCAAGTCTTATCACCTCTGTCGCTGCTGACACGTAATTATTTATCTTAGGAACTGTAGGAAAATAAGTGATGCAGATTGCGCAGGATATTTCTTCGAGAGTGCAGTACAAAAAACGCAGGCGTAGCGGACTACGGCGAGGCTTTTTGTGCAATTGCCTTAGCAATTTGATATCGGAGAAATAGACAAGTCAAGATGTGTCACTTATTTTTCTACAGTTCCTTATCTATTTAGGACTTGCCGATGTTTCCAGCAATCCGTTTAAGTCAAAAGCATGTAATTTAGGGAGCAAAATCTGACCTATGGACAGTTTCCCACTCTAAAAGTCAGTTTAGCATACCGTTTTGCCCATGTCAACGCAAATGCACTGTTAAATGTGAATATAAGTCTGCGAATCCGTCTTCCGCTAGTATTCCAGTTTTTCAATCACACAGCTGTGCGGCTTGTTTTGATTTTCTTTGTTATAGGTTATCCCGACAAGCAGGATATCACCAGCATAGTTTTCAAGTGCCTGTGTATAGTGTCTGTCCTTAATCTGCTGTATTGCAGAACTGACACTTCTGTCATATTTTAGTTCTACCACCAGAGCCGGTTTTCCTGTATGCGGAAGTGGCAGGAAAACAATATCTGCATAGCCTTTTCCAGTAGGAAATTCTCGTATAAGTCTATAGTCTTTTCTCGCGCTATAATAGGCAAGTCCGATCGCACATGCAAGCGCGTTTTCATTATTATAAGTAAGTATGGACGCAACCTCTGTATGTGCTTTGTCCAATGCTTTTGCAACATTTTCCCCATCACACTGGAGTGTATCATCAAGGAGCTTTTCAGATGCCTTTAAGATGCTTATTACATTTGACCAGCCACCTACGCTCATCGCATTGTCAAATTCCTCAATAATTTCCTTATTGGGGATAAATGCCTCTTTCGTCTCAGAATCATAGGCTAGATATCCCAGATGAATCAGAAGTGTCAGCACATCATCCTTGATCTTAAAATTTCGCATATCATTCTGAAAGCTTCTCGTGTGTACCCTGACACGTCCACCGCCGACCATCTGCACAATATCGGAACGAAGTCCGTCAAAATCCATATCCATATATATTTTTAACGCATCATACGTCTCTGTTGATGTCCAGTAATTCGAAAACTTATGACGGCGCATCGCCTCCACTACAGATTTCGGATTATAAATATGCGGAAACTCTATAAGCATATATCCGTCATACCAGCTGCTTGTCAGGGTGAAATCCATATTATATTGTATGCATAATTCTTTTACCTCTGCCTCTGTAAATCCTGTATATTCCTCAAAAACATCCTGATCCGTCATCGAATATTCTGTAAACATATTCAGCGCTGAATGTTCCCCATATTTTTTTACAGGCAGAATTCCTGTCATATATGCAAGTGCAACATATGGCTGGTCTTTTAGCAGATTCCGCAGGAAATCAAGATATTGTTTCTGCATCGCCTCAGCCCCCTGTCTCTCACGCATAACGCAGTCCCACTCATCTATCAGGAATACAAATTTTTTCTTTGTTTTTACAAAAATTTCTTCCAGTACGGCAGCAAGAATTGTCTCCTGTTCTGAAAACAATTCCCCATACACACTGCGGATATCCCTAATGACAACATGCTCTAAATAATCTGTTACATTCTGATCTTTAGCCCTAATCAGAAATTGCTGCATATTCAGATATATCACATCATACTTGTTTAAATGTTCTAGATAGGTTTCATCGCTTTCGATCTTACGCCCTTTGAACAAATCCGCTGAGTCACAGCCACTGCTATAATAGGCTGCAAGCATTTCAAGTGTCATTGATTTCCCAAATCGCCGTGGTCTGCTGACACAGATGAACTTCTGTTTTGTATTCACATACCTGTTCGTTTTCGCGATCAACCCTGTCTTATCCACATAGATTTCTGAGCGGACTGCTTCCCAAAAACCATCATTTCCCGGATTTAAATAAATTCCCATAATCGGCACCTCCATCAGACAATACTGCAGCTATCTCTATTATACGAAAGACATACAAAATGTTAGATTCCTGCAAAAATCTCACCTAATGTCACAATATTCCTCCACTCCCGCCTGTTCATATATATCTTTTTTCTGCGTTTTATCACGTTTTGCCGTCGATGGACCCAATGTCTTCACAATGAATTTGGGTACTCCATTATAAAAACTTCCCTTTAGATACTTCCAGTCACAAGCTATCATAATATCAGGACAAACATACTCATCACTTTTATCTGGATGATAATGAAAATCAAGATACTCCATAAATACAAAGCACAGACTGTTTTTTAAACCATTCCCTATAACCTTATAAATATTTCCGTTAATAATTCCATGCAGAAAATTAGGTCTTGGTGACATATTATAGATAACACCGTCAATCTTTTCTTCCCTTTTTCTTTCAAATTCCGCGAACCCTATATCATCACATTCTTTCTCTAATGCATTATAGCACACCATTATTTTTAGCGAAAGAACTATTTATCCTAAAACAATCAATTCCTAAACACAATCCTCTCAGCACCTGTGCATGCCTTGATATCTTTCTCAGTCTTCCTATAAAAATCCCGAAACTTTTTCGGACAGGTAATGATGAGCTCAGGAATCGTATCTTTCATAGACATCTGCTTTTCCGTTTTCTCCCTGCGCACATTCGCAATCGTATTTTTCAAGTGCTCGCCAAACTCAATGTAAATCTGTTCTGTCTTCCCTGTTTCCCACAATGTCTGGTGCAGCGAGATTTCCTTCTCATACTGTCGGTAAAAATCCTGATAAATATAATCTGTCACATAAGGTGTGTAGATGGCATACAATTTCAGTATCCCGAGCAGACTATGATAAACTGCAGCCTGTCCTGAATATCTCTGTTCCAGCCCATGTTTCTCTGGCTGGTATAATCTCTCCTTTGCTATCTCGATATAATAATCACAGAAGTCTTTCCAGAACAGGTTATCAATCTCATGTCTCGCCTGTCCTATTTCATAATCATTCAGCAGCTCAACCGCCCTTAATGTTGTCTCATTTACCCTTTGCAAAATCCACCTGTCAACGGGCAATAAAGCGGATTCTTCATATATTTCCGGCTTTGCAAAACCGTTTAACTGCAGTATCGCAAATTTTGCGGCGTTATATAGTTTTTGGATAAATCTTTTGGAAATCTTTAACTCGTCCTCACTAAAAAAGGTATCTGTTCCAAGTCTGCTGTTTGCTGCCCAATAGCGGATTGCATCAGCGGAGTGCCTTTCAATCAAATCCATTGGTGAATCCGTGTTGTTGTTCTTTGATTTACTGATTTTTTCACCAGGTTTTGCCAGCACGAATCCGCTGATCATAATATCCTTCCATGGTATTTTCCCTGTGTGATACAGACTCTTGACAATTGAGTAGAATGCCCATGTCCTGATGATCTCATGCGCCTGGCTCCGCATTCCCATCGGGAGTATTTGATCAGAAATATCATTTTTCTCTCCATAGTGCGCGTTGATCAATGTGGTTACAGAGGAAGTAGCCCATGTGTCAAAGACTGCCTCCTCTGGAAGAAACTCCCTGCACCCACACTCGCAGGGGTGCAGGGGCTGACTTTCCATAGGATTTACAGGCAATTGCTCCTCCTCGGCAAAGATTGGCTTCCTGCAGTCTTTGCAGTACCATACAGGAAACGGAACCCCAAAATATCTCTGTCTTGAAATGCACCAATCCCATTTTAGATTCTCTACCCATATCTTATAACGGTTCTTCATGTGTGCAGGGTGCCAATTGATTTCATCTGCTGCCGCAAGGTATTTTTCTTTGTCCGTCATTACATCGATATACCATTGCCTCGACGGGATAAACTCAACGGTTTTTCCGCAGCGTTCATGAATCGCAATCATATGCCGGATTGTCTCCTGTTTCACAAGATGTCCCTTCTCACACAAAAGGTCTATGATATGCGCCCTCGCTTTTGTCACTGTCATACCGCCGATCCATGCCACATCTTGATGAATCGTTCCGTCTGGCAGGATAATATTTTTATATGGAAGGTTATGCTTCTGATACCATTCAATATCCGTTGAATCTCCAAATGTTGCACACATTACAGCTCCTGTTCCTTTATCCACAGAAACCGTATCATCAGATAAGATTGGAATCTCAAAATCATATAACGGTACGCTTGCCGTTTTTCCGACATATTTTTGCATCCTGCTATCATCTGGGTGCACAAAGATACATACGCAGCCCGCAAGCAGCTCTGGTCTGGTGGTGGCGATCAGCAAATCTCCTATGGGTGTCTTGAAATTCAAATAGTTAAATGTTGTCTCGCATTCCCTTGTCTCCAGCTCCGCCTGCGCGATGGAAGTCTGACACTCTGTACACCACAAAACAGGCGATTCCTTCATGTAAGCTTTCTCGCTCTTTGCCAGTTCGATAAAAGATTTCTGGGATATCTTCTGCGACAGATCTGATATAGTCTGGTACTGCAGATTCCAGTCTACACTGAATCCCAGACGTTTCCACAAGGTTTGAAACTCCTCCTCGTACTTGGCAATCGTATTGATACATTTCGCACGAAATTCACTTCCCGGCAAAGTATTTGCATGGATTCCCTCGTCCTTTTCAACTAAGCGCTCCGTTGGAAGTCCATTATCATCAAAGCCAAAGGGATAAAATACATCATAGCCCTGCATGCGCTTGAACCGAGCAATCATCTCCGCCTGTGTGTAGGAAAATACATGACCGATGTGCAGTTTTCCGCTTACCGTCGGCGGCGGTGTGTCAATGGAAAAGATTTTTTTCTCTCTTCCGTTCTCATACTTGTAAATTTCCTGTTCTGCCCAGAATTTTTGCAGATTTTTTTCTGTTTGCAGAAAATCATACTTTTTATCCATGTGGATACCTCCTTGTCTAAAACTGTTTACATTATTGCATAGTTTACAACACAGACAAAAAAATCACCCTAAGCAAATGCTTAGGGCGAAACATGTCCGCGGTACCACCTAATTTCAGAAAAAATTCTGCACTCAATACGATGCGGGAACAAAACAAACCAAGCCAATTCGCATTCATTCCGATATCGCTTCCCTTGATAACGGTGGGAATCTCCGTTGGAGTCTACTTAGAATCATATAAAAACACTTCTGTTCAATCCAAAGCTCAAAGGCTACTTCCATACTACCATCACGAAAGTTTTCACCTGCCACTTTCTCTCTGTTCATCAGAATAGTATGTACTCCTCCTCGTCAATGCTTTTTGTCTGTAATTGTTAGTTTGAATTGTACCACAAATTTTTTCTTTGTCAATAAGTTATTTTAAAAACTATTTATCCTGTCAAACAGCAAATTGAAACCTCATTTCCCACCACACTTTATAGCACTTCATTTCTGGCAATGATAAATTCTGGTGCTCTGTCACCATTTTTTAAGCCGCGACAAGACCTCATCACCAGTTTATTGATAAAGACCACTCTTCTCAGCAAAATCTGTACTTTTCCATTCCATGCGGGCAGTATGTACCACTCTCTTGTATCATTGATAACCTCCCATTGCAGAAGATACGCTTCGTATAAGCTCAGTTTTTGATTCCTCAGACCATTCGAAATATATTTTGACAGGATTGTTGCCTTCAATATCGGATTATTTGATTCCCTAATGCTCTGAATCATGTTTAATATAGTATTTTCCATTTTTATACCCTCGCGTGCCCCAGCATGCATACCAGTCAATAGTTTGAAAGTGAACTTCTTTCAAACTTCACCCTCTGCAGCTTTCGGACTGATGTCGCATATCATTTTTCGCCTTTCGTTTTACGTCCCCCAACTCCCTATACTATGGAACTTGAAACATATTTGTATTTCATCAAATACATGAAATTCAATCTTTTCTTATATATCTGTAATAACAATTTAATTCACCTAAGTCTTCTTTAACCTTTTGTTCACACAACTGTGCGGCTTATTTTTATTAGGAACTGCCGGAAAATAAGTGATGCAGATTGCGCAGGACATTTCTTCGAGAGTGCAGTACAAAAAACGCAGGTTTTTGTACTAATACAATTTTTACTTTGTCAAATCGATCGTGATCGCATAATCCTCCAATACTTCTTCCGAATCTTCTATTTTGCTCCCATCCGCATCCCACTGAACACGCACTGGAATGATCGTCATGGTCGGAGAAGATGCATCAAATCCTACAATCTCCAAATCCTGAGAAAAAGTATTAATCCCGCCAGCTTCATCGTATTCTGGAATAGAACAGCCAGAAGAACGCAGCCATTCATCACGGGTAAGCCTTTTGCCAGACGCATCCTCCAAAATATATTCGCCCCACGGCAGGATCTCCATCATGCTGTCATCACTCACTTCCCAATTCAGGTGCAGATTAATCACAGAAGGAGTGACCGCCACATCATAAGAAACAATCTGTCCGAAATCCAGACCAGAAACATTTCCGGTACTCCTTACAGCAGTGCCAAGCTTATCGGATTCTACTGTAAAAGAATAGTCTTCCTTACTGTCAGGGGCAGTGTATACACCCACTTTTACATGAATGCTATCCGTTTCGGCCTGCTGCAGCTCCTGGTTTAACACAGAAACCTTGCACTCATAGATACCGCTTCCCTCCTCCGTTTCCACCACATATTCGAGGCGGCTGTCAATCCCATTAATATAGACATGGTCGCCTAATTCAAAGAAATCACCTTGTGGATCTGCCCAAAATATCAGGGTAGCACCATCATAGTAAACATCTGTCACCCGGAATAAAGGCTCACTCTGTACACTGCTGTCTGACGAGTCTATATCCACAATAGACTCCATAATAATCGCTCCTGATGCCTCATCGCTGTGGATCATAGACTCCTCCACGGTCTTCGCATTGATTCCCAGACCGCTTAACCAGTTCTGGAACACCGGCAGACGGGCAGCTGCTACTGTACTTCCCGCCAGAACCAGACAGGCAGCAATCGGCAGCAATGCCTTATATGGTTTCCGTTTTCTTTTCCGGCTTCTATTTTTGACGGGATTCATCTGTGCATAAACCTCCTGGGAAACGATCTGCTGGAACCTTTCAGGCGTTCTGGGAAAGCTTCTGTTCAATTCTGCTGCAAAATCTTCATAGTTCGTTCTCATAATCTTCCTCCTTCTCATAATCCTCTCTCTCCATGATACAGCGGAGGTCTCTGCGTCCGCGGCTCAGGCGGCTTTTTACAGTTCCCGTTGGAATACGCAGGATTTTGGCAATCTCCTCAATAGAATACCCTTCCAGATAGTACAACACTATCGTCAGTCGGTACTCTTTCTTCAGTGTACTCAATGCTTCATACAAGTCGGAATAATCTAAATTGATATACTCCTCATCCTCTGGTTCTGTTAGTATGGCAGCTGTCTTTTCGCGCTTTTTCAACAAGTTGTAACATTCATGAATCAAAATTCTGGTGAGCCATGTCTTGGCATACGCCTCCTGCTGCAGGGTACTTAATTTGCCAAATCCTGTGGCAATCGCCTCCTGCACCGCATCCTCACAATCCGCATCATTTTTCAATATACTTTTTGATATACGGTAAAGACTGTCTGTGGAAGAAAGCACCACATCAGCAAATGCTTCTTTATCCATTATGTTCTCCCCTTTCCTCTTTGGATATTACACCTATTAGAGGAATAAAGACTTGAAAAGGTTCCCACGAAATATATTATATTTCAAATTGTATCATTTGTGTTACAATAAAAAAAGCACATATGCCTCTCTTTTTCGTGCAGATAATGAGAGGACAGGCATAACAAACTACCTTATAATGAAAAAGCAGGAAACGATGGAGGGATTTTTATGGAATGGATTGAACGACTCAATCAGAGCATGCATTACATTGAGGAACATCTGACAGATGAGATCGACTATGAACAGCTTGGGCGGATTGCCTGCTGCTCCGCTTATCATTTTCAGAGAATGTTTACTTACATGGCAGGAGTTCCGCTGTCAGAATATATTCGCAGAAGAAAAATGTCACTAGCGGCGGTGGACTTACAAGGCGGGGACGCCAAGGTTGTCGATATTGCGGAAAAATATGGCTATCACTCCCCGACGGCATTCAACAGGGCTTTTCAGGGGATCCATGGCATTGCGCCTTCCGCTGTCAGAAATGAGGGTGTATCCGTGAAATCCTATCCACCCATCACCTTTAAAATTGTTGTGAAAGGAGCCGAAGAGATGAATTATCGGATTGAGACAAAAGAGACATTTCGAATCATCGGCGTATCCGCGCCGCTGCACAGGGAACTTGAGAATAATTTCATGATTGTACCAAAAATGTGGGAGGACGCTGTCGTCAACGGAACGCTGGAAAAATTGGCAGGAATGATGGACACACCGTTAAAAGGCCTTTTGGGTGTGAGTGTCTGCAATGATGAGGAAGCATGGAAGTATTTTATTGCCGTTGCAAGCACAAAGGAAACTGACGATTTCGACGAGTATATTGTACCTGCATCCACCTGGGCGGTTTTCCCAGGCAGCGGCACCAATCAATCCATACAGGATTTGGAGCAGCGCATTGTGACAGAGTGGCTTCCGACTTCCGGGTATGAATATGCCAATGCCCCGGATATTGAAGTATACTTAAATCCAGATCCGCAAAATGCCCAGTTCGAAGTGTGGATTCCTGTGACGAAAAAACAGGTATAGCTTTTTTAGCACTTTTTTGACAGTGCTGTGGCTTGCTTTTAGGCAGTATGTTTCTTAATCAACTGACAGAACTAAGGATTGTTTATTTGTCAGAAGATCATGGCGAATATTATCGGTGAATTTGGCACCATGAACAAGAACAATGAGTCAGAACGTGCCGAATGGGCAGTGTATTATGTGAGTGCGGCAAAGACGATCGGCGTGCCCTGTATCTGGTGGGACAACGGTTTATTTGAAGGGAACGGTGAGCGGTTTGGACTGTTCGACCGGCAGACATATGAGTGTAAATATCCAGAATTGTTGGCGGCGTTGATGAAGGGATTGGGAATGAGGTGACGCAATGGAACGAATTCATTTACGCATAGAGGGAATAGTGTAAAAATTGTACAATGTGGTTCTCTTTATCGGGATAAATGATAAAGTTCTAATAAATGATATAATTAATGAATAAGTTTCCTTTTTTTCCAGATACTAGTTAATGCTTAGAACAGTAAAATGAAAATGTATTTGGAATGGAGGAAATTATGATCTTAACAGAAAAAGAAATCACAACAGTCAAGGATTTACAGACACAGGAGCAGACCTGTATCGAGAAGTACCAGCGTTATTCCGGGGAGGCAAAGGACACTGTATTAAAGGATTTGTTTAAGACACTGCAAAATAAGGAGCAGGAGCATTACAATTCCCTGCAGCAGGTGCTCGGCGGAAAGATTCCGTCATGTAACTGTAACGATTCAGACGGCAGGAATTATAGTCCTAAGGCGACATATGACAAAATGACGGATTCTGAGGACAAGAAGACAGATAATTTCCTGGCGACAGACTGCATCGTGTCAGAGAAGCTTGTATCTTCGGAGTACAATACAAATGTATTCTGCTTCAAGGATTCCAACATGCGCAAGCTTCTTGCGGATATCCAGATAGAGGAACAGAATCATGCAGAGATGCTGTATAAGTACAAGACCGTAAACGGAATGGCATAATATGATCGGAAACAAGAGGGTATGGCGGAGGCTGTGCCCTTTTGTCTTGCTGTCCAAAGCTGTTCTCTTAGGAACTGTTCAGAAATAACATGTACAACTTGCGCAGGATATTTCTTCGAGGTTAAATTGATAAATCAATTGGTCAAAAAACGTAGGCGTAGCGGGCTGCGGCGAGGCTTTTTGACCTGTGCAATCGGAGAAATAGACAAGTCAAGGTGTGCATGTTATTCTTGAACAGTTCCTTACTCCTTTAAGAGATTGACAAGACCTGCCTATATGGTAAAATGGGGAAAAGAGATGAGGAGGGCGAAACATGGCAATAATAGGGATTGATTTAGGAACGACAAACAGTCTGGTGAGCGTGTGGAGGGATGGAAAGATACAACTGATTCCGAATTCATTTGGTGAATTACTGACACCCTCCGTTGTGGGATTTGACGAGACTGGGGAAGTGTTTGTCGGAAAGATAGCACGGGAAATGCTGATCACAGAACCATCGACTACGTTTAGCGAGTTCAAGAGAAATATGGGCACAGATTATCAATATACGGCAAATAAAAGAAGTTACAGGGCAGAGGAGCTTTCTGCATTTGTGCTCCGACGTTTAAAGGAGGACGCCGAGAGGTTTCTAGGAGAGACAGTCACAGAGGCAGTCATCAGTGTTCCGGCATATTTTAATGATGACAAGCGGTGCGCCACCAAGAACGCAGGAAAGCTGGCAGGACTTGCGGTGGAACGTCTCATCAACGAGCCATCGGCAGTCGCACTAAAGCACCATATGAAATCGGAGGAGATGGAGAATTTCATCGTGTTTGATTTCGGCGGCGGAACGCTTGATGTTTCCCTTGTGGAAGCGTTTGACAATATGGTGGAGATCAAGGCTGTCGCTGGGGACAATCATCTGGGAGGAAAAGATTTTGATGAGATTATCGTGGAGGATTTCTGCCAGAAAAACGGGATTGACCGATTCATGCTTTCGGGGAAAGAGCGTGGAATTCTCAAAAAGGAAGCAGAACAGCTCAAACGTGACCTGACGGAAAAAAACGAAGCCGATAGAACTGCCCGCATCGGGGAAACAGAGTATGTGATGCATATGACCAATCAGGAGTTAATTCATATTTCGGCAAATCTTTTTCGAAGAATGACGCAGCCCTTGAAAAAAGTGATGAATGACAGTGATATGGATTGGGACGAGATTGACAAAGTGATACTGGTGGGAGGTTCCTCCAAAATGCCTGTCGTAAAACAGTACATAAAAAGTTTGACAGATGTGCCAGTTGTGGTGGATGATTCGCCAGATGAAAGTGTGGCAGTCGGCGCAGGACTTTCCGCTGCGATCAAGGAGAGAAAAGGGGAGATCAAGGACATGATCCTGGCAGATATCTGTCCATTTTCCCTTGGAACTGCGCTGTATGACGGGACGTTTTCCCCGATCATTGAGCGGAATGACACACTGCCCTGCAGCAGGACAAGATACTATGTCACGGTTGATAATTATCAGACAAAAATGAATTTTCCGATCTATCAGGGAGAAAATCTGATTGCGAGCGAGAATCTGTGTCTGGGAACTGTGACAATCAAAGACCTGCCCAGACGTCCTAAAGGTGAATCCGGTGCAAATGTCACCTTTATGTATGACATTAACGGTATTCTGGATATCAGAATTGTCAGCGACAATCGATCTGTACATAAGGTGATCGTGAATAAAAAGATGGGATTAACAGATGCAGAAATAGAAAAACGCCTGGAAGAACTTCAGAAAATGACACTGCATCCAATTGAGCAGGAGGAGAACCGCCTGCTGATCGAGAAGGCGCAGCGCATGTTCCAGGAGAGCAATGCGCTGACAAGGCAGTATATCGCGGAAATGCTCCGTCATTTTAAGCAGACACTGGAGCATGGAAAAGGCAGGGAGATCAGGGAGGAATATGTGCGTTTTGCTATGTACCTTGAAGCAATTGATCAGAATCGGTTTGATTTTGACGATTTTACGGAGAATTTCTGGAATGAAGATGACGGGGATGATGTGAGTGAAGACAGGTAGGAGCAGATAAAGTCAATGAGTTGTTGGAAGATATTAGGAATAGAACAGACCACCGATCTGGCAGTGATCAAGACCGCCTATGCGGCGAAGGCAAAAGAATGGCATCCTGAGGAACACCCTGAGGAGTTTCAGCAGCTGCAGCAGGCGTACCGCAGTGCGTCACGTTTTGCAAAAGCCCAGAAAGGGCGTATTGTCAATCCAGCTGCAGCAAAAACCACAGTAGAGGACAGGCAGAATGCAGTAATGCATGAAGAGGTGTCAGTAGAAAAGACAGTGAAAGAGGCATCTTTAGAAAAATCGGCAGAAAAGGAACATATGCCAGAAGAAACAGAAAGAAAAGAGGAAGCTGCGGGAGAAATACAAGAAAAAGGGGAAACAGCGAAAGAAACAGAAGAAAAAAAGGAAATAACGAAAGAAATTGAGAAGGAGGCAGCAAGGCAAGTAATTGTGGAGGAGATTGCCCAATTCCAAGAAGTTGCCGAGGACATCGGGGAATCATCGCAGGACTATGACTATGGGGAACTGATACAGAGCTTTGACTATGAGATGGTTGAGGAGACAGATTTAAAGGATCGTTTTTTCAAGGAATTTTTCAGCATCGCATGGAATCCTTATCTGATGAACAATCTGATCTGCTGGGAATATATTCTAAAGCGTTCCCCCTATGAACGTCTCTTGACGAAAACAGCATTTCGGTATAATTTTGTGCGAACGGCATGCAGCTTGTCGGGCTGGCAGAGAAAGACAATTCTCTTCTTTGAGAAGTGGCTTCAGTCCTGTCCAGCAGCTGACGCAGACAATGAGCAGAAAAAGGAGACCGATCTGTTCTGGTGGAAATTCAATAGAATTGGTCTGTTTGGAAAACTTGTCCCAATACAGCGCTGTGTGACCAATGAGCAAAAAGTACTTCATGATGTCTTTCTCTCAAAAGTTAAGAGGTGCGGAAGGGACACTGGTCTGGCGAGTGAGACAGATGTGGAATGTTATCTGTCATTTTATCTGCCCTATGCAGCCGCAAAACAGTCGAAAATAAAGGATTTGTATCAAGGGAGCTGCCAGGGAAGAACATTCTTTTTAACGTTATTGTTGATGGTTCCGCTGATTATTGGAATGGTAATCTATGTCAATGTATGTGTTGTTCCTCAGCAGAACGAAAAGGCTGCTCAGGAGATCGAGCAGCAAAGGATACAGCAGCAGGCAGATGAAATCAGGAAGTATTATGAAATGCTTCAGGAGGATGACAGCAGCGGCTTAGAATGGACGCCGGAGTATCGGGAGGAGTTGATGCGGAAGGTAGTACTAATGCAGGAAGAATTGTTAAGAGAACAGGAGTCGATTCCAGAAAGTGAAGTGATCGCGGATGCCGACATGGAAATGGGAACAGCCAGCGAGGAGTGATCTATAAATTTCTTATTGGTAATAATATCTGAAAATGGTAAGATAATAGGAGATGCAGCAATTTGTCTAAATTGTTGCATCTCTTGCTTACACTCTATACGTCGTCCTGTTCAATACACAGATAGCGTTTGGTGATAAATAGAGAAGAGTGCTTGAAAATAACCATGATCGCAATTGGATCATTTCTCTGTTTCCAGGCATAATGTCCAAAGGTTTTGCGCATGGAATGGCAGCTAATGTGCCCTTCTATGCCAACCGCGTCTGCCGTATACGAAACATTTCCAAAAACTATTCAAATGCATACCCCGGCAAAACTTCGCAGCAACATAAAAAACTGTTAGTGCAATAAATTCCAGAATCATATGCAAACATACTGCTATGCCCGAACAGACCGCCAAACAGGCCCAATTATGACTGCCCTGTAATCCACAGGATACGACTGGTGGACACACAGAAATGATGCCTTACATGTTTTTAGGCTTTCCTCACCCTCATTCAATTTCCCATCTCTTTCTAATCAAAAGTTATGATAAGGAAAATGAATTATATTACACTCTGGATTCCTCTCAGTTTTATGGGAATTATAGAAGATAGTCATGAGAATGTTTTGAATGAAAGTGAATTGGTGGGAAATATATATAAAATCGGTGTTGGATGTAAGACTTGGGATGACAGTGATGAAGTGAAGATCATCTTTAAGGATATTTCAGTCCAAAATGAAGAACGGTTAGAAATTCTCTCATTCTAAACCCTCATGCCCCACATTTGGCACCACCATAAATGAAACTGTGCAAGCGATAGGTTGTTGAATTTGTTTTT
>JAIEEY010000161.1 GCA_029067205.1 Lachnospiraceae bacterium
CTAAAGTTAGACAAACCCAGTAAATACAAGGGTTTGAGCTGATTTAGTCCTTTCTCAAAATTGCAACGAAGCAAGATTTTGATGGAGACAGCGCTGTTTTACCAATCAAATATCTCACAAATGCCTATGGCGCATCAGGGTTCCGGCGGGGATTTATGTCATGTGGGTTAAAAAGGGGTGAAGATTGTTTTTCTGATGCAAAAAATTATAGAAATTATTTAGACAGGACTAAATTAGCTCTCAAAACGGATATTCCGTTTGTGTACCGCTGATCTGGTCCTGTTTTATTGTTTAGAGGAGGATTTACAGATGGGGTTTACAAAGAGGGAGCTGATTGAGTTCTTTAATAGCCTGACAGAATTAGTCAGCAAAGAAAACAGGAAGGAGGCAGAATTTCAGATACAGAAAAGGAGCCGGGGTGGGAGAAGATGAGAGCAGTTACGCAGGCTGCAACAGCCAGAATTAGCATTACGATACAGAAACCAAAGAAGCATGAAAACCTGGACACTTTTGAAGTGAAGCTGGAAAAAGATATACAGGAATGTATGCGGTGCAGGTACTTTTATGGCAGCAGCAGACAGTGCCTTGCAGAGGAATGTGTAAAGAAGATACAGCAGACAAAGCCGGACAGGGACAGCCAGTGTTCATGCTGCCCGTACAGGCAGTCTGAAAGCTACTGCTTCCCCTGCATGAAAAAGATACTCGGAGGATTTAAGGAGGAGAAAAAAGATGGATAAACATATTGAAGTGATCGGCATTGACCATGGCTGGTCCAACATGAAGACAGTGAGCAGGGTATTTACAACAGGTGTGAAGGAGATCACGACGGAACCGGCATTTTACGATAATGTCGTGGAATGGGGCGGAAACTACCACAAGGTTGGTGGAAAACGTCTTGAAGTAAGGGATACAAAGGTGGAGAATGACAACTTTTATATCCTCACGCTTGCATCGGTGGCAAAGGAGCTTGGCAGGCGCGGAATGAGGAACTGCAACGTCCTTTTATCAGTCGGACTTCCGCTCACAAGGTTTGGTGCGGAAAAACAGGATTTCATTAAATACCTTGCAAGGGAAAAAGAGGTTTCGTTCCGGTTTGAGCGGGAGAAATACCGTATCAGGATAGCGAGGGTGTCCGTATTCCCGCAATGTTATGCAGCAGTGGCAGACCGCATCAGGACACTGCCGGAGCGGGTGGTCATTGTTGATATCGGGAGCTGGACGATAGACATCATGCCTGTTTACCAGTGTTACCCTGACGAACCGGAGTGCACCACGATCCCGCAGGGGCTGATCCGCTGCATGCGGGAGATCAATGAGGAATGCGTGAGGCAGATCGGACAGGAACTAGACGAGGATATCATACAGGAGGTCATGGCGGGCGGAAAGGAAAAACTTCCACAGCAGTACATGGAGATCATAGAAGGATGCCTTGGGAGATTTGCGGAGAAGGTCTTTAACATGTTAAAAGAACACGGCTACAATCTCGACGTGACACCGATCATCTTTGTCGGGGGCGGTGCAACAGTAATGAAGCTTTTCGGGAATATCAGCAGTGCGAACATACAGTATCTTGAAGATGTAAAGGCAAATGCCAAAGGGTATGAATACCTTGGAAGGGCTTATCTTTTGGCAAACAGGAAGGCACTGGAGGCAGCGGTAGGATAATGGTGAAACAGAATGTCATCAAACACTGCCTGCGCCTGAACATGCAGAATGAACAGCACCAGAGGATACAGAGGGTACTTGAAGGATTGAACAAGGATATCCATAAATCCGAGAACCAGTTCATTATCAAAGCGGTTGATTTTTATATAAGGAGCTTTGAAGAAGACGATATAGTGGAAAAACAGCATCGGAGTAGAAAACCGGAATATGTCACGGTGGAAGCAATTGAGGGTATCCGCAAAGAGCTGGAAAGCAGCATGAAAGACGAGCTGATAAGACTGCTGGGAACGGCCATTACGGGCGGGATCACAGTCAGGGCAGCTGACAGTAGTAATAAATGCGTGCAGGAGGAACCAGAGGAAAACAATCCGTATGCAGCGGAGGCAGCAAACCGATGGGGATAAGGAGAATATGCGGCAATGGCAGGTAGTATTTTAAGAAAAGCAGGTGTGGTGCTGATTACCATATTAAAGATATTTTTACAGGTTATTTTGTTCCTGTTTAAACTGATAATGACAGCAGCTAAGGCAGCGCTGGTACTGTTTACACTTGTGTTAAGGATATTTCTGGTAATGATGGGGGTATCCATCAGGGAATAGAAAACACTGGGACAAAGAGATAAAGATAGCAGGCTGGTAAAAAGTCTGTTATTTTTATACCGCAATATATACTTTATCGGATACATTCTTACACAACAAGTCGGGGAGGAACAGACAATTGAAATATTATATGAAATCCGAAGGAGGCAGCCATACAAAAGGAAGCCTCTTTTTTTACGCCCGCCCACCACCGGACACAGGCTGTGTATCCAGTGAAATGAGAATATCAGCCAGGGCAGCTATGAAGGCTGAATAAAAACAAGAAATAAGAAGGAGACAAACATGGGAAATCAATTTAATACAGGATATCTAAAAAAGCATAAGATGGCCGTTATCGCTGTTTCTGTTTTAATTGTTGTATTGTTTACAGTACTGATCGCGGCGCGGTCCAATAAGGTAAAGCAGAATGAGCAGCAGGCATCCATAGTGGAGCAGGAGACAGCTGTTTTAGAGCAGGAGCAGTCAGAACAGACATCTGCTGTCGAACAGGCTGTTTTAGGGCAGGAGCAGTCAGAACCGGTATCAGATACAGAACAGCTTGAAACAGAAAAAGAGCAGCTTGAAAATATGGATGAATATCTTGGCCGGGCAGACCAGACGATCGTGGAGAACCAGGAAAGTCTTGCAAGGGCGGGACTTATGCAGGCAGAGATACGGCAGACACTTTCTGATTTTTCAGAAAGACTTTCAGTATTGGAAGACAGCATGTTATGTGTAGAGAATCTTGTTGACAGACATGCTGAAAACCTTGCAGGCCAGAACGGGGAGATTGCAGGAGCCATTTCGGAGCTTTCCACGGACGGACAGGAGACCATTTCACAGATCAGATCCCTCAGTTCTTCGGTATCGTCCTTATTGTCTGATATAAAGACGTCAGGGGCAGAGAATTTCGCATCTGCATCGGAAAGACTTTCAGGACTGCAGGAAGCGCTGTCGCAGACAGAAAAAAATACAAAGGAATACCATGACAGTCTTACGAAAGCAATTAACCTCCTGCAGCAGGAAAATGGGGAGGAACATAAGGAGCTGATACAGGCTCTTGACATTGTGCACAGAAATGCTGCAGATACGCTTGAAAAAGGATTTTCAGGGATACTGTCACAGATGGAACAGGAATATGGCAGTTTAATGGAGAAACTGGGAACCCTCCATGACCAGATCACAAAGACAAGGAAAGATATCTCCGAGCTTTTGAAATTTATTGAAACGTCTGATGCGGAGAGACAGGACGAGATAAGGAAGTCTTTTGTAAATGTCATGGCTTCGATTGAGCAGATCCGGGCGGATTACGCGGATGCGCGTCAGGAGATCAGTGTCCTCATCAAAGAGCTTGGTGCGGCGCAGAGTGCAGACCACGCAGAAACGCTTGCAGTGCTTTCGGCAATGGAGGACAGCATGGCAGAAAGCTCCCTGAAGAACCTGGAAAATATCACGGCCTCCATGCAGGGCATGGCAGATGATCTTTCTGTTTCCATGAGCGGCATGCAGGGTGAGATGTCACAGGGCTTTTCGGGTATCAACAATGAGATGTCACGGCTTTTCTCGGAATATAACATTTATATGATGGAGCGTTTTAATGTCCTGGAGAACCAGCTTTTGGCCAGTGGACAGGACAGCGGGGCGCTGACAAACAGCATGAGGGAGGAGATGTCACAGGATTTCCTCGAGTTGGAAAACAGACTGGAAGGGATGTTTGAACGTCTGAATGAGAGTGTTGATGCGTACAACAGGATAGTCACAGACATGGCAGACGGTTATGACATAGAGAAAAAGCTAGATATTTTAGAACAGGAGCTCCAGCAGGTTTTTCAGAGTGTGAGTGATGGCAAGAGTAAACTGGCATCCGCATTGCTCACAAAAGGAGTTTCCATCAGTAAGGATGCAGCTTTCGACGAGATTTACCGTGCGATATTAAATATCAGGCAGGAGAAGGGGGACTGCGGGGAGGAAGAAGGCACAGTAACGGAAACTGAAAATTCTGGACCGGAAAAAGATACAGAAAAGGTATTATATCCTGATCCGGAACCAGAAGTTATGGAAGAGTATTCCGAGGCAATAGAGGGCGATACAGAAGAGTGTACTGAAATAATGACAGAAGGATCTGAGCAGGAGAGTACAGAAACAGATGGTTCCGGCCAGGAATAAGGTGCCCTGCAAGATATTGGGCAGAAGCAATTAATATATAAATGATTAAAATGGCAGGCGGCAGCGGCAGGATATACAGCTGCCGCACTGTTTCCAGAAAGGAATTAAATGAACAATGATGGATTATGAGATGTTTAAGGAGCTTGTGGCGGAACAGTTTTTAGATTGCCTTCCCGAAGAGTTCAGGGATTTTGGCATAAGGCTGGATACCGTCCGTAAAACGAACGAGACACTTGACGGACTGGATGTGGTTCCGCCTGCAGACAGGGCAGGGGAGGTATTTCCCACAGTTTATGTGGACCATATGTATGATGATTATGTCCTGGGGGGAAGTTTCCAGCAGGCAGTAGGGACTGCGGCGAAAATCTGGATGGAGGCATATAGGAACGTGCCAGAGGAATGCAGGCATTTAAGTCTTTCCGGTGCCAGTGGCAGGATCATGATGGAGCTTGTCAACACGGAGCAAAACCGGGAGATGCTCGCAGGGGTGCCGCACAGGGAGTTCCATGACCTTTCCATTATATACCGCCTTGTTTCAGGGAGCGACAGCACGTCAGTTTTTTCGGCGGTTGTCAGCAGCGGACTTGCAGACATGATGGGAATGGACGAACAGCAGCTGTATGAGGCGGCATTTGTAAATACAAAGGACATGTTCCCTACGGAAGTAAAAACCATGACAGAGGTCATGCGGGAAGTGTTCATATCAGAAGGAAAGCCGGAACAGCTTGCAGACCTGATGATCGGTGATCCGGCGCCCGAAGAGACATTGTATGTCATCACAAATGAAAAGAGGACTTTCGGTGCATCGTCCATGCTGTATGAGGAAGGACTCCATGAACTGGCGGAAAGCATTGGTACAGATCTGTATATCCTTCCCTCGTCAATCCACGAAGTGATTGCGGTTTCTACTTCAATGGGCAGTGCAGAAGAGATGGCGCGCATGGTCTGTGAAGTCAACACGGAACATGTCAGTCCTGGGGAGCGGCTTTCTGACCAGGTCTACCATTATGACAGGGAACTGCGGCAGATAACGCCCGCATCAGCTGCATTGGACAGGCAGCCTGTAAAACCGCAGGTAAAATGTGGGGCAGGACACTCAAGATAGGAGCGTGGCATGGGAAAAGAAACAGAGACAGAAATAGCAGTGGACACGCTGGAAGATATGAAAGAGATGATACGGTCACAGGAGGGTGAATTTATCATCCGCGTTGAATTTGGAAAGGGGGACGGCGGTGATGGAAGAAAAGGACAGCCTTGAAGTGGTGTCCATCCGCCTGGTGAGGGATGCGCCGATCATGTCGGACTATAAGCTCGGATGTCCTGATGACGCCGTTGCACTGGTGGGTGACGTTCTTAAGGATCTTGACAGGGAGGTTGTCTGTGTCATCAACCTCAAATCAGACGGGACGCCGATCAACTGCAATTTTGCGGGCATGGGAGCCGTGAACCAGAGCCTTTTATGTCCGAGGGAGCTTTTTAAGAGCAGCATCCTTTCCAATGCGGCGTATATGGTCATGATCCATAACCACCCAAGCAATTCCCTTATCCCATCAAAGGCGGATATCAACATGACAGGGCACATGATAGACCTGTGCAACCTGATGGGGATCCCGTTAGCAGACCATGTGATCGTCGGAGGGGACAACAGCCAGTATTTCAGTTTCCTCCAGAAGGGACTGATGAGGAATCCACACTATGAGGTCTATACAGATTACAACAGCTTACAGTTTACGGCAGGGCGGGAAAGTAAAAATCCCATCGGTCCGGATACGGATTACGACAGTAAAAAAGCAGGAATGCCAATGATTGCAGAAAGGGGCAGGAAGCATGGAGCACGGTAGGTTTACCATGGAGGAACTTCAGACTGCAAAGGATACAGACCTGTGTGATGTTGCGGAAAAGCTTGGATATACCGTAAAACGCATCGGACATTTCCATACACTGAAAGAGATGGATTCACTGCGTATTTATAACCGCAGGAGCTGGTTCCGGTGGTCAAGGGAGCATGACAGCAGCGGCCGCGGTGGCTCACAGATTGATTTTTTAAAGGTATTTGCAGGAATGGGGACCAGGGAAGCCGTATTCTGGCTGCTCGATTTTGCAGGGTACAGCAGGGATGCGCCGGGTGTGAGGAGATCAGAATTAAGGCATCAAGTGCAGAAGCCGCATGATGGCGGAAAAAAAGAATTTATACTTCCCATGCCGGCAGGTGACAACAGCCATCTGTATGATTACCTAAAGCATGAACGGGGGATCAGCAGGGAGGTCATTGATTTCTTCTTAAATGCAGGATTGATCTATGAGGCGGCAGGCTTCCATAACATAGTTTTTAAAGGAAATGACAGAAACGGCATTACAAGGTCGGCAGGCATGAGGGGGATATATGACAGGGATGGGAAAGCCTTCAAGTGTGATGTGGCAGGCGGGGACAAGAATTATGGTTTTAATATTTTCCGTGAGGGGAGCAGCGAAGTCGTTGTTTTTGAGGCAGCGATTGATGCAATGAGCTACATGGACATTTCCAGGGACTATGAGAGCAGCCTTGTCGCACTGGGAATGCTGTGGGATGCGCCGCTTGCAACATTCCTGTCGGAGCACCCGCAGATACAGTGCATCACATTCTGCCTTGACAATGACAGTCCAGGGAGGAAAGCATCGGATTCCCTCATGGAGAAATATTACGGGCTGGGATTTGATGTAGGAGAAAAGCCACCGCCAAAGCAGTACAAGGATTACAATGAATGGCTGCAGGCAGTGAGAGAACCAACACCCGTGAATTGTGAAATAAAAGCGGATGGGAAAACGATGCCCATGGATCGTGAGGTAAAAACAGGGAAAACACAATCCGCTGGAAGATGCCGTTAAAAAGTAACGGCATTTTTCAGAAGTGCAGTCAGAAAAAGTTGGCTTTTTCCAAAAATGCAGTCAGAAAGTGGCGGCATATGGATAACAAAGGGGTTTTAGGGGATTTTTCCCCTAACCAGGGGCATGAGCCGTCGCTCATGCGTATCTGGCAAATTCCCCGGAATTTGAGCTGACAGTATACTTACTGAATGAAAAGGTGACGGTTAAAGGAGGTGTTACAGATAGGAAAAGACAGGGAGATGGAAACAGGAATGAAAGCAGTACAGGACGGCGGCGGGCTTGCAGCACTTGTGGCAGATGTATTTGCGATGTCAGATGAGGAGGCAGGGATTGTCCTTGGATATGTGGAGGGACACGGGTATGCGCTTGCAGCCAAAGATGGCAGTCTCTACCGTGGTGACGTATGCGGACGGCCGGAGGATATCATCTGGGAGGAATACGACATAGAGGAAGCTATTGATGATGCCTATGAATGGAATTTTGCAATGATGCAGGATTCAGAAAGGCTGATGGAGGGACTGGAGTCTCCTAAAGATTACCAGATGGCCTCCGAAAGTTATAAGGCGCTTTGTTCTGATGAGAAGATACTGGACGGCCTGTTTGATCGCACGAGATATGGGAAGAAGCTTGAAGAGATGGCAGTGAGGATTGCAGGTGCGATCATCAGCAGTCTTGGTGAGGGGAAAGATATTGACAGTGTGGTCGGACAGTTAAAGGAGGGGCTTGCAGGAATGCGGGAAGATACCGTAAAAAAAGAGGCAGAAACCAGAAAAGGGAGGTGCAGGTAAATGGCCGACAGCATCCATTGTGTGAAAAAGACACTCAGGCTCATGCCAAAAGAGGCAGGGGAATTATCAAAAAAAGCAAAGGAAGCAGGGCTGTGTGAGGCGGATTATTTAAGGCTTTTGATCACACAGAGACCTAATGACTACCCAGAGATACGGATCCTCTTAAAAGAGCTGATCAATGAGGTCAATGCCATCGGGAACAATATCAACCAGATCACAAGGAATTACAATTCAAAGCTGTACAGGATCGAGGACAGGGAGCTTTTAACAGCTTACATGAAAAAGCTGAACCTTCTGGTAAAGGAGGCAGTTTCACAAATAAACGGTTTATCATAAGAAGCTTCTGGTATCGTTCCGAAGCAGGCATAGCATTATTAATTTCTCTTTAAATAAAGAGTATTTGCTATCAGGCACTTAACAACGACTTTTTGCGCAGATTGGCAAAATTTTGGTTCTGGTTTATCCAGGTTAGGGGAGGTGGTTAAAAAGCTTGGCGATTAGTAAGATACTCACTATCGGTGACTGTGGGGGCGGATATTCAGGAAAGCATTTAAGGCAGGCACTTGATTATATCACTGTCCCCCAAAAGACCGGGGACGGAAAATGGGTGGGCGCCTTAAACTGCCAGAAGGAAGATGCCTACAGCCAGATGCGCCAGACAAAGGCAGCTTTCGGAAAGACGGACAAACGGCAGGGTTATCACATGATCATATCCTTTGTGGAGGGTGAAGTGGATGTGGAGACTGCATTTGAGATCATTGGAAGGTTTGCAGGGGAATATCTTGGAAAAGATTATGAAGCACTGTACGCGGTCCACGACAATACAGACCATATTCACGGTCATGTGATATTTAACAGTGTCAGTTTTCGTGACGGGAAAAAATACCGTTATGAGAAAGGGGACTGGGCAGAAAAGATACAGCCCATGGTAAACCGTCTCTGTGGGGAATATGGACTGTCCACGATCGAAATATCACCAGACAGCACAAAAGCACCTGAAAAATATAGGGAATGGAATGATACAAAAAACGGGAGCTCCATATGGAAGGACATGATCCAGCGTGACATTGATGCTTGTATCCTCCAGTCACCATCGTATGAATCTTTTTTATCCATGCTGTCGGGGATGGGGTATGCAGTTAAAAATGCATATGAAGGCGACGGGAAATATCTTTCTGTTAAGCCAATGGGTATGGCACGTTTTAAACGGTGCAGGAGCCTTGGACCTGATTATACAAGGGATCGCATCAGGGAGAGGATCCTTACGGAAAACCTGTCACAGTACCAGCCGGAACAAAAGCGGGCACCAGGGATTGTGCGGTGCAGGGTAAAAAGATACCGGCAAACAAAAATGTCAGGCATCCAGAAACGTTATTTTGCAAAGCTATACCGGACTGGAAAGCTGAAAAAGCGGCCTTACAGCCAGGCGTGGAGATACCGTGATGATATCCTCATGATGCACAGGCTTCAGGAGGATTACCTCTTTTTAAACAGACACGGGGCTGACAGTGTTTCTGATGTTGCCGCCACTGTAAATGCCTTACAGAGGCGGCGGGAGGAGGCTTCAAAGGAAAAAAGAAGGATCTATAAGGAACGCGCCCGTTTTAAGCAGTTGTTTGATGCGGCGGACGAAATGAGGGAGCTGCAGGAGTGTGAGGACTGTTACAGCCGCGGCGAAACATTATTTGAGGAAGAACATGAAAGATGGCAAGAGTTAAATGCAGTACTTCTAAAGGAAGGATATACGCCAGAACGGCTGGAAGCTTTGAAACAGCACTTTCAGGGTGAGCTCCTGCTTGCGGGTGAAAAAGAGAGACAGGCGGCAAATGAGGAGCGCATTGCAGGCCGCATTTTAAAGGAGTGTATGGCGCGCAGCGTTTTGAGCAAAGCAGAAAAGAATATGAGCGACAATATATGGAATGACAGGGAAAATACATCACGTTATGAAGCAGCAAATAGTGATATATCATGCAGCAAAAGGAAGGAGGTATCTGAATGCAGGAAAGAAGCGCGATGACAAACATGGATCTAAAGGTCTATATGGAGAGCCTGAAAAATAATCCGCGTTTTACGGAGGCAATACTCAGGCTTGTGGAGGAGGATCTAAAGTACGGGCTTACACCAAAAGAGACCGAGGAGTATACTGCCAAAAAGCTTGATTATACGCAGATGAAGGTTTATTCAGTATGTCTAAGGAATGGATACGGTCGCGAAGTCATGGACGCTGTTACAAGGGAAGGACTAACCGGGGAGCAGATGGCGGTCGCCCTAGAATTTTACGAGAAAGGAGTGAGTCTTGAGGCCATAAAAGAGATCACACAGAATACGGGACAGACAGCCTTTACAATGAAAAAGCTGTTCCAGAATATCATGAAAAACCTTGATACGGCACAGAAAAAGACGGGTACAGATGAAGCATATGCGGAGGAGCTTTTAAACAGGATCAGCGAGGCTGTGGAAAAGATTGATTTCCAGGAGAAACGCTATGATGCACTGAATGAAAAGTTAAAAGAGCTGCAGGCGGCAAAGCAGGCAACACAGGATCTGGACAGCCTCCAGTCACAGCTTGCCGACAGGGACAGGCTGCTTGAGAACCAGCAGGATCAGATCAACGCTGCAAGGGCGGAGATTGCAAGGTTAAAAGGCGAGATGGAAGAGTCCGCAAGGGAAAGGCGTATCATGGAAAGAAAGGCGCAGTCTGATAATACAGGCAGTCTATATGATAATGATCCAGTGGTGAGACAGACAGGAATGGCAGTTAAAAAAGAAAGCGGTCCTGTTATAGATACCGCATCTACGGTGGATAAGACACCTGTGGTCCATACGGAATACCGGACAGCGCTGGTTGATGAATACGGACGGATTGTCCAGATGGTTCCCGTTGAACGTATGGAAAAGAAAAAAGCAAACGGCATTATAAGCACTTTGCTCTCACGTCTGTTCTTGAAAAGAAAGACAGATATCGTAAAGCTGGTTGCGGAGAGGGGGCTTGAGGCGGAGCAGCTTGTCCAGGTCAGGAGTGCCCTTGAGAAAGGACTTACCGACAGCCAGCTCATGGTGCTGATAGATTACCAGCTCCCAGCAGAACAGATGGAGGAGATCATAGAAATAGCGGTTTACGAAAACAGGACAAAGGGGGTGGAATGATGGGACTGAATGCGTTACAGCAGGCGGTGGATGCAGCCTCACAGATGGGCAATGCCTTATCCGGTGCTGACAGGGAATATGTGGTGCAGTTTGCCATCCAGACGGGAGATACGGAACTGACCAGTAAGCTTCTTGACGAGCTGTCGCAGCCAGGCGTGGACAGGGAGGCCGTATACAGGCGTTTTAATGCACTGACGGATTTTAAGCCTGACTGGATCAGGAGTATCGAGAATCTCTTAGTATCCATTGAAATGTATCGGATACAGGAGGAAAAGGCGGTCCGGACGCTGACGGAACTTTTGTCTGCATTTGGCATGGAGCTTTCAGAACAGGAGATAAAGGTGCTCGCACCAGAACAGATAAAGGATCATGCAGACAGACTGGAAATTATGAAAGAAGTGGGACTGCCCATGGAGAACACAAGGGAAGGAGGAGACCATGGCAGAAGAGATACAGGAAGCAGTGCAGATCATACGCGTGGCTTATGACGGCATTGATATCGCAATGAAAATCGGGAGTGGCACCATCGGACAGATAAAAAAGGCAGTGGATCTTATGGTGGCGGTCCTTGACCGTGAAAAGCTTGCAGGAAAAACAAACATGAGGAACCTTTTACAAAAGGGTGGCGACCTCCAGGTCCTGCAGTTTGCGTTGGAGGACATTAAGCAGGTGGAGAAGCTTGTAAAAAAATACGGGATATTGTACTGTGAGCTGCCTGATATCAATAAGAAGGACGGCATGAGTGAGATCCTGTTCCACACGGAAGCTGTCCCGAGGGTGAACATGCCGCTCCAGAAATTAAAGACAGGCCGACTCGCCACGATTGATGATTACCTCAAAAACGGGGATGAAAAAGAGCTGGATAAATTCCTTTCGGTTTTAAAGGATCAAAAAAGGGGAAACGCAGAGCCCCACACTGAAACACCCGAAATGCCGGACAGGCCTGATGGACAGACAGATAAACTGTTTGAGGAAGCCGGGCTGTATGCGGTGGAAAAAGGAAATACCAGTGTGGAGGATATCAGAGAAAAATTTGGCATAAATGATGCACAGGCAGAAGATGTGCTGGAAAAACTCGAAAAAACGGAGGTATTAAAAAAGACGGGAAATGGCCAGTACCAGCCCGCGATCAGTAAGGAGGAGTTTGCAGACCGTATCAGCAGGTATAAAGAGCTTTCTGGGCGGATACATACCGTGTCGCAGGCACAGGACAGGAACCTTTTAGACATTACAGTCACAAAGCAGCTCATTACCGAGGAGAATGACCATGCAGTAAAGACAAGGATACCCGGCACATGGGGAGAAAACGCAAGATATCTCTGGATCGACAAAAAGGATATTGTGGAGATCCACTCTGGAAAGACCATGCTCACATATCTTGACAAGGATAAGGAGTATAAGCTGTATTCTGCTGACAACAGGACTGTTGGTACGATGAATGGCGGAAAGATTTATGAAGACCATTATGACCGTGTTGAGGCGGAAGTCAGGAAAAGACAGGCGGAAGCGGAGTCCAGGAAACGCCATGCGCAGGCAAAAAAACAGTACGCTGATGCAGAACGCGGGGCGGCCGAATTGACAAGGAAGGCGGCCGCGTCCCTGGGGAGGATGCCAAAATGATGCCAAAAAAGAAAAAGGTGTCCTTATGGCTCATACTTGCCGGGGCAGTTCTGAGCGCTCATGCAGGATACCTGTTAAATGGCTCCTATTCGCAGGGCATGGACCTGGATACTTTCCTTGTCTCTTTTAACAATGTATGTGCAGCGCCCTTTGCCAACTATTTTAATGGGACAACCATGAAAGCGGTGGCTGCAGCCCTGACAGTTTATGCTACGGCATTACTGATGTACCTGACCAGCCAGAGGAATTTCATGCCGGGGAAAGAGTTTGGCACGGCAAGGTTTGAAAGCCCGCAGAACGTGAACAGGGCGCTTGCAGACAAAGATGAGGGATTCAACCGGATACTGAGCCAGAATGTGAAGATGTCGTTAGACTTCCGGCGGCCGAAGCTGAACGGGAATATACTGATCTGCGGCGGTTCCGGTGCGGGAAAGACTTTTTATGAAGTAAAGCCAAACCTGATGCAGATGCCGCACCACTGTTCCTTTATCTGTACCGATCCCAAAGGGGAGATCTTAAGGAGCTGCGGGCAGATGTTAAAGGATAACGGTTACAGCGTGAAGGTCATAAACCTGCTCGAGATGGAAAAGTCAGACTGCTACAATTCCTTTTCCTACATACGGGAGGAGACGGATATCGTAAAGCTGATCACGAATTTAATATCCAATACCACGCCAAAGGGAGCCACGCCGTCCGACCCATTCTGGGAGAAGGCAGAAGGGCTCTTTTTACAATCCATCTTCTATTATGTGTGGATGGAGGAGCCTCCTGCAAGGAGGAATTTTGAGACAGTCCTAAAGCTTCTGGGTGAGGCGGAGGCCACGGAGCAGGATGCGCCGTCGAAGCTTGACCAGCGCATGAAGTACCTGGAGGAGAACGGAAAACTCGGTGCGGCACATCCGGCAGTCAAGCAGTACAACAAATGCATGCGCGGTGCGGGCGATACTGTCCGTTCCATCATCATATCTGCCAATTCCCGGCTTGCCTTCCTTGAAAACAAACAGGTGCTCCGCATGCTGTCAAGGGACGACTTAAAGCTTGCGGAACTGGGGACCGGCGTAAACGGGGACGGGGAGACAAAGAGCGCACTGTTCTGTGTGATACCCGATTCCGACAAGTCCTATAACTTCATAATCGGCATGCTCTACACACAGATCTTCCAGGAGCTTTACTACCAGGCGGATTTTAACTGCGGCGGCAGGCTTCCGGTACATGTCACCTTTATGCTCGATGAATTTGCAAACGTCGCGCTGCCCGATGATTACTGCTCCCTCCTGTCAACCATGCGGTCAAGGGAGATATCAAGCATCATCATTATCCAGAATTTTGCCCAGTTAAAGGCGCTTTTCAAGGATACATGGGAAACCGTGCCAGGCAACTGCGACACTT
Organism: Lachnospiraceae bacterium; assembly: GCA_029067205.1. GTDB lineage: Bacteria > Bacillota > Clostridia > Lachnospirales > Lachnospiraceae > COE1. The sequence continues at coordinate 14,219 of JAIEEY010000161.1, forward strand.
TCATTTATCTAGGCGGCAACGAACAGAGTACGCACAAATATGTCTCGGAGTTACTTGGAAAGGGCACGATTGACAAGAAGTCGAGCGGTGAGACAAAGGGCAGGCAGGGAAGCTCGTCGCGTAATTATGACGTGCTTGGACGGGAACTGTTCACGCCGGACGAGGTGAGAAAACTGGACAACAGGAAATGCATCATTTTTATCCGTGGCTTTGACCCTGTCATTGACAATAAGTTTATACCGTTTACGCACCCGGCTTTTGCCCAGACAGCAGACGGGAAAGGGGTGCCGTATGTACATATACCAAAACAGGGCGGGGATGTATCAAAGCCATACCAGATACTTACAAAGAAATCCCTTGCCTATTATGAGGCACTGAAAAAGAAAGGCGGGAACGTGTATATTGACACCCTCAAATATGAGGAGCTCGGACTCCTTACGGAACCAGAGATAAAAAAGCGTTTCCTTGAAATGGAAGAAGAAGGACAGAGGGACAGGTTCCATATGGAGGAGAATAACGAGCTGCAGTACGCACAGGAGGATATAACGGATAAGGAAGAAAAAGAGCAGACGGCGCAGACCACGGGAAAAACACCTTCCAGACGGCGGAAGCTGTCAGGGGAGGACACCATCATGAACCGCATGGCACAGTGGCAGTATTCGCAGCAGCAGAAGGACGAGCTCCATAAAATGATGGATATTAGAATGCCGCAGGAGGATATCCTTGCTGTCTTTTATCCTGAAACAGATGTGGAAAAGATGCGGGAGCGCAGAATGGCATTCCAGTCAGTGCAGGGGGCAGGAAGTTAATTTAATCATATCTGGAACAATTATGAATTTAGTGCCGGACATCATTGATACCAGACCAGGAAGGTTATCCAGTACGCACCATTTATACAGGGTGCAGTCTATAAGTAAGGGTGATCAATATCCGGCAGAAAGATCCTGAAAGGGGGCGGACACAGCATAACGTGCCGGGGAAAGCCCGGCAGGAAGGCACTGCGGGAGAACCCGCTTAAATACTAAAACACACAATAAAAAAGGAGATTATTTTATGCAGAACACAACAATTACAGCAAAGAAAGAGAACAAGAACGGAAAGTTTGCAAAGGTAAAGAATTTTATCACAGGTGTATGCGGTGCAGGATATATGGCATTTTCTTCCATGTCAATGACAGTGCTTGCCGCCGCAGCAGGACCGGCCTCCATCACACAGCCGCTTGACAACCTGAAAACGATAGTGATCTCGGTCATTGGTGCTGTGGGCGTCATTATCCTTGCAAAGAATGTCATGGAGTTTGCGCAGGCATACCAGCAGCAGGACTCTTCAACCATGAACTCGGCATTAAAGGGCGTCGTGGCAGGCATCATGATGGCAGGTATATCAACAGTGCTCACATTCCTTGGATTCTAGGATATGAAGCACAGGAGATAGGCGTGCTAAAGCTGTCTCCTTTATTTTATCAGTGCAGACGGGCACCGAAAAAACTGGAAACATTGCTGACAGGTGCCCATTTATGCCTGATTGGATCATTCAGGGAGGAGGGAAATAAGTGGATATCTTTAAACTTGGGGACAAGATACTTGCCCTGCTGGAAATGGTGTTTGGTTTCTGGAACAGTCAGGTGGGGCTTGTCTTTTCCATGTTGGGGCAGTCACCCGTGACCTTCAAGGGAGGCGGGCCATGGGCAATGGTGGAGAGTGTGCAGCCGGTCTTTGTGGCGGTCGGAGCCTCGCTTGTGGTGCTGTTCTTCGTGATAGGGTTCTGTTCGGAGAGCGTGGACATCAGGGAGGAGATGCGCTTTGAGGTCATACTGCGCATGTTGATACGCCTAATCCTTGCGGAGTGGCTGGTTGCAAACAACGTGACAATCATGAAGGCTTTTTTTGCCACGATAGGGAATCTGGTAAATGTGCTGTCAGCGGGCAGCTACACCACGGTCTCCATTGATGCAGCACAGGCAGATGTTATCAAAAATCTTGGGTTTGGCGAGAGCCTGGTCATGCTGATACTGGCGGCACTTCTTAGCGTGATTGTCTTAATCTGTGGCTTTTTCATGCTCTATACCGTATATTTCCGGTTCATAAAGCTTATAGTGATCGCGCCTGTGGGCTCTATTGCGTTTTCCACGCTGGCGGGGAACCGTAATGTTGCAAATACAGCGAGTGCCTATGCAAAGTATTTTCTGTCGGTCGTGTTTGAAGCAGTCACCATGGCACTTGCGATCATGGTGTGTAATGCATTTATCAGTGCAGGACTGCCTTCATTTACCGGGAACTATGCGGACTGGGTGAAAACCCTGCTCTACCTGTGTGAGATGACTTTTACGGTCGCACTAACGGTGGGGAGTGTCAAAGGCGCACAGTCGCTGACCAGCAGGGCATTGGGACTATAAGGAGGTGATAAAGGATGGTGATTGAGATTAACAAGGATATTGACCGCTACAAGGAGACGGTCATCATGGGGCTTACGGCACGGCAGCTTATTTTTTCAGTGCTGTCTGTAGCTGTGGGTGGCGGGATCGTATTATTTTTCTATCCCCTGGTCGGCCTGACGCTCAGTGTTTATATCGCAATCCCGGCAGTAGCGCCGGTGGCACTGGGAGGCTTTTATTCCTACAACGGAATGAACTTTTATGAATACATGGGAAGAAAGTTAAAGATGCTGTTTGCAAACCGTCCGCTTGCCTATGTGTCAACGGAGGGAGAGCAGGTAATAAAGGAAATAAGGGTGCATGAGAAAGAAAGTATCCATGGGAAAAAACAAAGAAAAGGAGATGTTTCGGAATGAAAAAAACAGAAAAAAAGACTAAGATTTTTATATTCTTAGCTGTTCTGACGGCTGCAGTTACCGCATTTATTTATCGGGTGGGGCACCATACAAAGATGTACAGTGTAAGAAGATATCAGTAGTATGTTCTTGAACTCCTGGTGCAGATAATATTCTTTTTTCTGGTAATACAGAATTTTGAATATTTTCTATCTGCACAAAGGTTTTTAGGACGCTATAGTAACATGCAAATACTACTTTGGAACTAATGTGGCCGGATATCCTCCGGCTGTATTGGTAAAATTATGTTTTTATGCCGCAGGGCATGGATAAGGAGGCAGGATTTGGGATTATTCACAGACGGATTTAAGGAGCTTAAGAAAGCGGACGAGCCGCTTTACAGGACTCCCGTGTCCATACAGGAAACAATAGAGATCATGAAGATTGCAGAGAACGGCATTTTTGAGGTCTCAAAAAACAGGTATTCAAAGAGCTACCGTTTCCAGGATATCAATTATGCGACAACCAACGAGGAGGAGCAGATCGGTATCTTTGAGAGGTACTGTAAGTTTTTAAACTCACTGGACGTGAATTTCAAGATAACCATAAATAACAAAAACAAGGATATGGACATGCTGAGGGAGACAGTGTTCCTACAGCCGCAGCAGGACGGGTTTGACGATTACCGGGATGTCTATAATGATATCATGGAGCAGAAGATCCGTGAGGGCAGACAGGGAATTGAACAGGAAAGATATCTTACAATCACCATTGAGCGCAAGAATTTTGAGGAGGCAAAGGCGCAGTTTGCAACCATTGAGGCATCTGTACATAAGGCGTTCAATGAACTTGGTGCGGAGATTGTACCGCTTTCGGGAAATGAGCGTATCAAGGTACTGTATGATTATTACCATCTTGGAAAGGAAAACTCTTTTGATTTTGATATCAGGGAGGCAAAAAAGGTCGGGGCAGATTTCAGGAATGACCTGTGTAATGGCATGCTGCAGTTTTTTCCTGATTATTTCAGGGACGAGAATAAGTTCTGCCGTGCGCTTTTCATTAAGAAATATCCGTCAAGCCTTTCAGACAGGTTCTTAAACGAGATCGTGTCGCTTCCTGTACATTCGGTTACAAGCATTGACATTGTGCCGATACCAAAGGACATGACAACGAAGATCTTACAGAAAAAATATCTAGGCATCGAGTCGGACATTATCAGACAGCAGCGGGTAAGGAACAGGAACAATGATTTTTCCTCTGAAATCTCCTATAACAAGCGCATTGAAAAAAAGGAGATTGAGGGTATCATGGACGACGTGCGGGAAAATGACCAGTGTCTTTTCTATGCGGCGGTAAACATTATCCTCATGGCTGATACAAAGGAGGAGCTTGACAGCATGACAAAGACGGTGGAGACCATCGGCAAACGCCATTCCGTGACCATAGAGGATCATTACCTCAAACAGAGGGAGTCCTTAAACACGGCGCTTCCGATCGGCGTCAGGCAGGTGGAGACCATGCGCACAATGCTGACACAGAGCCTTGCAGTGCTCATGCCCTTCAATGTGCAGGAGCTGAATGATAAGGGCGGCAGTTATTACGGTATCAACCAGGTCAGTAAGAATATTAACATCGGGGACAGGAAGAAGCTGATCAATGGGAATGGATTTGTATTTGGCGTCCCCGGTTCCGGGAAGTCTTTTTTCTGCAAGATGGAAATGGGCAGCGTGTTCCTTGGCAGTAAGGATGAGATCATCATTATTGATCCAATGAATGAGTATTTTGACATTGCACACACCTATGGCGGGACAGTGGTAAACATGAGCACTTACACGGAGAACTATGTCAATCCGCTGGACATGGATGTGTGGGGCCTTGACTTAAACGACAGTAAAGGCATGATACGTGAGAAGGGTGAGTTCATGTTGGGGCTGTGCGAGCAGTGCATGGGGGAGAGCCTGAACTCCCGTCAGAAATCCATTATTGACAGGTGTGTGAGGAAGCTATATATTGATATCGCAAAAAGCAGGGAAAAATATATTCCCATAATGTCGGATTTTTATGATATCCTGATGGAGCAGCCGGAGGAGGAGGCCGGGGACATTGCACTCTCCCTAGAGCTTTTTGTAAATGGCTCCTTAAACATTTTCAACCATCATACAAACGTGGACGTGGATAACCGTTTTACAGTCTATGGTATCCGGGACCTTGGCATGGAGCTCTCACCAATTACAATGCTCGTGATGATGGAGAGCATCCAGAACCGCATCATTGCAAACGGGAAACGCGGCGTGGCAACGTGGCTTTACATAGACGAATTCCACGTCCTTTTAAATTCCGAGTATTCCGCAAAATACTTACAGCAGCTCTGGAAAAAGGTGAGGAAGCAGGGCGGTCTGTGCACAGGGATCACACAAAACGTGCTGGATCTTCTGCAGAATTACACTGCGACAACCATGCTTGCAAACTCCGAGTTTGTGGCGCTCTTAAAGCAGGCAAACACTGACAGTTCAAAAATGGCGGAAGTTATCGGCGTGTCGGAGGCACAGCTCCAGTATGTGACAAATACTGAGAGCGGGAAAGGACTTTTAAAATGCGGGAATGTGGTCATACCCTTTGACAACACAATAAGCAGGACAAGCAGGCTCTATGACCTGTATAACACGAATATCCATGAGATGGCAGAGCAGAGAACACGAGAAACTGAAAAAGGAGTATGAACATATTGAAATGCAAGCAATTCGGAAAAAACTGTATCCATCATGCTGATTGTGTGGAAGTGCTGCGGGAATTACCACGAGGGAGTGTTGATCTAATAATCGCTGATCCACCGTACTATCGCATGAAGGGGGATTTTGACTTTGTTTTTCAGTCAGTTCCGGAATACCTTGCATGGTGTCTTGAATGGGTGAGGGAATGCTACAGGGTTTTGAAACCTGACGGGGCATTTTACTGTTGGGGAAGCAGCCAGATGATTGACAGGCTGTCTGTTGAAGTCCTAGATAAATTTGACTGGATCAAAAGAAATCTGATCGTCTGGAATTACAGGACCGGACGGCCCGCAAAAGCAACTTATAGAAATGAAGCGGATTTTTTGTGGTTTTACAGTAATCCCCTGCATGAGATCAATATAGACGCTGTGCGCGTTCCTTATGATGAGGGCGGAAAAAAGGATAAAAGAAAAAATCCAAAGGGAAAATCCTGTGGGAACGTGTGGGAATTTCCGAGGATCATGCCCAATTACAGGGAATCAACGGGGCACCCGACACAGAAGCCGGAAAAGCTCGCAGAAAGGATCATTCTTGCAAGCAGTAAAGCTGGTGATCTGATAGTGATTCCCTTTGCTGGTTCGGGAAGCGAGATTGTGCAGTGTGCAAAGAATAACCGTTACTTTATTGCTGCTGAAACGAATGAAGCATATGTGGAAAACATGATCCTGCCACGGCTGGAAAAGGAGCGTATTCCATTTACAAAGTGTTGATGACTGCAAAGATCTAATTTTGAACATTGGCGGCATATAACAAGGGAAACGAACTTGTCATATCTGCATATGCTGAAAATGTGATTGCATTCTGCATGAACCTAGTGTAGAATGCAATTAAAGAAGCTGTGGATCAGCGGTGGGTTGATACCTAAAATCTGATACCTTTTTCCGGACGCAGGTGCCGGAGGCTGACAGGCAGCGGAAAAACCTGTTATTTTCCGGACGCAGGTGCCGGAGGTTGGCAGACAACGGAAAAATCAACCATGAAGAGGGAATGTCAGGTGCCGCGGCATGGACATTCCCTTTTCTAAATATCAACACGTTCAAAGGATATGGCTATGGACAAAGGAAAAGCAATCTTCAGAAGTGATAGAAAATACTGGACAGGGAGGGACGCCTTAAAATGCTGGGAAAGAACCATATCAGGATAGATGGAAGGCTCCTTCAGACAGATAAAAAATTTTCCGCACTGAAAGAGAGACAGAGAACAAAGATTGCAGAATGGTTTTACGAGGGATACAGAAGCTGTTACATGGAATCCGGCAGGCTTCCAGACCAGCAGGGGGATGAAAAGATTTTGTCCTATGTATTTGAAAAAATAGAGGAAGCACAGATATGGATTCCTGACGGGGAAATATACAGATATTACAGCGGAAGGAAGCAGAAGCTGCGAAAACGTCTGGAAAAAGAATGATTAAAAGAAAAATAACAGAACAGAGATCAGTGAAGCATCTAAGCCAATGGTTTTAGGTGCTTTTTTTGTGCAGTTAAATTTTATTAGGAGGTGGTTGAATGGAAAAGACCATATTTAATGTAGTCTCATTCTCTGGAGGGAAGGATTCGACAGCTATGCTGTTAAAAATGATTGAAGAAGGGATACCGATCGACTGTATCCTGTTCTGCGACACTGGACTTGAATTTCCGCAGATGTATGAGCATATTGACAAGGTTGAGCGTGAGACAGGGCTTACCATCACAAGGGTAAAACCCGACATGGATTTCGAATACCTGATGTTTGACAAGCCCATAAACAGAAAGGACAGTTCCGTGATAAAAATAAAGTATGGGGCAGACCAGACAGGGAATGGGTGGCCGGGACCTAAAATGAGGTGGTGCACCAAATCATTGAAGGATACGCCGAGGGAGCGGTTCCTGAAAGCATTTAAGCCATACTATGAGATACGTTATTACGTGGGAATTGCAGCAGATGAACAAAAGCGGCTGGAACGTAAGACGAACCAGAATCCAGGACATATCCATCCGTTAGTGGAGTGGGGAATGACAGAGGCGGACTGTCTCGAATATTGTTATAGTAAAGGTTATGACTGGGGCGGCCTGTATAAGCTGTTTGACCGTGTTTCATGCTGGTGCTGTCCGCTGCAGCCGCTGGAGGACTTAAGGAAATTAAGGGCAAATTTCCCGGAACTGTGGGAACAGTTAAAGGAATGGGACGACAGGAATTTTCGTACATTCAGGGCGGATTATACGGTGCGGGAACTGGAAACACGTTTTTTGTTTGAGGAGGAGCGCCTGCGCATGGGAAAAACCATACGCGGAAAGGAGTTCATGGCAGCGCTGCGGGAAAGGTTCAAAGAAAGCTGTGATGACAGGAAGGAGGCGTAACAGCATTTTTCAGGATATAGAAAAAACAGACATGGAACAGCATACGGCAGACAAGGTTCCAACAGCCGTTTATGGAGCGGGAAGGATAAAACTCTGCCAGGGTGATTTTTTAAATGCTGTAAGGGAGGTCGAAAGTGAAAGTGTGGACATGGTATTTACAGATCCGCCGTTTGAACTGACAAGCGGCGGGATGAAGAGCGGGAAACTGGTTTACCCAGGTAATGAAGTGTTCAGGAACTGTGGGTTCTGCACAAAGAATATCAGTTTTGACACATGGATTCCGGAAGTCTACAGGGTGATGAAAAACGAAAGGTACTTTTATGTGATGTCAAATGACAGAAATATATTTTCCATCCATAAGTTCTGCATTGACAGTGGATTCAGGTTTTGTGAGCTGCTGGTGATGGACAAGAAAATGACAGTCCCCTCGACGTATTATCCGAAAAGGGCGGAGTTTATACTGATGTACCGGAAAGGGAAATGCCGGAAGTCACACTTTCTGGGATCGACAGTAATGGAGGCCAGGCTGCCAAGGGGAAAAGAAAAACGCCACCCGACGGAAAAGCCTGTGTCCATGATAGAACACCTGATAAGGTGTTCAACGCTTGAAAATGAATTATGCCTTGATCCATTCATGGGAAGCTGCCCGGCAGGGGAAGCATGCATAAGGACAGGACGGAGATTTATCGGTGTTGAGATAGAACAAAAATGGTTTGCAGCAGCACAGGACAGGATAACAGCATTGCTACATGAATAAAAAAGCAGCAGGAAGGAGTGAAAATATTGCAGATCCACAAAAAAACGGAAAAACCAATGGTGATCCATACAAAGCAGAAAACCCAGATCCATGCAAAAGGAAAACAGGAGACAAAGATAAAGGGGAGGAATGTCCTGACTGTCACACGCTCTCCTAATCTTATCGGAAGGGGGAAGGCGCAGGCTGTCCATAGCAGGATGCGCGCGGACACTTTATTATCTGCCAAAAGGAACAGGGTTGTGATATCTGACAGGGTAGGCAGTATTCGGGGCAAAAGCAGTTATCCTAATGGAACACGAAAACCTATAAGAAAAAACAGGGCTGGACATTCCGGCATCAGTATGGCGGGAGCGGTCAGTGCAAAAATGACCCTTGATCAGACAGAGGCAGGAAGTGAGCTTTACGATGCCTGTATGACTGCGGATATGCTCACAAAACCAGTCAGAAGTACAGCGCGGTCGGTGCATCAGGCAAAACGGCGCATTAAAAAGTCCAGTCCTGACAACAAGATAGCTTCTAAAAAAGATACGACAAGTTTACCAGTACATACTACAGATATTCCAGTGTACAGGAAAACAGCAGGATATCAGCAGATGAGGGAAATCCCACAAAAAACTGTAAACGACTTCCAGCAGTCTATTAAATTAAAGAAAGCAGGCAGTTCCCATCATATTCATAGCCCTTCCGCAATGCAGGTCCATAAAAAAGAAACTGATCGTTTTTCCCATGATATGACCAGGCCGGCAGTTGCAGAGAATAATGTTATCAAAAATACTGTGGAAAGTCCTGTCACAAATACCGAAAATGCGGTTATGAAAAAAGCTGCTGTATCAGAATCAAAAAGGGCTGTAAAGAAAAGTACCAAAAATGCAGCGCGGAAGCCTGCCCGGAAAGCAGCTGGGGAAACTGTAAAAAGGATCGCAAAAAAGGCATCGGAGGAGACTGCCAAAAAAGTGACAAAGGAAACCGTAAAGCAGTCCGTTAAGGCCACGGCATCCGTGGCAGAAACAGCAGCGGGCACAGCCACAACCGGCGTGGGAGGCGTGCTTACAGGGATTGCAGCCGGGGAAGCTGCCGGAATAAAGCTTGACAGGCATGACATGAAAGTTTCCACAAAAAAACGCATGATACAGTTTTATGTGGCAAAGATCAAACAGGAAGAGAACCAGGACAGCATTGTAAAGGCGCTTAAGGATATCATCATGATGCGTTTTTTTGTCGCAGCAAAGTATGCTACTAAGTATACGGCGCTGTCCCTTGCAGGTGTATTCCTGATGGTGGCATTTATGGCACTTCCTGTCATATCCATGCTTGCAGTTATTTATAACTCGCCATTTGCAATCCTGTTTCCTTCCATCTCCTCCGCTGAAACAACACAGGAGGTGCTTTCTGCTTATGTGGCGGAATTTAACGAAGATATAGAGGATGAGATGGAAAAAACCAGCGGATATGACAGGGTAAAAAAGGTATATGTGGGTTATGACGGTGACGGCGTGCCGGACAATTTCTGTGATATCCTTGCGGTTTACATGATAAAACATGGGAACGGTGATACGGCAACGGACATGACAGACAAGGCAAAGCAGAACCTCAAAAAAATTTTTAAGGATATGTGCATCTACAGTACTTCGAGTGGGACAGAGACAGAAACAGATGAAGACGGGAATGACGTTGATTACAGTGTGAAATATGTCAACATCACCCTCAGGACATCAGTTATGAAAGGAAAACTCTTTTTCAGCCTGTCATCTTTAGGAAATTTATTTTATGCACATTTTTTCTGAGTTTTT
>JAIEEY010000162.1 GCA_029067205.1 Lachnospiraceae bacterium
GGACTGGAGCCTGCTCATGGGGACGCAGCGGGCAATTACATCTTTATCGTTGAATTTATTTTCAGCCATTTCATTCCACCTCTTTCCACAATAGTATATTCCGGCAGCAGGAAAAAATCAAGATACTGTTATTTTTGATAGATAGTATGAAAAAGAATACTACTACCAAAAAAGACAGTACTTGATTTTATGAAATTAGGCGCAAAAATCATAGTTTCCATTATGATATTTTTCAGTGTCATATTTCTTTTTGGTGGATATGTCCTCATTTCCTATTTCTATGAGGTCACTATGGAAAGGGAAGTTGAGAGAGCCGTAGAGCAGTACCAGTATAATAAATTTGTGGTGCAGGCAAATCTGATTACCAAGGGTGAGAATTGGTTTGCAGGTGCGGTGGACGGGCAGTATGATATCAGCAGCATGGCCTCGGATATGAATGGTACGGTGGCCTTTCTGGCAGCGGACGGTTCCATACTGTTTTCCGGTTTTCCTGCTAAGACAGAGCTTTCAGGACTGTTTGCAGACGCAGAGCCGGATATGGTAAGCTATTGGTTTATGAAGATCAATAACAGGACATTTCTTCTGACCATGGGAATAGTTGCCCATGGGAATGCCAGCGTGTATCTCATAACCGGGGTTGACGTGGAAAAAACTCAGGAACAGCAGGCGCAGATTATCAGGAAATTTGGGGCAGTATATGCGATGGCAGTGGGTATTGGCTTTTTTCTGATCTTTGGAATTTCTTTTTTCATAACCAGACCGATCAAGCAGTTGACGGCGGCTACTAAGAAAATAGCAGAAGGAGATTATGGGGAACGTGTCGCAGAGAGCGGCAGTGATGAAGTGAGCCAGCTTGCGAGGAATTTTAACCGGATGGCGGAGGCTGTTAATGAAAAAATGCAGGAACTTTCGGACAGTGCAAGGCAGAAAGAAGATTTTGTGGCCAATTTTGCACATGAGTTAAAGACGCCCCTTACTTCCATGATCGGCTATGCAGACCGGATATATAAAAAGGAACTGCCCAGAGAGGAACAGAAGAAAGCAGCGTGGTATATCTGGAACGAGGGGATGCGGTTGGAGAGCCTGTCGTTAAAATTGATGGATCTGACGATACTGAACCATAAGGATTTCTGTCTGCAGGACTGATGTATTGATCCGGGAGCTTACGGCTGATGTGGAGTATCTTATGGATGCAAAAGAGGTTTCGCTGGATTGCACTGTGGAACCTGCCTGTATCGAGGTGGAATATGATCTGTTCAAAACACTGTTTTTGAATCTTTTGGATAATACAATAAAAGCAGGTGCAAAACATATTCATGTAATTGGTGATGTGAAAAAAATGGAAAAGGGAATGTATTTTGTTATGCAGGTATCAGAAGATGGAAGCGGCATACCCAAGCAGGAGATCAAGTGGATCACGGAAGCGTTTTACATGGTGGACAAATTATATACGGACAGTACGGAATTTGTAGTATGCACGTCCTCAGATGGAGGTATCACAGCAAACTATGCAGATGGAACCTCCGCAGATTTATGTAGTGATAGAATTGTTGATATTGAAGGGGCATATGATGGAGCTGACTTTGTGGCACAGAAGGTCGAGGTCAGTATTTTTAACTGATCAGGAGTGTGTATGTGGAGTGACATGGAGTGGCCGTTCGTTCTATTTTATATGCCTTTCGTTCCCCGCATCTCAAAATAGCAAATAATTTTCCGATAAATTAAGTGACAGAACATAATAAAATCCAGGGTGATGATCTGAATTGAGAAATAAGAGTGAAACATATGGATTTATTATGGGGGAGCAGGGGGGCTCTGAATGACAAAGTATAAGCCAGATAGTAGGCTTCGTACGCAAAACATACGATGGATTTCGTCGGCAGATTGTAAAACACGATGTAGCACAAGTGGGTTACTGAATTTCCGGCAATTAGACATATTGACAATCGAACATACATGTGCTAGTATGAAAATATCAATAGTAAGCCTTGTGTAAATGTTATTGTTTCAGTAAATGTTATGTGTCCTACGTAAGTAATTGATATTTGAAATTTTATATAGGGGAGTAACAGCAAATGAGCCAATATGAAAAGATACGTTCTGATGTGTTATCAGGAAATTGTGATAAAAACATATCAGAAGCAGATATGAAATTCTTTTTGACTAAAATTGGTGCAACACACAAAAGAACAACCGGGTCTCACATACAATATACAATAGACAATATTCCAGAATTAATAAATATTCAGCCTAAAAATGGGAAGATTAAACCGTATCAAGTAAAGCAAATAAGGAATATAGTTAATAAGTATAGACT
>JAIEEY010000163.1 GCA_029067205.1 Lachnospiraceae bacterium
TAACCCCATCTGGTACAAAATCCAAAGTTGCTGTGCCCGACACAAAAGCTACTCTGCTTAACTTTAAATTGCTATTTATTTTACCAAGCAACATTTAAATAGCCCTCCTGTGATACAATTGAATAAAAACAGGAGGGTTATCTTTATGAAGGACGAATTTATTACAAAAGTATTGGCAAAAATGATGGACAAAATTACACAGGAACAGTGCAGTGAACTTAAGACGGCATTATATATGGAATTACAGGAATTCGAACTGGAAAAGCGGTGTACAGAAGTTTTAGATCTGGATACAAGCTATATACACTATCTGCAATTATTCCTAGCCAGAAAAAAGACGGAGAGAAAATCTGAACGGACAATAGAGCAATATAAGCTGCACCTGACAGCTATGCTACAGTGCTTAAATATATCAGTAGACAAGATTACGGAAAATGACCTGTTTTGTTATCTGGCGAAATATAAAAAGGATCGCGGGGTATCCAATGTATATCTTGACAACATCCGGCTTGTATTCAGTAGTTTTTTTACATGGTTGAATGCGAAAGGGTACATCGCAAAGAATCCAACTGCGGGACTGGAACCAATTAAGGTAGAAAAGAAAATAAAACAGCCGTTTAGTGATGAGGAGCTGGAAAAAATGCGCAGAATTTGTGATCAGGAAAGAGATCTTGCATTAATAGAATTTCTATATAGTACAGGTGTAAGGGTTTCTGAACTGATTGCTCTGAATAAAAAGGATATAGATTTTTATGGAAAAAACGTGGTGGTTTACGGAAAAGGAAGCAAGGAGCGGGAAACATATCTGAATGCGGCCTCCTGCCTACATCTCAAAGCATATCTGGACAGTCGGCAGGACGATAATGAGGCATTGTTTGTAAGCACGAGGGCGCCGCATACGCGTCTTACAGTGGCAGGGGTGGAAAAGATATTACACAGGATTGGAAAGGACGCAGGTGTAGCCAGGGTGCATCCACACCGGTTCCGCCGCACCATGGCAACCAACGTCTTAAAAAAGGGAATGCCGCTGGAGGAAGTGAAAGAGCTGCTGGGGCATACCAAGCTTGACACGACAATGATTTATTGCACAGTCAGCCGTGAAAATGTCAAACACTCGCACCAGAAACTGATGAGTGCATAAGCAGATAAAATAATTTATAAGTACAGTCATGCAGGCTCTGTGAAGAGCCTTTTTGAAGTTAGATGCAGACAAAACGGAGTAAGGAAGAAAATTAATGTGAATTTTATTGTAAAGACAGGCGTTTTTTTGTATAATTGAAGTATAATGAGAGTAAGCAATATCGTATCTTTTGCCAGAGATTTTAAGAAATCGGGGTGATAAAGTGCAGGACGATACAAAACAGGTGCAGGAATTTAAGGCAAAGCGTACGGCCAAAAACAGTGTGTTTTTAGACCTTTTTCAAGATAAAAAGAATTTATTGGAACTGTATAAGACATTACATCCAGAAGATACAGACGCAACAGAGGATATGCTGGATATTGTAACGATAGACAATGTTCTGACAGATAATTTATATAATGATTTGGGCGTAATGGTAGGTAATAACAGATTACTCTTGCTTTTAGAGGCACAAGCCAGTTGGACGGTAAATATTTTAATCAGAATATTGCTGTATCTGTCACAAAGTTACCATGAATATTTTGAGAGAACGAGTCAGAGCCTGTATAAGAGTAAGAAAGTAAAAATGCCTAAGCCTGAATTATATATCATCTACACAGGCAATAAAGGCGGCAAACCCGATATAATATCGTTGTCAAAAGAATTTTTTGACAGTGCGGATATTGATGTTGAGGTAAGGGCAAAGGTCATCTATGAGAGTGACACAGAGGACATTATCAACCAATATATTATTTTCTGTAAAGTTTTTGATGAACAGAGAAAACTGTATGGAATGACAGAACAGACAGTTAAAGAAACAATCCGTATTTGTAAAGATAGAAACGTCTTAAAAGAATATCTGATCAGCCGAGAAGTGGAGGTAGTAACGATTATGATGAGTTTGTTTGATAATGAGCAGATAATGAAAACATATTGGAAAGATATGGAAAATACTCTTGCTCACAAGAAAGACAGAGAAACAGCCGAAAGAATGATTAAGAAAGGTAAGATGACACTTGAAGAAATTGCAGATTACGTTCCGGCTTTAACAATGGAAGAATTACAGGAACTTGAAGCTGAGATTATGCAGTTGGCATAATTATTTATACAATTTAATATCAAAGTAGCAGCGTATAGGCGCATGGGACAGCAACTTGTAAACCATGAGCCTTTTTTGTGTTTAAGTGAAGGAATAACTACAGGGCAGACATCGCCTTGCCTGCGGCAAAAAGCAGATAAATAGCAATATAGGACCAACACCCACCGAAGGCGGATTGCCTTTTTGCATTGAGTCTGTTAGTATGTCTCACAATGTCTCATCAGATGATACAAGACATACATATGCTCCCGTATATGTAACCGTAAAGTGGTTAAAGTCCTGTACAGTATCAGGAGTAACATACTCTGGGGCACGTCCCAAGCTGGCGGAGGATTATCAATTGGAGAAATAAATGGATATCACGCCAAAGGGTCAGTCACTACTTTTAGTGGGAGCGTGGATTCTGCGTATGATGCAGGTTCATGCGGAATAACCTTTAATTACATAAATGCAAAGGTTGTATACTCATAAACCATGTATTAAATAATCAAAAACCGTTTGGACTAAATATTATACAACCGATGTTTCCGCTATAGCCCAGAAGACCACTACTAACGCCGCTGACACTATACCCCGCTGACGCAGTTGCTATTCCGACGCTGCTGTCATATACAATGTTTGTTGATATACTGACCGTTGTATAACCGCTGTATTGCTGATTTCTTGACGATGCAGACGCATCAACCATATATGCTCTAAAATTGTTTGCTGTATACTTATCAAAATCGGGTAAATTTGATATATTTGCCGTTGCACCTAAAAAGCATATCATGTCATTAATTTTTAAATTGCTGTTTATTTTACCAAGAAATGTTTAAATAAGGGTTCTATAAATATTTTCATTCTCATGAAAGTACTTATAGAGCTTTTATTTTTTATAAATTCGGAACCTGGGGAGGTGAAATCATTTGCGTTCCAAAATGAAAAATAACTGAATCAGAAAGGAGATAATCAAATTGAATAAGATACTTGTAATTGCAGAGAAACCGTCCGCAGGGCGTGATATCGCCCGTGTGCTGGGTACCATGGAAGACAAGGGTAATTACATGGAAAACGATGAGTATATCGTGACATGGGCGGCAGGACATCTTGTTGAACTGAAAGACCTGGAAGATGTAAATGAGAGGTATAAAAAATGGAATGTGGATGATATCCCGCTGCCTGCAGATAACGGGTTGAAAGTGAAAGAAGACGGGAAAGCACAGTTTAACGTCATTAAAAAGCTAATTGCCCGTGATGACATTGATTACCTAATCAATGCAGGCGATGCCGGGCGTGAAGGACTGCTGATCCAGGAATGGATTTACCGGATGGCGGCGAACCGCCACCCAGTAAAGATACTTTGGGCTTCATCGCTAACAGCGGAGGCGATAAAGACGGCAATGGGGCGGCTGCATGACAGTCAGGAGGAGGAATTTGTTAACCTGTTTCGAGAAGCAGAAGCAAGAGCCATAGCCGACCAGGTATTAGGCTACAATTATACACGTCTGCTGACATGTTTATTCGGAGGACAGGCGACATTAAGTTATGGGCGATGCCAGACACCGCTACTGAACCTTATTGTCAAAAGGGATATGGAGTACGAAAATTTCAAATCCGAACCATACTGGACACTGCATATTAAGTTTAAGGACGGGTTTACAGGAACGGAAGTGGGTCAGGAAGGAACAGTTAAATATACTGAAAAGACCGGGGCAGACAAGGCGCTGGAAGCGTGCAGCGGTATCCAGAAGGCCCAGATCATATCCTGTAAACGGGAGAAAAAAAGCAAAAAAGCACCGGAACTATTCAACCTTGCAGAACTGCAGGGCTGCATGGGTAAAAAATACGGCCTTGCACCAGATAAAACGCTGGAGATCGCACAGAGTCTTTATGAGAAGCATAAGATCCTGTCATATCCCAGGACAGACAGCAGGGTACTTTCCACCGACCTTTTTGGAGAGATAGCAGAACATCTCAAGTGCTGCAGCTTTGGAAAGTTCAAACCGTTCGTTGACAGGATCGATCCTTCAAAGATACAGATGGAAAAAAGATATTTTAATGACGGGAAGGTATCAGACCACCATGCACTTATACCGACACTTAATCAGGATATGGCCAGTGAATATGACGGACTCACGGAAGATGAAAAAAACTGTTTTGACGAGGTTGTAGCCAGCCTGATCGCAGTCTTTTATCCAGAGTATGAATATGAGACGACGGAAATACTGTCACAGGTCGGTGCAAAGATCTTTAAAACAACAGGAACTGTCGTGAAAAGTGATGGTTATAAGAAGGTTTACCAGCTGCTAAAAGTAGCAGATAACGTTGCTGATGAAAAGGGCGATGAGGAAAGCCTGCCGGAACTGTCTGAGGGAGATGGGGCGGAAATTGAAAAGGCAGTCCTGAAAGAAGATAAAACAAAGCCTCCGGCAAGATACAACCCGGGAAATATTATCAAACTTATGGGAAAGTATAAGATCGGGACGTCTGCGACCTCGGCAGGGTTAGTCCAGGGACTGATCGGCAGGAAATTTATAAAACTTGAAAAAAATAAATATGTATCCACAGAACTGGGAAGGGAGTTTTTGAAATTTGTCCCGGCAGTGCTCAAGTCACCGAATATGACCGTGGAATTTGAGGAAAAGCTGCAGAGGGTAAATTCTGGGGAACTCAGCAGGGAGGACTTTATCAGGGAGCTGCAGGACGGTATAGTTGCAAATAAAAAGTATTTTCTCGAACATCTTCCGGCAGAAAAATTAAGTCCGCAGAAGCCTATCGGGAAATGTCCGGTGTGTGGCGGGAACATGCGTGAAGGGAAAAAGAACTGGTACTGTGAGAATTATACAAAGTGTGATTTTAAACTCTGGAAGGAGATCTCAGGAAAGAAGATACCCACATCAGAAGCAGAGAGATTATTAAGTAAGAAGAAAAGCGGGCTTATCAGCGGATTCAAATCCAAGCAGAATGGAAAAAGTTTCTCAGCGTATTTGGTACTTGGAGATGACAACAAATTATCCTTTGAATTTGAAAAGAAGAAACAGAAAGGCGGAAAGGGATGAATAAGTATGAATATATTTCCAAATTAGCCGAAGATACGGCCCGTAAAGTGGTGCGTAACAGTGATTCATGGGTGGATTATCTTGAAACGGCATCGAGGATTTACAAATATTCATTTCAGGATCAGCTACTAATCTATGCGCAGAAAAAAGAGGCTACTGCATGTGCTCCAATTGAAGTGTGGAATGAGAAAATGGGCTGCTGGGTAAACCGTGGTGCCAAGGGGATCGCGCTGATAGACACCAAAAGCAATTATCCAAGATTAAGATATGTTTTTGATGTAGCCGATGTGCATAAAGCGAAGAATATTGGACGTGCTCCTTATTTGTGGGAGCTTCATGATGAACAAAAAGCGGCTGTGATGGCCCGGCTAGAAAGAGTTTATGGCGAAACAAATGCAGGAATGCCGTTTGAGCAACGTATCATTGAAATTGCTGGAAAGATCGCAAATGACCACTATAAAGAATATTTATTGGGACTGGACGGGAGGAGCACTGGTGCACGTCTGCATGATACGCTGGCTTCCAGTATCGCATACACTGTATTGTCGCGATGTGGGGCAGACATGGATGTATGGAAGGAGAAACTGAATTTTGACTATATCAGTGATTTTAATACGTTGAAAACTTTGTCTGTCATTGGCAGCGCCACATCTGAGACATGTCGGCCGCTGCTTATGGAAATAGGGAGGGCGATAGTAGAACAGGAGAGGTCTGAAGGAGAAAAAAATAATAAAAAAGCACTTGCAAAAGAAACTGTTACACACTACAATACTTTAAAGCGTGAAAGTGATACACAGGAACGGCTAACGCAAAAAGTAGTGGAAAATAAAGAAACGGAGGGCAGGATATATGGAATTAACATACGAAAAGAACGGGGATTATCTGATACCGAATCTGATGCCGGACGAGGAGCCGCTGACCAAGTACGGACTGATACGACAGAATTACCTAAAGCAACACCGGAAAGGGATTTACAGCGGGCTGGTGCTGACGGGCGAGCTGAAAGCACATTGTCTGGAGATACAGGAGCAGGCAGAGCAGCGAATGGATTACCTGACGGAACAGATGGCGAAAGCAGAAGGAGTGGACGAGGCACTGAAAGCATCCGATCAGATGAAATGGGTAGCGAAGATGAACAATATCAGGCACTCAGCGGAGGAAACAGTGCTAGCGGAGCTGGTTTACAGTCCTTAAGCAGCAAAGCACAACAGAATATGGATATAGAAAAGCCGGATAATGGAGAAAGTTCATTATCTGGTTCTTTTTTGGACAATCTGTTTCCAGGGGAGAAAGCTGAGCAGATTGACACAAATGCAATGTACCAGCAGATTGATTTATTTTCCATGTTCACAGAACAGGTAGTAACCGCGGAATCAACTGTATATCCGAGGGATAAAAACGGACTTCCTTATGATATTGTTATAGAAAAAATGCACTTTTGGGAACCGGAACGGGCGAAGTCGGAGAAAGCAGCACATATTGATAAGTCTGGGGCTGTCAATTTTCGTATTATAGAAGATCCCCTCGGAGCTGATGCGGCAAAGGCGAACGCAGGCTTTTCTCCTAAAGAGAAATTCCGGAGGAATATTGAAGCGATTCGCACCCTGGAAACGATCGAGAGTGAGAACCGCACTGCCACGCCAGAGGAACAGAAAATCTTATCGCAGTATGTTGGCTGGGGCGGTCTTGCTGATGCCTTTGACGAAAGCAAAAGTGCATGGGCGGGGGAATATCAGGAATTGAAAAGCCTGCTATCGGATGCGGAGTATGCTTCCGCCAGAGAGAGTACCTTAAATGCCCATTACACAAGCCCCGTCATTATTCGCAGCATCTATGAAGCATTAGAGAACATGGGATTTGCAAAGGGGAATATATTAGAGCCTGCAATGGGCATTGGGAATTTCTTTGGTATGTTGCCGGAGAAGATGCAAGATACACGAAAATGCGTAACGTGGCGGGCATCGCACAGACGGAGGCTCAGAAATCAAGTGATATGTTTGCGAAGTGCCAGTACCTCGATGAGCTGACAGGCGGTAAGGGAATTACATTCGCAACAGGCACACCGATCAGCAACAGCATGACGGAGTTATACACCAATATGCGCTATCTCCAGTATGGCACTTTACAGAAACTTGGGCTTGGGCATTTTGACAGTTGGGCGTCCTCGTTTGGGGAAACGCAGACCGCAATAGATGTTGCGTCACAGTTATAGGTACATCAAACAGAATATAGGGCGGGAACACACTGAAAAAGAGGATTGCAGAGGGCAGTCCTTTTTTGATGTGGGAAAGTTAGCTGCCTAATGCCGGAAAGGAGAGCCAAAGAATGGATTTTGAATATTTTTATGGGAAACAGAGTAGCCAGTATGCCTTTTACCGCATACCAAAGCAGTTATTCACGGAGAGACAGTTTGATGCGCTGTCAATCGGGGCAAAGCTGCTCTATGGAATGATGGTTGACCGTATGGAGCTGTCGCTGAAAAACGGCTGGCTGGACAGAAATGGAAAGGTATACATATATTTTACGGTTGACGAGGTAAAAGACAAATTTCATTGTGCCAATGACAAGGCAATGAAGCTGATAAGGGAGCTTGATAGTGAGCAGGGGATAGGCTTGATTGAGTGCGTAAGGCAGGGCTTGGGAAAGCCGAACCTTATCTATGTAAAGAATTTTGTAAACAGTTCACAGGCATGAAAGAGAAGGCATAGAAAAATAAGAAGTGTTTTTTATAATGATAGATAGGAATGAGGGGATTCCGCCGTAGCAGGCATTGTCCACAAGGCAAAGGGAAGGGTTTAGGATAGGATTGATATGATTGATTCAGTATGACTATATTCAGTCTAATTATTATCAGTATTGTTACATTCCGATTTTCGGAATTGCAGAAGTTCAAAAATCTGACTTCAAGAGTTCCGATTTTCGGAATTCAAGAAGTCAAGAAATTAGACTTCAGGATTTCTGGTTATCGGAATACAGTAAGGTGTTGCAGCATATCTTATGTTTATGCTTTTAATTGCTGAAGAAATACATTGGATGCTCTCGAAAGAACCTGATATTTTTTCCAAACAATGCACAGTTCCGCCTCTAATGTAGGAGAAAGTGGCTTAAAACATAAGTTGCTGTCCCCGGTAGTGTTAATCAGCCTGTCCAATGCAATTACATATCCAAAGCCCTTTTTAACAAATTGTGCTGCATTATAAATCAAATCATAGGTTGCAACGATATTGAGCTTGGAAATGTCCATTTTCAGCCAATGGAACATTTCTGTATTGATTGAGGTCTGATGGGATACAATCAGGGGCTTGTCCCACAAATCTTCTGCGCTGACTTTCTCCTGTTCTGCTAATGGACTGTCTTTGCGCATTAGGACACCCCACACATCTTTTTGAGGAAGTTTGAGATAATCGTATTTGCTGATGTCTGTTTCTCCAACCAATAGCCCAAAGTCGATCAAGCCCTTATCCAGTTTCTCCATAACACGTTCTGCATCGCCGCTGTAATTGTGGTAATGGATTAGGGGATGTTTTTGCTGCAAATCAAAAGCAGCCTGCGCCAAAAAGGAAATACTTTCTGTTTCTCCGCAGCCAATATAAATATCGCCGCCTATGTTCTCGCTGGAAGATGTCAGTTCTGCTTTTGTTTTTTCCATTAAATCAACTAATTCCTCTGCACGTTTTCGGAGCAGCATTCCGTCCTCGGTCAGAGTGACCTTTTTGCTTCCACGAATGAGAAGCTGTTTTCCCAATTCCTCTTCTAAATCTTTTAATTGTCTTGAAAGTGGTGGTTGTGTCATGCGCAGGGCTTCCGCTGCCTTTGTTATGCTTTCTTCTCTTGCAACCGCAAGAAAATACTGTAATACTCGGATATCCAAACGAAAAACCTCCTTAATATGTTCTTTTCCTTTAACCATAACAAAAAACGCTATACTTTTCAAGTATGGAAAACCATTCTATATATGTATTTGATATTTTATTTAAAAGCATTTATGATAGCAGTGTGAAAAGATTTTCTAAGGAGTCTGAAGAACGCCGCCTAAGAAAATCTAAAACTTCACACAGGAAAAACGCAAAAGGCAGCGTTTTTCTTAATCAAATGGGTTTAATTATGTATTTAAGGCACAAGGAGGGATTATTTATGCCTGATATTGAAAATAAGGTAAATTTAAGTGCATATAAAAAGGAATTGAAAGATGTATTGCAAAGGTTTGTAAAAATAATGCCGGCGTATAAAGAAGTGCAGTTTTTTATGAAATGCGTTATCAATCATTATCTTTCACATATGGAAAACGGCGCTTCAGATATTGTTGTGATTGGCTCCAATATTCCAGAGGAATTAGTCCTTGTGTCAGGGAAGATGCCGTACTGGATTTTGGGAGGGAGCAGGGTAAGCTCCATGTGGGCGGATGATATTGTGCCGAGGGACACCGATCCGGTAAGCCGGTCAGGTCTTGGATATGTCCTTTCCGGTATGATGGAAAAATCTTTGATTTTGATACCTTTAGTCAGTGACAGTACAAGAAAACTGGCTTATATCCTGAAATCAAGGGGATTAAAGGTACATACGGTTCATTTTCCACCAGTTAAAGACACTGAATCACTTCTGGAATGGAAACGACAGTATGAACTGGGAAGTTTATGGAAGTCATAGCGCAAATTCTGGAAACAACAATTGACCAGGCCGGGGCGCTTTCTTTGGAAAGCACTGCGCCGTGTGACATCAACAGCACATGCGTGGTATTTGCACAGTCGGAAGTAATTTCTCTTGTGGCAAGGAAGGTTGACAGGCGTGATATTCTGGCGGGAATGCACTTGTCGATGGCAAAGCGGATTATTAAGATGATGAAAAAGTCGGAAAAGGGCGGAGATATTCTGATGACGGGCGGCGGTGCGCTGAATACTGGCATACACAGGGCTTTTGAGGAAGAAATGATGAAAGATGTTTATGTCGCAAAGTATCCGCAGTTTAACGGTGCGGTTGGCGCAGCGTTGATTGCAAGTGAAAGGGGTGGCGTATGAATAACTTGATTATTCCAGTGCTTACAACTGCCGTTTCCGTCGGACTTAGATGTGGAACTTGTTGCAGCCCGGTTATCAGTACGTTTCTTTCTACTTATGTGGTATCTCATTCAGGCGGTGTGAGAAAAGGCATTTTGTCATTTGTAAGTTTTTTTGTTGGAAAAATGGTCAGTGTTTCCATGCTGTGTATGATTGCGGCATTGGTCAGCAGACAATTTATCAGTGATAGTGGTTATATTGGTTCTTTTAACCTGCGTTTGTTCTCACAGGCGGCTATGAGTGTGATTGGAATGGTTTTGGCAGTCCGCTGGTTTTTAGAACTGAAAAAGCAGAAAAAGTGCAGCGGCTGTAAGGAGTGTAAAAAAACGGCTGGAAAGTCAGGCTTTGTGCCAATGCTCGCAGCGGGACTGACTTATGGCATGACACCCTGCGCCCCTCTTTTGCTGATGATTGGCTACTGCTTTACACTTCCGGTTTCTCTGGCAGGAATGACTGGCGTTGCCTTTAGCCTTTCCAGTATGGTAAGCCCTGTTTTGCTATTGGTTGTGGTAACAGGCGCGCTTTCAAAGAAAATGGGAAGGGAAATACCGGATGCGGTAAAATGGTTCCGTTTGGCATCTTATGTAGTGCTGATGGTTATGCCGTTTTTTCTTACATCACAGTATTAACTGTAAATACTTTTTGGGTATGGAAACTGATATTTTATATGTATTTGATATTTTGCTTGCGGCAAATTACAATAGGACTTAGATAGAAAGTGCGAAGCAGTTTCTATTACAGAATCAGGAGGGTGAGAGATGGCGGAGGTAAATGATGTGTATGGGAGTATTTACCAAAATTTAATCGACGCAGGCTGTGACCAGCAGACAGCAGAGCAATGTATGGTCTATGTAAAAGAAGGTCGGTTTACGGATATGCTGCCAATACTTGTAAGTCATAGAAAGACTTTGCTTGGCTTCCTCCATGAAAGTCAGAAGCAGATAGACTGTCTTGATTATCTGCTTTATAAGCTAAAAAAACAATAACAGGTCAAAGGAGATAAGAAAATGGAAAACAAAGACACCAGAACATTTAAAATTAACCCTGAAATTGAAATGAAAAAGGTTCAGTTTATGAATCGGTATGGCATCACACTGGCAGGCGATTTGTACTTGCCGAAGAACTATGAGAATAAAAAAATCCGGCAGTCGTTGTTGCAGGGCCCTTTGGGGCAGTAAAAGAACAGGCTTCCGGTCTTTATGCGCAAGAGTTGGCTGCACGTGGTTTTGTCAGTATAGCCTTTGACCCGTCCTTTGGTGGGGAGAGTGGCGGTGAGGTACGAAACACGGCATCACCAGACATATTTACTGAAGATTATAGTGCGGCTGTGGATTATGTCGGTCTACTTCCCTATGTTGACAGAGAACGTATTGGTGCAGTCGGCATATGCGGACTTTCAGGCATGGCAATTACTGCTGCTGGAACGGATACCAGAATTAAAGCAGTGGCTACGTTCTCCATGTACGATATGTCCCGTGATATGAGTAAGGGGCATATGGATTATTATACAGAGGAGCAGAGAAACAAGATTAAGAAGTACCTGAGTGAACAGCGTTGGAAAGATGCGGAAGATGGCACATTTGCATTGGGCAATCACGAAATTGCTTTTGATGAGAACAATGAGGCAATTACTGGAATGATGGAAATTCCGAAGGAACTGCCAAAGGATGCTGACCCTGCATTTGCAGCGTTTTATTATTATTATGCAGTAAGAGCCCGCCACCCTCGTGCTGTGAACTTTGTATCTTCATGGACGGCAACAATGCCTGTATCCTTTTGGAATTTTCCTTTGATGGCAAACATTAAGGAAGTATCGCCCCGTCCGATTCTGCTGGTTGCCGGAGAAAACGCACATTCCCGCTATTATTCGGAGGACGCTTATGCAGCGGCTTTGGAACCGAAAGAATTGGTAATTGTTCCGGATGCGGATCATGTAGCTTTGTATGACAACATGGATAAAATTCCATTTGATAAGCTGGAGCAGTTTTTTAATGATAATTTAAGATAGAAAGTAGGAGGGTTTGAAAGATGAGTAAATCATTACCGAAGATTGCTTTAGGAGCTTGGTCTTGGGGTGCGGGAGCAGCCGGAGGGGACCAGGTATTTGGAAACCACCTGTTTGAAACAGATTTGAAGCCTGTGTTTGAGAAAGCAATGGAGTGCGGACTGAACCTGTGGGATACGGCGGCCGTTTATGGGGAAGGAACTTCGGAGCGTATTCTTGGCAGCTTTGTAAAAGATGTGCGCCGGGACAGTGTTATCCTTTCCACGAAATTTACGCCACAGATAGCCAGCAGTTCGCCGGATGCCATGCAGGAAATGATTGACGGCAGCAAAGAGCGTTTGCATACGGATGTGATTGATGTCTACTGGATACACAACCCGATGGATGTTGAAAAATGGACGCCGGATTTAATCCCGCTGGCAAAAAGCGGACAGATTAAGGCAATCGGTGTTTCCAATCATAACCTTGCAGAAATAAAAAGAGCAAATGAAATTCTTGCGGTAGAAGGCTTGAAAATTTCTGCGGTGCAGAACCATTATAGTCTGTTACACCGTTCTTCGGAGCGTGCAGGTATCCTTGATTACTGTAAGGAGAATGGCATTGCATTCTATTCCTATATGGTGCTGGAACAGGGGCACTTACCGGACGGTACAATGAGGAAAATCCATTCCCGGAGGGAACTGGGAGGGGAGAGGCTTATAACCTACATTTGAAGGAACTGATAGCATTGATTGATGAACTGAAAATGATAGGGACACGTTTTGATGCCAGCCCTGCACAGGTTGCAACGGCATGGGCAATTGCAAAAGGTACGCTCCCGATTATCGGAGTGACAAAAGTACATCAGGTTGAGGAAGCCGCAAAAGCGGCACAGATTGAGCTGACTGCTGATGAAATAAGCCAGTTGGAAAGGCTTGGCGATGAAACGGGTGTCAACACACTTCGGGAGTGGGAAAAGGAGATGTAGACCATGACAGTAAAAGAAGTGATAGATGGGTTTCGGGAAGGCGCAGAAGAAAATGCAGAGCGTGATGCGTATGCAAATGAACTTTTTCAGGAAGCTGTCCGTATCGGAATGGAGCTTAATACGAAGTATCATACACCAGAGGAACTCCGAGAGATTGTGGGCAGGCTGGTTGGAAAAGAGGTAGACCGTTCTTTTCGGATGTTTCCCCCGTTTTATACGGATTTTGGGAAAAACATCACAATCGGGAAAGATGTCTTTATCAATTCAGGATGCCACTTCCAGGACCAGGGCGGCATTGAAATCGGGGACGGTGCATTGATTGGGCATAATGTTGTGCTGGCAACAATCAACCATGACCTGAATCCAAAGGAAAACCGGAAAAATCATTATGCGCCGATAAAGATTGGCGC
>JAIEEY010000164.1 GCA_029067205.1 Lachnospiraceae bacterium
TACTTGTGGCGGACTGTATTAAACGGTATAATATAAAAAATCAGTTTCGTGAAAGGAGAGTTTTTATGGCTGCATATCTGAATACGGAATCTGCATTGATTTTATATAAGGAATTGGTGAACAGTGAATATTTTGTTGATAAGTCTGGCATGATCGAACATATGAACAAACATATCCGAACGAATACGAAGTATGTATGCATCACAAAACCGCGTCGTTTTGGGAAGACATCGGTGCTGAATATGCTGGGTGCGTACTATGGAAAGGCATATGATTCAAAAGAGTTGTTTGACAGTCTGGAAGTCAGTAAGTGCAAGACCTACAGGATGCATCTGAATCAATATAATGTTATCAATCTGTGCCTAAATGATATTCCGCTCAACAGAAACTGTTACGAGGATTATATGACACGGATCAATTGCCGGTTAATAGAGGATATAAAGGAATCCTATCCTGCGCTCAGAGACAGGAAATTTGAAAAGGCATCTGACATACTGGCTGACACAGGCGATCAGTTTATCTTTGTTATTGACGAGTGGGATTATATCTTTAGCCATGAGTTATTTCCAGAACACCAGGGTGATTTTCTGGAGTTTTTGCGGGATTTGCTTAAGGACAGGGCCTATGTGGCATTTGTTTATATGACAGGTGTTCTGCCAGTCAAACGATACAGTGTGGGTTCTGCGCTGAATATGTTCAGGGAATACACCATGCTCAAAGATCCATTTTTTGAGGAGTATTTCGGATTTACGGAAAGTGAGGTTGAACGGCTCTGTGAAATGCAGTCTGCATTGACGATGGATGAGATCCGCGATTGGTACAATGGCTATCAGACAAAGAGCGGGGCACGTCTGTACAATCCGCGGTCTGTTGTATGTGCATTGGAGGATGCTGCCTGTCAGAGTTATTGGACCAGAACCGGCAAAATGGATGAGGTTTTGTTTTTCCTGAAATATAATATTGGTGAAGTGCGTGATGATGTGGTTAAGATGGTAAATGACACACCTGTCAGAATCGATATCAAAAAGGAATACTATGCCGGACAGGGAAATCCAGTCAGCAAAAAGGATATTTATTCTGCAATGATTATCTATGGTTTGTTATCATATCACGATGGGGAACTTAGTATACCAAATAAGGAGTTGATGCTGGAATTTGAGACGGCATTGGAGGATGACGATTTTGGTTATGTGGCAGAGCTTGTCAGAAATTCAAGCGAAGTACTTGATGCAACATTAGAAAGGAAAGGGGATATTGTGGCCTCTTATCTCCACAATATACATAACAGTGAACTGCCGATTTTGAAATACAACGACGAAAACAGTCTGTCCTGTGTAGTGACGCTGGCCTATCTTTCCGCAAGAAATAAGTTTCGAATAGAGCGTGAGGAAAAAAGCGGTAAGGGTTTTGCTGATTTTATTTTCTATCCGAGACAAAAAAATATGCCGGGGATTGTCTTGGAGCTGAAAGCTAATGATACACCTGAAGCAGCGATCGCACAGATTAAGGACAAGGAATACTGCGAGAAATTGCGAAAGGAAAAAGTAGATCATATTCTTGCTGTCGGGCTGAGCTATGATACGGACAAAAAGGTGCATCAGTGCGTAATTGAACAAATACAAAAGGAATAAATATGCTGTTGAAAAAGGAGAAAAGATAGATGATACACATAGCGATCTGCGACGACGAGAGGGACTTTGTCACACATTTGGCGGGATTATTGGAACAATATGCCAATGAGACGGGCGAGGAGATGAAGGTCACTGTCTACTATGATGGTATGGAATTGATCAATAGCTATGATACCACGATCGACTTGATTTTTCTGGATATCCAGATGAAGCTGATGGACGGTCTGCATGCTGCCGAGCGGATCCGCCAGATGGATGAGAAGGTTGGGATCATTTTTTTGACGACACTTACCCAGTGCGCGCTGGAGGGATATCGGTATCAGGCGGCAAACTATATCATCAAACCGATCAAGTATGTGCGGCTGAAGGCGGAGATGGATCAGTGGTTAAAGCGGAATCAGAAGAATGACAGCCCTGCGATCGTGGTTGCAAATGATTCTGGGAAGTATAAGGTTTTTCTGAAGTCACTGCGGTATGTCGAGACTTTTAATCGCAATCTGCTCCTGCACACAGAGCAGGAAAATATCGTCTGTTATAAGAGTATGAAGGAAATGGAACAGGAATTGACCAGTCAGGGATTTGTGCGCTGTCATACGAGCTATATCGTCAATCTGTTTTTTGTCAAAGGTGTCAATAAACTGGAAATTTCACTGGTCACGGGAGAGACAATCCCAATCAGCCAGCCGAAGCGGAAACAATTTATGGAACAGTTGACGGAATATTGGGGGGATATGCTGTGATTCGTTTT
The DNA here is from genome assembly GCA_029067205.1 of Lachnospiraceae bacterium. Taxonomy (GTDB): domain Bacteria; phylum Bacillota; class Clostridia; order Lachnospirales; family Lachnospiraceae; genus COE1. The sequence goes on from JAIEEY010000164.1 coordinate 2,380, forward strand.
TTGGATGGGATCAGCTTTGTGCTGGGGTGGAGTTATGCGTTTGTCTTTCTGGTGATGCTGCACACCTTTCTGCCGCTTCGCAGGAATTGGCTCGTCCGTATTCCTGCATTTTATTTTTGCGGTATGCTGTCAGGGGTGATCATTTATTCAAATGATTTTGCGGGGCTGTTTGGGGCAATGCTGGGATTTTTTCTGTATGTTGTGGTATTTCACCGTGGAAAGTGGATTGAGAAGATCACTGCGGTACTGGTCTTTTATCCGGCCATGATCGCAGTCAACTATATGATGCAGCATGCAGGAATGCGCATTTTCTTTTCTGTGACAGACGCGCCGGGTTCCCCGTCTATGGGGTGGACGCATCAGCAGCTATTGGTCAGTACGGCGATACATATGGTTTCCTTGTTAGTCCGGCTGGTTTTCTGGATTGTGGCGTGGCGGTTTTTGCGAAAGTATCTGCGTCAGATTACTTCCAGCCTGACGACTAAAATGTGGATTATTGTGGATGTTTTGATGCTGGCGCCCTTTGTCGCGATTTTTACGATCATTTATTTTATGCCGGAGAATATGATGATCGTCTATCCAATCTGTGCAGCGTCCATCGTTTCCAGTTTCGGATGCATTTATCTCGCTTCCTATATCTGCAATTCGGTGCAGACAGCGTTTCATGCGCAGGAGCTGGAAATGAAACAGTCGTATTACAGGGACAGGGTTAGTGACGAGGAGCGGGTGCGCAGTGTCTACCATGATTTGAAGAATCATTTGTTAGTCCTGCAGGCTCAGGCTGGAAAGGGGCAGGAGGTTCAGGCATCAATCCAGGGATTGCAGGAACAGATTCAGGAATATGAAAATTATTATCAGACAGGGAATGAGTATCTGGACATTATCATTCGGGATAAGGCGAGGGCTGCGCAGGAAAGACAGATTGATTTTGTCGCATCGGTATCTTTTGCGGAGGGGGCATTTATTGAGCCGCTTGACATCAGCACCATTTTTGGCAATGCACTCGACAATGCCATAGAGGCGAGTGAAAGGCTGGCTGAGGAGCAGCGGATGATCACCGTAAAAGCGAATCGTATCAGGGAGCTGCTTGTCATTATGGTGGAGAATAATGCAATGGTGGAGACGGATTCACAGAAGAATATTTTTGGGGAGAGGATGGACAAAAAGAGTCTGGTAAGAAACAAAACGACAAAGGAGGATACATTTGCACATGGTTTTGGACTTGCCAATATCAGAAATGCCGTCCAGAAATATGACGGCCAGTGCAGTGTGAAAACGGGGGAAGGGAAGTTTACTTTGAAGATGGTTATTCCGATTCCGGCGTGATTTCATGAATTGTTTTTATGAATATTTTTTAGTTTTTACCTCGTAGATATTAGTTTACGCGTCTCATATTGTCTCATTTTTGTATGCCAATATAATGGGCTTATAAACTGTTTCATTCAAAAAAGGAGGATACAATATGAGCATTTTAAGCACGACACATCTGACCAAACAGTACGGCAGTGAGCCAAATATCGTCAAGGCGCTTGACGATGTGAACATATCTGTGGAGCAGGGGGAGTTTGTCGCGGTCGTCGGAACTTCCGGCAGCGGGAAATCCACTCTGCTTCATATGCTGGGCGGTCTTGACCGTCCAAGTTCCGGGAGCGTGAAGGTGGATAAATTTGAGCTGGGAAAGCTTTCTGATGAGGATTTGACAGTGTTCCGCCGCCAGCGCATCGGCTTTATTTTCCAGAATTATAACCTAATTCCAATATTGAATGTCTATGAAAATATTGTGATGCCGATCCAGCTGGACGGCAAAAGGCCAGACGAGCATTTTATCATGGAGGTGGTGGAGCTTCTGGGGCTGGAAAAGAAGCTCTATAACATGCCGAATACACTTTCCGGAGGCCAGCAGCAGCGCGTGTCGATTGCCCGCGCATTGGCGAGCAAGCCAGCGATCATTCTCGCGGATGAACCGACAGGGAATCTCGACAGCAGGACCAGTGATGAGGTCATTGAGCTTTTGCAGCTTACGGGCAAAAAGTTTCATCAGACAATCGTTATGATAACCCACAATCCGGAGATTGCAAAACAGGCAGACCGTTGTATCAGGATTGAAGACGGCAGAGTTGCAGACGGGGCGTCGGTAATGAAAAAGACTGTGAATGATGCGGCGGCATATGGCAAAGCTGTACAGAAAGGTGGGGTGATTGCATGAGACGTGTCATAAAGAATCAGAGCAGTATGCTCCGCACACTGTCACAGCGCAGCTTTCGGAGCAACAGGGGGAGAAATCTGGTGGCGGTACTTGCCATTGTTCTGACCACGATGATGTTCACGACACTGTTTACATTGGCGCAGAGTATGCGTCAGAATATGACAGAGATGTATCTGTGGCAGTCAGGTACGATGGCGCATGCGTCCACAAAGCAGATTACGGATGCGCAGATTGACCAGATCGCAGCGCACCCGGATATTGTAAGCTTTGGCAAGTCGATCGTGCTCGGAGTAGCAAAGAACCAGCGTCTTGCCGGACGGCAGTTGGAAATCCGCTATGGCAGTGACCAGTATGCAAGATACTGTTTTGCATATCCGACAACCGGAAAAATGCCAGATCAGAAGGATGAGATCGCATTGGACACACTGGTGCTTGGGCGGCTGGGGATTCCGCTGGAACTGGGGCAGTCGGTGACATTGGAGTGGGAAAATGACTCTGATACATTTACACTGTGCGGTTGGTGGGAAGGGAATCTTTCCAGCTATGCGAGCATGGCATGGGTAAGTGAGGCGTTTGCTTTGGAAGCCTGCGGCAATGTGGAGGAGCCGGAGGAAGGGCAGCTTTTAGGAAGACGCATGATGAGTATCGCTTTTTCTGACAATGTTTCTGATAATAAAAGACTATCGGGGACAGTTCCCAAGAATATTGATCGGAAAATAGAAAAAGTTCTTCTTGACTGTGGATTGACAGAACTGGCATTCGAAACTAACCTTGCCTACTCAGCGGAAGTCCAGAACAGCATTTTTGTGGAGTATTTACCGATGTATGGCGGTATGGTATTTGTATTTCTGGCAGGGTATCTGATTATCTTTAATGTGTTTCAGATTTCCGTTGCCGCGGACATTCTTTTTTATGGAAAGTTAAAGACGCTCGGAACGACAAAAAAGCAGATGAAGAAGTTGATTTATGGTCAGGGCAGCCGCCTTTGTCTGATCGGGATTCCGATTGGCCTTGCGGTTGGTTATCTGCTGGGAGTTCTGCTGGTGCCCGTATTGATTCCGACAGAGGAGATTGAGGTGACGACGTCAGCGAATCCTGTTATTTTCATCGGCTCTGCTCTGTTTGCCTATGTCACGGTAGTTGTCTCCTGTATGCTGCCTGCGCGGTTAGCCGGAAAGGTGTCTCCAATCGAGGCGCTGCGCTATACAGATGCAGACAGCGGTGCTGCGAACAGGAAGAGAAAGAGTAAGAACTCCAAAAACGGCGTTGCCCTGCATGGGATGGCATGGGCAAACCTGTGGCGCAACAGGAAAAGGACTGTCATGGTCATCTGTTCTCTCACACTGGGACTTGTCCTGATGAGTTTCTTTTATGCCAGGAATGTCAGCTTTGATCTGGAAAAATATCTGATGGATTTGACGGTGGCAGATTATGAGATTGATGATGCCACAAACAAACTTTCCAGCGGCTATGATCCCCAAAGCCATACGATCAGTGATGCACTGCTCGCTGATATCGCAGCGCTGGGGGCAGTTGAGGCGGATGGACGGCTTTATTCCGGACAGGCGCAATTATATTTGAGTGAGCAGGCAAAACACAATCTGTGTAATTTTTACACTGCGGAGCGGTTGGAAGACTTTGCTTCCTATGACCCGTCATTTCCAGCGTGGAAAGAGGGATTTGATGCGGCAGTCAATGGGCAGGAGAGTACTTATACAATTTATGGCGCGGATGGTCTTATCCTGGAGGCGGCCGCCAGTAAAAATTATATCTTAGATGGCGCTTTTGACGCAGAGAAGTTTGCAACAGGAGATTACTGTCTGGCAATTGGTCCTTCAATCAGTCCGGGGACAGGCGCTCCGACGTATTCCGTGGGAGAGAAGATTAAGCTCGCAGACCGTGAATTTGAGGTGATGGCGGTGTTAAGACCGTTACAGCCCATGGTTGCAGGGAGCAATTCAATTGTATTTGATCTGCCACTGGTGATCTGTGCAGATGTATTTTGTGAAATATGGCCGGAGAACAATCTGAGAAAGTATTATTTTGACGTGGCAGATGAAGCGATGGAGGAGGCCGAAACACTGCTTGCGAACTATCAGCAGACAGATGCTGTGGGAATGAACATTGTGTCCCGACAGTCAATGGCGAAACGGTATGAAGCACAGACGCGCGCCTCGGCAGTGATGGGATATGCGATCAGCATAATCATCGCTCTGGTCGGTGTCCTGAATTTCGTGAACAGTATGGTGACAGCGATCATCACGCGGAAGCGGGAGTTTGCCATGATTCAGAGTATCGGCATGACAAAGAAGCAGCTGCGCAGGATGTTGACGTTTGAGGGGCTTTACTATGCGGGCATGACATTGACTGCCGCTTATATACTGGGGGCTTTGGCTGTGGGGGTGATCGTCCGTGCAGTGACGGCAGATGGTTTCTCGACTTTCCACTTTACGCTGCTGCCGCTGATATGCTGCACACCAGTTCTGGTATTGTTTGCGATTCTGATTCCATATCTGTGTTTTAAGAATCTGGAGCAGCAGAGTGTTGTAGAGCGGATTCGCGCGACAAATTAAAAAAAGATGTTACAGGATATAGGAGCTGTGGAAAAGTAACTGATGCAGATTGCGCAGGATATTTCCATAGCTCCTTAATCTATATGAATGATTAATTCAGGATAAACTGCGCACAGACAGTGTACTTGTCAAAATCGCCGGTTTTGCGGAAATCAAGAACACTCTTTTTGATTCTGTAAGTACCTGGTGCGAGCGTTCCGTACAGCCATTCCCAGTTGAGTTCCTGCTCGGAGGTACCTTCTGTGGGGATCATGTAGGCAGGTTCATTAAAGCCATAGTTACCTTCCAGAACAATAGGAGCCTCTTCCCATACATCATCTTTCTGCATTTCGAGCAAAAAATCATCACTATACGTCAGTTCACCAGTCGGAGCATCAATATCGTAATTGCGAAACACCAGCGTTGCGCCGGTCGATGAGATGTTTTTGAGTGTGAAGGACAGGCCAATCTGGTCCAGATCATACGCGCTGTCATAGATATATGCGCCGCCTTCTTTGACGGTCGAGTCAAACGATAACGTGTCGAGAATGTCCATAACTTGGTCGGAATATGTTTCCCACCAGCCCTCCACATAATAAGTCATGGCAACGATGCCATCGTAATCATCTCGAAATGAAATGTAATCCCAGTACTGGTTATTGTCATAAGTTCCGATACTGGCTGGATTGCCTGCGATGGTTGCCTGTTCTGTCGCAAGCCCCGTTCCGCAGACGCCGAAGCTGTCGATATAATTGAGTGTGATATAACCGCTTGATGCATCTTCCGGGTAAAAGCGTATGCCGTACAGTCCATAGACTGTCAGTCCGCTGTCCATCGGACAGGTCTCATAGCGCCAGCCGTCCGGGATTGACAGGGAGATTTTTCCGTAGGGCCCACCCTGTGAGACAACGGTGTTTTCACTGGTTTCGACAGATGTGTCAGTGGAGTCAGCAGGGCTTTCAGCCGTGGGCTCAGATCGTGCAGTTTCCGCGGCATTTTCATTGGAAAATTCGGGCATGGAACTCTCGATTGTATTTTGCTCCGGAAGTTCCGGCGAAGCAGTGTTCTTGCAGCCAGTGAGTAACAGTCCGGTTGAAAGTGCCGATGCAAGTATCAGATTTGCAGTATGTTTTTTCATGGTTGATTCCCCTTTCTTGTGCTGATGGCAGGACTTATATTCAGATACACTAATTTTTGAGCCTTTATTATAATAGAGGGAAAAATCTTTGAAAGGTTGCATGGCAATGAGAGATTTTTCGGTATTCTGTGTATTGAAGCAGCAGGGATTCTCAACGTTTTATAGAGTACATTGTCTTGTGATACCGCAAAAATCATGATAAAATGAATAAAAGTTGTGGCATCATCTGGTTTTGGGAGGCGGCTATGAATTATTTGAATACAGAAGATCCATACAGACTGTTTCAGAGTGCGGTAAACAGTGAGATCTTTGTTGATAAAAGTATGCTGATCAGTGAGATATCAAAAGTAATAGGGACGAACAGCAGATATGTCTGCATTACACGTCCAAGGCGGTTTGGCAAATCTATGAATGCGCAGATGCTTGGTGCATTCTACACCAATGGTGTGGATTGCTCTTTGCTGTTTGAAAACCTGAAAATTGCACAGGTGAAAGACAGTCAGAGACACAGAAACAGATACAATGTGGTCTTTGCTGATATGAGCAGACTTCCTGATGTCTGCAATGGGTATCAGGACTATATTTCTGCGGTCATAGAGGGGCTTCGGGAAGATCTGCAGGAGGCTTATCCCCAGCTTCGTGGAAAGAAGTATTCCTCAGTCAGCCAGATGTTTCGGGACAGCCAGGAGTCCTTTGTTTTTATATTTGACGAGTGGGATTCGGTATTTGGCAAAGATTTCATGACAGATGCTGACAGAAATGCTTATCTTACATTTTTGAAGAATCTTCTGAAAGACCAGCCTTATGTGGGACTTGCATATATGACTGGTGTGCTGCCGATTGCGAAATATTCCAGCGGCTCGGAACTGAATATGTTTGACGAGTTTCATTTCATGAATGATACTGTATATGATGTTTATTTTGGATTTTCGGAGGAGGAGGTTCGCGGGCTTTGTGAAAAAAACCCGGTAACACTGACCTTTGATGACTTGAAAGAATGGTATGATGGATATTTTCTGTGTGATGGGGGCAGTCTGTTTAACCCGCGCTCGGTGGTGAAAGCGTTATCGCGTGGCACATGTCTGAACTATTGGACAGAGACAGGACCGATGAATGAGATTGCTGACTGCATTGAGCACAATACTGCCGCAGTGAGGGAGGACATTGTAAAAATGGTTGCGGGAATCCCTGTGGAGGTTGAACTGGAAGGATATAGTGCATCAGAACTGCAGCTTAATACGCGGGACGAGATCTTATCAGCCATGGTGGTATTTGGATTCCTATCTTATCATGACGGGTATCTACGTATTCCAAACCGTGAGCTGATGGAAAAGTATCAAAAAATCCTTGCGCGCGACAGCATGGGTGAGGTCAAGGAAATTGTAGACAGCTCCAAGGAAATGCTGACGGCGACACTCGCAGCAGATCAGGGTAAAGTGGCAGAGATCTTGGAGCGCGTGCATGACAGGGAGATTCCTTTTCTACAGTATAATGACGAGAATGCGCTGTCATGTGTCATTACATTATGTTATCTGTATGCGCGGAAGGATTACTATATAGAGCGTGAGGCAAAAAGCGGCAAAGGGTACTGCGATTATCTATTCCTTCCAAAAAAAGGCGGAAAACCGGCTATTATTCTGGAACTGAAAGTAAATGATACCTGTGCGGCGGCAATAGACCAGATAAAAGAGAAAAATTATATAGCGAAAGCAAAAGAGCGTGCCAGAGACATTTTGCTGGTTGGAATCAGTTATGATCAGACAAAAAAACGGCATGACTGCGTGATTGAGGAACTGTTCAGTTCCTAAGAAAATGTGATAGAAATAAATAAAACAATAGGAGGCTGCGTATGGCTGTATGTTTGAATACTGCGTCGGCACTGATACTATATAAGGAGCTGACCGACAGCGAATATTTTGTTGACAAATCTGCCATGATTGAAAAGATGAACAAGCGTATCCGGACGAATACGAAAAATATATGCATTACAAAGCCGCGCCGCTTTGGAAAAACGTCAATTCTTAATATGCTTGGGGCGTACTATGGAAAGGCATATGATTCCAAAGAATTGTTTGACAAGCTGGAGATCAGCAAGAGCGACACCTATATGATTCATCTGAATCAGTACAATGTCATCAGCCTGAGTCTGAATGACCTGCCGGATGAGGGGAGCGCTTATGAGGATTACATCAGACTGATCAGAGAATCTATTACGGACGATATCGGAGAAGCCTACCCGGAGCTGGAAGATAGAAAATTCCGCAGGATATCGGATCTGCTCGCTGCTACTGGAGATCAATTTATATTTATCATCGATGAATGGGATTATATCTTCAGTCATGGGTTGTTTTGTGAACATCACAGTGATTTTTTGGAATTTTTGCGAAATCTGCTGAAAGACCGGCCCTATGTGGCGTTGACCTATATGACCGGCGTACTGCCTGTGAAAAAATACAGCACTGGTTCTGCACTGAATATGTTCAGGGAATATACTATGCTCAAAGATCCCTTTTTTGAAGAGTATTTTGGATTTACGGAAAGTGAGGTAGAAATGCTCTGTAAAAGACAGTCAGCGTTGACGATGGACGAGATCCGGGACTGGTACAACGGCTATCAGACGAACAACGGTGAACGGTTATATAATCCGCGGTCGGTGGTATGCGCGCTCGAGGATGAGACCTGCCAGAGTTATTGGACGCGAACAGGCAGGATGGATGAGGTTTTGTTTTTCCTGAAATATAATATTGGCGAAGTGCGTGATGATGTGATTCAGATGGTAAATGACACACCTGTCAGAATAGATATAAAGAAAGAGTACTATGCCGGACAGGAAAATCCGGTCAACAAAAAGGATATTTATTCTGCAATGATTATCTATGGTTTTCTATCATATTATGAGGGGGAACTTAGTATACCCAACAAGGAGTTGATGCTGGAATTTGAGGCGGCATTAGAAGATGACGATTTTGGCTATGTGGCAGACTGAGAAAAGAAAAAATTGGACAGATTCTTGCTGTCGGACTCAGTTATGACACCGGCAGGAAGGAGCACCAGCGTTTGATTGAGGAAGTGTGATCATTGAGCAATGTGAAAAGTGATCCGTTCATGTAATTGGAGGTAGAGAAAAAATGAAAAAGACAGATTTTTCCCCAGAAGAATGGGAAGTATTTGAGAAACTGGAACAGTTGAATCCGGGGATAAAAGCGGAGCAATTTGCGAAACGCTGCTGTATGGAACGTCATTTTGAAGAACAATTTTTTACGTTTTCCTACAATACGGGTAAAGATGAAGTTTCATTGACAGATATTTCTCCGTTAGCGAAACTGGAAAGATTAGAGCGATTATATATTTATAACTGCGCTATTTCCGATTTATCCCCGATCTCACATCTGAGAAAGCTGCAAAAAATTCATATTTCAGGAAATCGGGAAAAATTGCAGCCCTGTGATTTGACAGAACTGTGTAATTTAGAGTATTTTTGGTATGATGCCTCGCCTGTCGGCACAATTCCGGAAATGACAGGGTTGCCTAAGCTTGAATCAGTTACTCTCATACAGTGTGGTCTGACAGATATTTCAGCTTTAGCAGGGCTGCCAGCGTTAAAAAGCCTGTGGATTAGTGAAAACAGAGATTTGAAATCAGTAACGGCATTGGCAGAATGCCCCGCTCTGGAAGAGCTGCTTGCTTATGACACTGGAATTGAGGATCTGGCTCCGTTGCGGGGACTGCAAAGACTGCGGGAGATCACGCTCAGTGGGACACCAATCAGGGATGTCTCTCCATTGGCGGAGATTCCCTCACTGGAGATGATCTGGCTGTATGGCACTCCGGTAGAGGATGTTTCCTGTCTGGCTTCCCTGCCAAAACTGAAAGATATCAACCTGTATAAAACAAATGTGACTGATATTTCCGCATTTCAGGGCTGGAAGGGCACGATGGGAATTGAGCGCAAAAAACTCGGTACAAAAAAGGCGAAAAAAACTGCTGCCGAGGTGAAAGAGGCTGTTGGCAAGGCAAAGGAAAAGATGGTGGAACTTGGCATCAAGGCAAGGCCGGTACTGAAAAAGGAGCAGATTCGGGCATTCGAGGAGCGCATCGGCGCAAAACTGCCCCGGGAGTACACTGCCTTTCTCACTCAGATCGGGGATGGTTTTGAGCAGGATGAGCTGCCAGATTGTAAAGTGATCGCATTTCCAGCATTGGAGAATGCAAAGTATGATCCAGAGCGGGTGACAAAGCGGTTTAACTATAAGGAGGCATGGGGATGGGAGGACGATGAGAATGCCACAGACAAAAAGATTGCCGCGATGATGTATAATGGTCAGATTCACTTTGCGGACTGTGGCTGTGGCGAGTGGTACAGTATCATTCTATGTGGAAGCGCCAAAGGAGAGGTCTGGAATATCACGGACGTGGGCGCAGGTCCATACCACAATGGCGTGGATTTCCTGGACTGGCTGCTGGATGCGCTGAATGACGATTTTTACGTATATTGACAATCGAACATATATATGGTAATATAAAATTATCAACGGTAAGGAGCTGTCATGAAATAACTTTCAATTTTGACGCAGAATAAATTCACACAGGCTAGGCGGAGGAGTGAGGCGTACTGGACGTACGCCGATTGACGACAACGACGTATGTGTGGAGTTAGACAAGTCAAAATGAAAGGTTATTTCGTGACAGATCCTAAGGAACTGTAGAAAAATAACTGCTACATCTTGACTTGTCTATTTCTTCGATTGCACAGGACAAAAAGCCTCGCCATAGCCCACTATGCCTACGTTTTTTGACCTGCACACTCAAAGAAATATCCTGCGCAATCTTGAGCAGTTATTTCGTGACAGTTCCTAAGACCTAGGTCTGAAAAAGGCATATGGAAAATGTGATTAAGGCATATGGGAACGAAGATGAGAATATGTTTGGAAGAATACTCATAATGAAAACCCTGGAGGGAAACAAGAGGTACCCTGGAATCACAGGGTACCTTTTGTGGTATGATCTGAGTGAGGCATTCAAATTTCAATTTGAATATGTTATGAGTGCAAGCTGGCATAGGGCAATAGGGAACGAACAGTTTCTTAGAGGTTGTATACAAAAGGAATGAAGAAAAATGGCAAATTATAATTTTAAAGTAGATCTCAAAGGAATTATACGGCTGCTGAGTGACAATCTGTACTCCAGCGACAAGGTTTTTCTGCGGGAGCTTCTGCAGAATGCGGTTGATGCGATTGATGCGCGGAAAAAGGCGGATTCCTCCTGCCCGGAGGGAAAGATCACCGTCACATACCGGAGGAAGGCAAAGGGGGCGGAACTTGTCTTTGCCGATAACGGAATCGGGCTGACAAAGGAGGAAATTCATTCTTTCCTGTCGGTGATCGGGCAGTCTTCGAAGAGGAC
>JAIEEY010000165.1 GCA_029067205.1 Lachnospiraceae bacterium
TATTTTTAATCCTTTCTTTTTCTGTAATTGCCCTAACGCTGTACAAGGATACGGACTTATTGACGCTGCCATATCCATAAGTTACTGTTAAAATGCCACAAAAAAACAGAGAAATAAATCTGAATCATCAGTTATTTCCCTGCTTGATAGCTACAATGTTAAATTTTCTGTATTGACATCTTACACTGTTTGAAGTCCTGCAAGCCGTTCTACCTCTGCCACACTGAGTTCAGAACATTCCGCAATTTCCTCGATTGTCAACTTTCCCATTTTCAACATTCTAAGCGCTGTTTTCTTTTTTGTTTCGTTTTCTGCTTCATTTTTTAATTTTCTTGCACTTGTTTCAATCAACGCTCCACTCATCATATCACCTACACCTTCCTGCACATTCTTATATTTCTGTGCAATCTCTTTAATCACATCGCCGGAAAGCTCTATAATTGTACGCTTATCAAACGCACCAATCACTCCCTGCTGTTCCAGTTCGTCAAGCCTTTCCAAGATAACCTGATACTCCGCTTTTAATTCTTCCAGCTTCTGCCCATTATTATTATACTCCGGAAAGCTGTTCTCATGTGAAAAAATGTAAAAGGGAATCAGCATCAGCAGACGCTTTTCAAAAATATCGTCAAGTGAATATTTCTGTACTTTCATAATCGGTATATCATACTGCACTGTTCCGCCCGGTGTAACGATAACATATTTCATCTTATCCGGTGTCTTTTTGTAAGTCCGAAGATACAGAACCGCCGTATTGGGGAATGTCACGGTCAGCGTTTCTTCTATAATCTCCCCTTCATCAAGCGCTATCTGCGCATCATACTCAAAAAGCCTTATTGTTATCCTTCCGTCTGGCAGGCTGCTCTCGCACTCGATATGGTATTTTTTTGGTATCTTTCCGAAAACTGTAAAATTTGTGTCTGTAATGCGTTCCTTGTCTGCTTCATCCTGCTGGTCTAAAAAATGTTCGTTTGGAAAAAACTGTATTTCTTCCTCCCCCGTATATGTTTCCCCGAAAACTTCGTTGATTATGGGAATGACCAGTTTCCGGCAGTCATTTAAGATTGTACGGAACGCCCCATCATATATATTTGCCATGTATTAATCCTTTCTTTTTTGTGGTTTTATCATACCATTTTTTCATTGCAAATTCAAGAAGCGTACAGCATTTCACACTGTTTCATGCTTTTAAAATGCCTGAAGCATTCTCCATATTTGTCCTGCCTTTGCCTGTCCGGTAATTCTTCCCTGAAAAAGCAACCGGAACACATCTCTCCATAATCCGGTCATAAATGCGCCCATGTTCCAAATCTGCCGGATTCTGCAACTCCTCCAATGACAGGTTTGTTGTGATAATGAATGGTTTTCCGCTTTTATAACGCTCATCAATGACAAGGTAGACCGTTTCCAGCACATAAGGAGTGTCACGTTCCACGCCTAAATCGTCAATGATAAGTAGCTGGTAGCGGTTCAGGCTTTTCAGGTACTCATTCTTTTCACCGCTGTATATCCCGCCAAGTGCATTTAACAGTTTCGGGAAACTTGTCATCAGCACAGGGATATTCTTTTCCATGAGCGCATTAGCGATACAGCCAGCAAGGAATGTCTTTCCGGTTCCCACATTTCCCCATAGCAATAATCCCTGCCCATTTTTCTGAAATTCCCCAAAATGCCCCACATAACGGTGTGCGTATCTGGCGCAAGGGTGCGTTTCATCACAGTTTGCAAAAGTATATCCGAAAAAAGTCTTGTCCTGCAGCCCTGCGCTTTTCAGTCTTGAAATGCCCTCCATCAACTCCCTTGCCTCCCGTTTCTGTTTCTCTTTTTCCAATTCCTCCGCTTTGCATCTGCATAAACATGACGGTTTCATCGTGTGCCCCATCAGCTTTACAAGCGTCTGCTTTTTTGTATGACACTTCCCACACATCAGAAGTCCAGTGTCATTGTCGATATAATCTCCCTTATCAGCAATGCCTTCCTTCATCAGCTTTGCAAGCATATCATCAACTGCTGTCTGCATATCTGTTTCACTCATAGACTTTCACCCTCCTTAAAACTGCCATTGTAAACATAGCCTTCCTTTTTTGCATTTTTCCTCCCTGTATTTTTCCTGTCCTCCGCTTTCCAGCGTTCCATTGTGGCAAAGTGGTTTTGATAAGCCTTGCCGGTAGAAGCCATGTAAGCAGATAAGTGTTCAATCATTTCCGTGTATTCATCAGGATAATCCGAAATAAGCGCATGGTATTCCTTTTCTGTTAGAATGACATTTTCAAATTTCCCATAACAGTGTGTGCGTGTGTCTTTTTCTCTCTGGGACTGCTCCAGTCCCTTACTCTCTCTTTTATCTAAGTTCTTATCTCTATTCTCTATACTCTTATCTCTAATCTCTGGTGGACAAAATTGGGACACAGGTGGGACATTGTCCCAATTTTGTCCCATGCTCGTATTTTTGTCTGCAAGAAGCGGCGTGTTTCCCTCTGCCCTCAATCTACGGTATCTTGCCTTGCGTTCCGCATCGGACGAGCCTTTTCCCGTCATTTCCTGAATTTCCGGCATATAGTAAGTGTTATCTTCCAATACTTCCACAAGCCCAAGCTGCATAAACGCCCGTATCGCCCTCTCTACTGTTCCTATCTCATGCCTTGTAAGCAATGCGATCATCTCCGCTGAAAGTGGCGTCATCTCATTTAAGAGCAGTTTTCCGTTAGGCTGCAATGATTTTAAATACAGCTTGAGCAGGATATTCACATACAGGACACCGTCCTTCGAGCCTTCCAGCACCACAATCTCACGCTGGTCAAAAAAATCCTCTTTGAGCTTGAGGAAATAATATTTCTTATTCTCTGCCATAGCTGCCCCTTTCCTTTTTTATGTTTTTTTTCTCCCCAAGATTGGGAAGTATTTCATTCTGTTTTTCTTTTGCCCTCTGTACCATTGCCACCTTGTCCGCAATCTCCGCAAGTTCCCCAAGAATGGCATCATCTTTTGCTAAATCATGTGTTATCTTTGTACTTTCCGCTTTCAGTTCGTCAAGCTCCCTTTTCCACGTTTTCGGAAGCAGCTTATCCGTACCACTCATGTTTTTCAGCCCTGTCCGGTAGGATAGAGCAGTTTCAATTTTATCTGCATTTTTGTCATAATAAGACTGTTTCTGCCTGCCAGAAAGACTTTCGTATTTTTTCAGATACTCCGCATATGGTTTGTAGGCTTGATAGATATCAACGATATTGGACATTTTCTTCCGTTTTGCATTTAACTCACGCTGGTTATGAATGTTGTTACTCCGCCGCTTTTTCGTATCCTCCACCATTTTCAGTAAATCTTCAAGTGTTTCAATTTTATGCGATTGAAGAAATGCCACCATGACAGAAAAATCTTTTATATTGCCTGTTTTTGTATCCATGCGCTGGCGGATATTGTTGTCCTGAATAAATGCGCTCCGGTTTTGCTGCCATTCCATCAGAATTGAAATAAGGGTATCCGACTCATTTTTCTGCACAGATGTTTCTTTTTCTTCTTTCCGTTCAATGGCTTTTTTCTCTTTTTCAAGAAAGGCAATCTTATCTGTCAGACGTTCCACGTTCTCCATGCTGGATATGATAAGGGCATTGATTTTTTGATTTCCCTGTTCATGTTTCCGACTTCGGTTTTAATTCCCCTGCGCTCCATTGCGGTCACTGCCGCACCCATATGGATCGTCGGCAAAAGGTCTATCCCCTGTCTTTCAAAAGAACGATGTTCCGCTGTAATCTCGTATCCATTCTTTTTATAAAAATCAGTTTCAATATCCGCCCACAACGCCCGCCATTTTTCCACATTTCCCTTATCGTCCCAATCGGTTGCGTAGACTTTATGCGATTTATAATCGTTCCCTTTCTTTGTGGGAATTTTCTGACCGTTTTCATCAAGCTCGTATTCACGCCAGCACTTCTTTTCTAAAAAAGTCCCGTCTTTTTGAAACGGGCGCATGGTAAGCATAAGGTGGCAGTGTGGGTTTGGGTTCTTATGGTCAGGATTGTGCAGATTCATATTGACAACCATTCCCTTATCCCTGAAAAATTCCGCAAGTTTCTTGGCAGCTTTTAATCTCTCGTCCGCATCAAGTTCACAGGGCAGTGAAAATTCAATCTCCCTTGAAAGCTGCGCCCTGCTCCCTTTTTCAAAATTTTCAACTGCGTTCCATAAAACGGAGCGGTCTGCAAATTCTTCCGGCGCATATTTCGGTAGCAAGATTTCAGAATATATCACATGACCTTTCCTTGAAAAATCTTTTATCTCCCCGTCATATTCGCAATATATCTTTGTCCCACTCCGGTATGCAGCGGAAGCCACAGCTGACTGTGATTTTTCTCCGCCCCTGCTGATAATCTTTGCATTAAGGTGTATCATCTTCGTGCTTATATGTACCACTCCCCTTTTCCGCTTTTTTCTATCCCCGACGGAAAACGTAGCTTTGCTACGTTTGACATGGGCGCACTTATACACGCTTCGCGTGTGTGCGCCCTGCGGGGCTTTGCCTGCCTTGCGGCAGACACCATTGTCTATCTGGCGATAGCCAAGGGGAAACGACAATTCCCCTACGGGCGTTCCACCCTACCCTTTAGTGAACTTTGCGTTCAGATAAAGGCTAAATAGCAGCCTTTATCTGCCCACAAAGTTTTGCAGTTCCGTCCACCACGTTTCGTCAGATAATTTCTATGAATGCTCTTTATTCATTTCCATCGGGGATTGCGGTTTTACTTTTTCTGTCAAAATATTCTGCATAGTCCTGTTGAAATACATATCAGAAAAGAGAATATTCAGAATATCTTTTACTGTATCATCATTCAGAGTGGCAAGCTGTTCTTTGGAAACATTCAGCTTTTCTCTGATAAGATATTCAAAATGACTTCCCCATACAATGTTACGGTGTCTGCGTTCCTTTTCTGTCATGCCCTTTATCTGATTACGGAGTTTTGCTTCCCTGTGTTTTGCAATAGCAAGTTCAGCTTTTGTTTTCTTTAATTCCGCATCAATCGCATCCTTGCTTTTTAGTTTGTTTTCACTCAT
Source organism: Lachnospiraceae bacterium (assembly GCA_029067205.1). Lineage (GTDB taxonomy): Bacteria > Bacillota > Clostridia > Lachnospirales > Lachnospiraceae > COE1. Next base: position 5,050 of record JAIEEY010000165.1, read on the forward strand.
TTCTTCACTCCTCTCTGCCTTACGCTGTAAATGGATATAAAAAAAGCAACCAAGAATTTTATTCCTTAATTGCTCTTTGCTATCTTTCTTAAATTTTTATTGAATCAATAGTCATTTCCCAACCAGTCTATAAATACTGGTATGTTTGAACTGTCCTCTATCTTTTTTCTTATGTGGCGAACACGGTTCATACAACATAATTTTATATGAATACATCTGCCCACCCTATTCTTGACTTTAAAAGCTAAGATGCCAAAGCCAGCCATATTTTCACTTCAAACCATTCATTCTCCTTAGAACAGCATATCAGCTTTCCACCCATGCCTTTCATAAGGTATTCCGCTATATACAGTCCCATTCCTGAACCTTCCTTTTCTTTCGCATTGTTTCCTCGAAAGTATTTCTGTGTCAGGAAAACTTCTTCTTCCCTTTTTACACCATTTCCAAAATCCTTTATACAGACACATAAATAATTATCTTCAAAATATGACCTGACCTCAATTTCCGTATCAGCGTATTTATAACTGTTCGATACAATATTGTCAGCAATTTGTGAAAAACGTATTTTATCCATTATAATCAGACATTCAGGTACTGCAAACTTTTCTATACGTTTTTTGAAATCAGCCTGCCGCAGAGCCTTTTCTATTATGGAAGACTCCACTGCCTCCGGATTTACTTCAAGTTTCTCTAAATCGTTCATCATACTTGTATGCAGGTTTATAACTAACCCATTAATCTGATTTGCCTTTTCTATAATTGTCTGGAACTCCTGCTGTAACTCCTTGGAATCAATCGTAAAGAACTGATATTCTGCAATTGCCTGAATGGAAGCGACTGGATTTTTAATATCATGACTGATAGAAGCGATCACTTCCCGTCTCTGCTGATCGGCTTCCTGTTCCTTCCTTTTAGCATAAACCAATTCTTCCCTCATAATATCAAAACTTTCTGAAAACGCCCCAAAAAAGCTGCTATCAACCCTGCCAACCGGAATATCCAGATTTCCTTTTGAAATTAGCCTTGCAAATTCATTTACTTTCTTTACTGGATATAGTACATTTTTTCTCAAATATAAAATTGTTAATACGTCTTTCAGCAAGAATAGCATAATGATAATGACACAAAATAGCTGATATTTCTTCTTTGTATCAGGCTCTCTATTGATAAATATGATCTTTCCCTGAATCCTTCCATCTTTTAATATTTCAACACTATAATCCCTATGTATATAATCATAATTATAATCCGTAACCAACTCCTGCCTTGATGCCCCTGCTTCTTTGCCATCTTCTCCGATCACGATATAGTCAGTTTCATACCCCTGCAATATATTTATTGCAGAGTCTACATCGGGATAATATTTTTTAATTGTAAATACAATGTCATTGATCTCTGCATTTTTTATTTTGCTCTCTGAATCATCAGAAAATAAACAGATCAGCAATACACAAGCCAAAAGATAAAAGCAAACAGTTTCGGCAATAAAACGCTTCACCTTACTTCTCCTTTAATACGAAAATATAGCCCTTTCCATATTCTGTGATGATATAGGCAGGATTGGAAGGATTTTCTTCGATCTTCTCCCTCAGTTTTCTTATATGGACATTCAATGTTCCATCGCCAACATAATCCTCCTGCCACACCTCTCTGAAAAGTTCCTCTTTTTCAATTAGTCTGTTCCTGTTTTTTATAAGGTGGAACAGCAGTTTCTTTTCCCTCCTTTTCAACGAAACCGGCTGTCCCTTTCTTAATACCGTTTCTTCTTCCATATTGACTTCACATTCTCCAAAAGAAACAATCCCTGTTTCTTCTTTTACAGAGTATCTTCGTAACACAGCCTTAATTTTAGCCAAAAGAATCGGCAATGAATACGGTTTGCATATAAAATCATCTCCACCGACATTTAATGCCAATAATATACTTTCCTCCCCTGTTTGAGAACTGATGAACACAATAGGAACCTGTGTTTCCTCCCTGATCTGCTTGCATAAATTGTACCCGCATCCATCCCCAAGATTGATATCAAGTAAAATCATGCGTGCAGTATTGGCATCCATAAATTCATAATATCCCTCTACACTAAATACCGCCTCTGAACGGATTCCCGACAGATTTAAGTATTTGCAGGTGTTTTCTGCTAAAGGCTTCTCATCTTCAACGATCAGACAATCATATGTCAAATATATCATATCCTTTCTTGCGGCAGATGCGTTAGGAACTGTTTAGAAATAAATCATCACTTTCGTTTGTGAAAGGCTTTGATTTAGGGCATTTCACAAACGAAAATCTAAGGATTTATTTCGTGACAGTTCCTTGGTGTCTTACTCCGCCCTGATAAGATTACAGGGAACGATTTTCCTGATTTTTAATGCCGATACAACTGCTGTAAACGCACCAACCAATTCTGCACATAGTATGAGTGAAACAATCCAGATTACCGGAAATGCAAACACAATTTTATGAACGCCCATTCCGCTAAACAAGGTTACGATCAGGATATTGGAACAACAGTATAAGAAAATACTACCTATGATGCTTCCAACCGCAATATAGAGCATAAATGTCATCACAGTCTGAACTACAATCTGTCTGGTAGAATATCCTAATGCTTTCATTATCCCAAAATCCCCTTTTCGTGTCAACAAGATAGAATTTGTCACAAAATATCCCATAATTATGATAATCAATAGCATAATTATGATAATAAAGAATACAATTGCCGACACACTGCTGACAATAGGTGAAAACTGTGCGTAAAATATCTGGTCAAAACTTCCAACATATGACAGCCTGCCTTTAAATTCATCTTCCAGTGCAGTGCAGAATTTCTCTGTGTCAGCACCCGCTTCTAAATAGACATGGATTGTCTGCCACTCTGCTTCAGGTTCAATCAGCCTTAATCCTTCCATCGTAAGGTATAGATCCATTCCTCCCGTATAAGTTCCCTGCGTAAAGCCAACAACAAGAAATTCTTCCTCTTTTGTCGTTTCCTGAAAAATCTGACTTATTTTTATTGTATCTCCGATATTCTTATCTAATGCATTTGCCAGATTGCCTGAAATCGCAGCTTCATTCTCGTGTTTTGGATAACGGCCTGAATATACAGAAGGGTTTTCCAATGCCCCATAATCACTGTACACACCTAATGATGCGTATACAGTACCTTCGCATAAAAGCCTTGAAGAACCCGGCTCAATAGCGGTCATAATCTTACGCACTTCCGGTCTATCCAACTCACTTGCTATTTTCCTTGTTTCTTCTGGTATAACCGCCTGAATATTTACGGAATAAACCTCTGCACCGACGATCTGCAGCAGTCCATCATCATCTTTTACCAGCCTTGCATATAAAATAACGGCAAAACCAGCCACACACATGATTACAGCTATTGTAAGACTTATGAATATACTTTTTACTCTTTCAAAATCTATCATTTTCAGTGAAATGGATAAATTTAAAGGAAATGGCATTTTCTCTACTGTCAACCTGCTTTTTTTACAGCAGGATATACCAGTTCTTTCCTGAAAAGCCTCCACTGGTCTAAGCCTGATGATTCCCTTTGACAAATACAAAGTAATAACACCAATCATTACCAGAATAACCAAAATATCCCGTATTACAGTCTGCCCTAAAAATGCCGTATTCCATACAAAACCAATATCTGTAGCTATACTGCCTACAATCACAGGCATAACGGCTTCGGAAACAGCTACACCAGCCACAGAACCAAGCAGCCCAAGCAAAAGAAATTGTATAACATATGTCATTACAAGCCAAGATCCTGTATAACCAATTGCCTTTAATGCTCCTAATTCTTTTGAATCCTTATCCAGCGTATTTTTCATATGAAATCCAATGACAACAAAGCAGGCAATGATGCCGATCAGTGAAGCAACATTCATAATCACAACATAAATATTGATATTATTGCTCCGACTGTTTTCGGCATACTCTATATCTGAATTGGAATAGAAGTCCAATTCGTTTCCTTTTTCGGCTATCAACTCTGAAAACTTATTTGATACTTCGCCTGCTTTACCCTCTGCCCTGACTAAAACAATCGCTGCCTCTGCATCTGCCCCTGCCTTCTCTCTGAAAGAATAAAATTGGCTTTCTGGTAAATCAAAAGCTAGGTACGACCTGCTGCCAAAAAGCACATCCTCTGTAAAACCTGCAATCGTAAACGATTCTTGCTTATTTCCGAATGAGATATTAAGCGTATCGCCCAACTGGAAACCAAAAAATGTTTTGCACACATAAGGTACATAGATACCGTCTGCCGGCATCTCATCCAGCCTTTCTGCTATTTTTAGGCAAGACATCTGTTGTGTCCTGTCGGCATTCCTGAAAGTCCATCCACCATTAATTATATCCCCATCACCATCTTGGATATTTGAATTTTTCAGTAATATTGCATCAATTACTTCAATCTCTGATATTTCTTCATTCACCTGTCCAAAATCAATAATTTCATTCTGATATTTTTCACAAAAAGCATAAGGCAAAGTTGCCGCAAAATCAGCACTGTTTGTTTCGACGATTTTTTCCTGATACAGCCTTTTAAACCCTTCGGTTAATTGGCTTCCAGTATGGTATAACAATACTGTAAGCATAATGAAAAGAAAAAAAGCAATTGAAATTCTTCTGCTCTTTTTGATATTTGATTTGATTAGCAATAATGTATTTTCTGCCATACTTACCACCCCATCCTTTCGAGGAAATAAATCAACTTTTCTTTCCTTTCCTCTGTTTCGCCTTCATATGTGCCAAGCACACATTCACCATCGATCCGTCCATCTTTGAGGTAAAGAATCCTGTTTCCTCGTAAAGCGGATTTCAAATCATGTGTTACCATAATGATAGTCTGACCTCTATGATTAAATTCTGTCAACAGATCTAAGACTGCCTTTCCAGACGCAGAATCAAGTGCCCCCGTTGGCTCGTCGGCAAATACAACTTCAGGATTATTGATCAGTGCCCTGACAATCCCTACCCTTCCCATTTGTCCACCTGAAATCTGTGAAGGGTATTTTACCCACTCTTTTTCTGTAAGTCCCACTTCCATAAACAGTTCTTTTCCCCTTTGTACGATCTGCTTTTTGTTTTTACCTACAAGCAGACCGCTTACCAGTACATTATCCATAAGATTCATACTGTTAATAAGATAAATCTGTTGAAAAACATAACCGCAGTTTATCCTCCGAAACTGTGCCAGTTGCTTTTCAGAGTATTTTGTGAAATTAGTGCCCTTAAAATAGATTTCCCCCATGCTTGCCCTGTCCATTCCAGAAAGCATATGGAGCAGCGTAGATTTTCCGGAACCAGACGGTCCCATGAAAACAGTAAAATCCCTGTTAAAAAGCTGAATATCCATATTCTTGATAACATGCTGCTGCACCTCTCCATGTGTATAACTTTTGCATAACTTTTTTGTATTGCTAACAACATCCATCGATTGATCCATTTGTTTCCTCCTAAAATAATCCGTTCTTCATTAAAACAATCACTCAATATTAATTTAATCTTTTTCAAATTCAAAGTAAATTTGACCTGCAACACATTCTAAGTCAAATTTACTGTATGTGGCGTTAATAATTTTCTTCTCACTCATCATTCCGTAAGAAGTATTTCCAATGTTAATTTTACCGAAAGATGTATTAATTAAATAGTCATGGTCACTTTCTGCGTCGGCAAGTTTTACGTTTAAAGTTCCTACGCTGCACAAGGCATCGACATTGCCTGTAATTTTACCTTCCGCATTTATTGTCCCCATTCCCAAAATGATATTAGCATCAATAGTAGTATAACCCACTATGTCAACTGTCCCAATAGCTTCATCAACTTGAAGATTTTCGCATTTTACATTTTCCACATGAGCATCCGCATTTCCGTTTACCAATATAAATCCATCAAACTTTTTATCTATTGGAATATAAAGATATACTTTATTATCCCCTTTCGTTGCTACATTTCCAGTCTTCTGTGAGCCGTCTACATAAAGTGCACTGTCCTCTACTTAACATTGATAATCAAATCCGTTGCTGTTTTGACCTTTCTCAACTTTAAAGCCAATTTCTTCCTTATCCCATGTTTCCACATAAAGATCTCCGCCACCGAAAACAATATCAACAGATTTTACTGCATCCGGTATCTCGATTAAATCTTCATTTGCTGCCTTTCCCTGATTCATTGTAAATAATGCTATCATAATAACCATAGCCATTGTCAATAAAACTCCTAATAATTTCTTCATGATCATTCTCCTTCTTAACTTTTAGGATACTGCTATTCCCTATGCCACATATAATAGCATTTAAAATCTTAACTGTCTTTATCTGAAACCTTAACAATCCTTAAAAGCTGCTATCACCCAATTTGGAGAACATTTATACTTTATTTTGCAACTCCCGTAAATGTCTAAGCTGTGCTTCACTCAATGTTCTTGGCTTTCCAATTCTAACAAGATTTTTCGGTAAGACATAGGTTTTGCTTACTTCTGTCCATGACTTTAACCTTATTACCTCTGGAAACTCCTTGCACAGCTTATCCATTTTCCGTATCCATGCCGGATTTGCTGTGTAAACTGTTGCTTCGCTTTCATCTGCATAAGCAGGGGATAGGAACAGATCCTTAAAATGTACTCATTCCTGTTTTCCGAGCCGTAGAAAAGGTTGTTGAGTATCGTTGCAAAGTTCGTCATGCAGACAGGTATTTCCCTCTCCATAAGGGCATTTGCGATACAGCCTGCAAAATAGCTTTTCCCCGATCCGACATTCCCCCACAGCAGGTAACCGAGGTTTTCAGACCGTACCGTTTCCCACTTCTCCACATAGGAGTATGCTTTCCCTATCTGTGGGCATTTCCCGTTGTCATTTTCAAAAGTCCATTGCCACATAGCCGGATTGGAAAAGCCTTCCCGTTTCAGGCGTTCCACTTCGGCATTATGCTTTTCGTCCGCATCCTTTTTCTCCTGCCTTTCACGCTCTGCCCTGCGGCAGTCACACTCAGACGGGTGGCGGTCACGCCCGAACAATGCCTTACCTTTTGGGAAATAGGCTTCTTTCGGTTTGTGGCATTTCCCACAGTACAGCAGTCCGTCCTCCCCATGTAATCCTCTGTCTCTGGCGTGGTGTTCATCATCTGTAAAATCGTGTCGGTCAAACCATTCATAAGCTGTCCTCCTCACTGTATGAATAATCAGGCATCCCTTTCTTTGGCGTTGCCTTGTTAGTGTCCTCCTGCGCCCATTTATAAATTGTGGCAGCATGATTACGGTACTGTTTTCCACTTGAAGCGATATGTACGGATAAGCGGTCAATGTAATATTCCCATTTGTCGGGCAGTTCCGATTTCAGACCGTCAAGCTCCGCATTAGAAAGGAAAACATTACAGAATTTCCCATAAGCGGCGGGGGGCGGGTGTTTCTCCCTCTCCCTCTTTCTCTAACTCTTTATCTCTATCTATCTCTTTCTCTCTCTACGCTACAAATCTGTTTCAGATTGTTACAGCCCGTTTCAGTTGTGTTACATTGTAACAGCCTGCTCTCTTTTTCCGTTCCCTATGTTCCCTCACACGCATAGCCGAAGCCGTTTCCGAACCGATGATTGTCGGCACTTTCGTAAGCTGGTACTCGTCATCATCGCCAATCTCTATCAGCCCATGCCGCTGTAAAAATGTAAGTGTCAGCTTTACGTTCTCTGCATCCTCGTCAAGCGCAAGGGCAATCTACGAAGCGAAGTCATCCTCAACGCCCTCAAAGTAAAATTTCCCCTCGTCCTTTAGCGATAGCAGCATCATTTTCAGATAGATGATTGTATGCGTATCGCCGCCCGCTATGGAGCGCAGCTTTTTGATGCGCTTGTCTGAAAACCAGTCCGCTTTCAGTTTCAGCCAGTAATATCTCTTTGCCATAAATGCCTCCTTAAACGCACAAAAAGGACAGCCCAGACTTTTCCCATAAGTCTGTGACTGCCCTTGCGCTGTGTTAATGAAAAATTATTCCAAATCCCTTGAAACACCTGCAAACAGTTGGGAAGAATTGCAGGATCATATACAGGATTTATGTATTCAGTTTTGATATGTCTGTCCTAAAGTTCCAACTTATAAGCCCCATATTTTCGGAGAACACGTTCCAAAATTTTTTTATCTTCTCCCTCCGCCGCATCATACATTTTTTTGAGTTTTTCCTGCTCGTATGGTGTAAGCGTATTGTTGTATGGTTTGTATCTCTCCATGATAAAAATTCCCCCGCCAACTCCTGGCTTTGTGTATATAGGATAATCATATGAGAGGACTGTAATGTCATTGCGTATCGTTTGGACACAAACGCCTAATTCCTGCGCCAGCTCCCTTGATGTAATATGCCCACTGACCACAAGAATACTGGCAATTTCCATTCTGCGGTCTGCGGCAGTCATATAGTTCCCTCCTTTCGTTCAGCCCCTTATTATCATAAATAGTAAAGGTGTAAAAACCTTCCTATTTACCAAAACTTTTTCAGAATTTTTTTAATCAGTCTGGGCGGTAACGCCCATATTGGTTTTGGGCAGCCTGCCTGTGCAGGCTAAAACCCGCTTGCATTCCATTTCTGGAATAGCAAGCACTGCCCGTGTCA
>JAIEEY010000166.1 GCA_029067205.1 Lachnospiraceae bacterium
GTCATCTATTCCCGTCCGTACTATAATTATGAAATATTAAGTTTCTGCTTTTTTCCAATAGTTTCCGAGACTACTCCAGAGTGTATCAATTTCTTCTATAACAAGTCCAATGGCACAATGCCTGCTTTTGTAAAATTGAATTAATTTCACTTTTGCATTGCCTTTGCTTTGGATATTGTGCATATCTCAGCCATCAAACGCCAGCACTTTTCCATCTCTTCTGATGGTTACATCTGCTCCGCCCGCTCCTACTAATATGTATTTACCTTCCCCGATCATGGGATCTGTTCCCCTGCCATTCTTTACTGTTTTATAGTTATTGCTCAATTTGCTCGTCTCCTTAATAACGCCAAAAGGGATAAGACCATCCCAGTCTTATCCCCTGTTGACTAATAAAATCCTTTTTACCTGTTGCAGCTCTATGAATTCTGTTTTTCTATCGCCAATAAATCATTGTCTTTCACTTATGAAACACCCACAATGATGACATCCGCATCTCTTACAGAAGTCCATTTTCCATGAAACTGTAATAACCCCTGCCCCCGATAATGATGTGATCCACGACAGGAATACCTAACAGTTCCCCAGCTTCCTTAAATCTTTTCGTCATTTCCTTATCCTGCCTGCTGGGTCCCGGATCTCCCGATGGATGATTGTGGCATAATACAATAGAGGATGCACCGACCAGCAGCGCCCTCATGAAAACTTCCCTCGGATTTAGACAGGTCATGTTCACAGTGCCCTTGGAAATGAAGAAGAGCCCTATGAGCCTTCCCTTATTGTTCAATGCCAGCATGTAACAGTGTTCCTCACCCATCACGTTCAGGGATGCCACAGAGTTCAGCAGCTCTGTCACAGGAGCCGGACTGCTGAAACGATCAGTTTTGTAATTGACAGCCTTCTCTTTTACAAGGACTGTCCTGCAGTCCTCAACCTTGGTATCATCAAAATTGATCCTCATAATGTTTGTCCTTTCATTTTTTCTACAGATACTTGGACTTTATATGATATTTGCCATCCTTATAGGCAGGTTCATCATCTCCTGTAGCCTCATACTGACATTTCTCTTTTGGAACAGTGTTTCGGTCATTAAATTCATATACAACACCACTTACACTGACCTTTTCACACTTTTCCGTCCTATAATTACACGACATAAAATCAAACCTCCTACCGCTCATACACAGAGCCATCATCATATACTCTGCAAGTAACCGTATCGCCTCCTATGCACCCGACAACCTCAACAAAATCAGGCGCAGGAGTTACTTCCAGTATATACTCCAGACACTCTAAAGCCCTGTCCTGTGCCCTGTCTATTCTCTCTTTCTGTGTACCCTTCATTTTTCTTAACCTCCCAAAATACGATAAAAGCAGTGGATCGAAGTCCACTGCCCTTATTAGCAAAATATGCTACTGTAACTTCGGTTTTACCAACCTAATTTTTATTCTCATAATATTCACATAAGCCCTCTTTACAGATTCCACTTACGGCGCTGCTTTCATCTATGACGTTTTCATACCAGTCTGTATCAGAAGTATCCATTCCGTTTTTTTCCGCCCAGGTCTAAATTTCCGATTCTAACACATACGCCTGTTCAAGTAATGAATTTAATCTGTCAATTTTCTTATCAATATATTTAGGTATTACCACATCCCTATCCTCCAGAATCTTATTTATCATACGCCAGGTGAAAAACACGTATCTGTTCCTCCCTTATTTCCCTGATCAGCGCTAATCTGAGCCAGCTGTAAAATGCAAGGTTCTTGCAGTGTCTGGTCTCTAAATCAGTCACATCTTTAACAAGTATATCTAACTGGTTACATTTTTCCTCCCAGTCTGTGTTTTCCCTCCGATATGAGGCTATAATTCCTTCATACTTATTGTAGTAATAAATAATTCTTTTTAACATCTATTATTCTCCAATCTTCATATGCAGATATATTTTCCCACAGGTATGCAGCTTTCGTTTCTGTAA
>JAIEEY010000167.1 GCA_029067205.1 Lachnospiraceae bacterium
AATAATATCTTTATAATCTTTATCAAGAGATCTATATAAACTAAGTATTGTTTTTTCTTCAGTAGATAAACTATTTTGCATGTTAGGTATCAATTGCTCAGGTGATAGACCGAGTAAATAATCTGTTGAAACCGAAAAGATTTGAGATAGTTTAATGATAATATCAATAGGCGGTATTCTCTCATTATGTTCATAAAATGATACCATTTTAGGGGTTAGTCCTAATTGAGAAGATAATTGTTCTTGAGTCAATTTATTGATTTTACGGTGCTTTCTGATACGATCGCCTAACGACAAACAAATCACCTCCAGTAAAATAGTAACATTTTTGTTGGATTAAGTATGACATTGAACTATAACCTAAATTCCGCATTAAATTATAACGAGGACTTGAAACTCTTGAAAATAGCGGGTTTGCAAAAATGCATAGTTATAAAAATTATAACGAGGGCATGTCTCCAACGCCCATAAATACTGCCTCGTTATAATTCTTTGCGGAATTTAGGTTATAAGTACAGTAATATTTGTAATAAAGTACTCTAAGTACACTTTAGGAAATGCTTGCACTTTGAGTACTTTAAAATTTCCTAATAATACTACTGCGAGGCGACTCCGAAGAGAGAAGGTAGCAAATGAGAGATGTATTAATCAAAGCGAGAGGGCATAAGACACAAATGAATGTTTCTGCAGAAATAGGCATATCACAGAAATATTTGTCAAAATTAGAGTTAGGACAGAGAACACCTAGTATGAAAATTGCAATAAGAATTTCGTCATATTACAAAATAAGTATGGAAAAGTTATTTCCGGATATTTATGGAAATGTTAAATGTGATTGTGTAGAGAGTTTGAATATAAATCAGACAGCCAGAGAGCAGAGTAAACAAATGTCAATATTTGATTTAGATGTTGAGAATTTGAAATCGGACAAATCATCCATTATAGAAAAGAGGTAAAATATAAGATTTAAAAGATGAGCAGAACAACGAATAAATATGTTAAAAACTGGAATATGCTGGACACGGCAATTTTTTATATTGAGATACTTGCCGCCAGAATCAAGCACCGACTCCAGGAAGAGGCGGAACCGGCAGTAGAGGAAATTATTGACGCGGAGACACAATATCTGCAAGAAGAGATTACATACTATAGAGCGCATCAGAGACCAGGCCGGATCGTGGAGCAGCAGGGAACATACTATTGTCCTGAATGCAGAAAATGTATTGCGCCTGAGCTGGTCGACATCTTTAAGATAAAGTATTGCCCAGAATGTGGAAAACGGATTGTGAAACACCAACCGATAGCGATAGGAAAAGAGATAACAATACAATGAATAATACGGTGCAATAATATTGTCCTGATTATTATAAATCCGAACTTTGACAACTGAATAATGAAAAAGTCCGATACATCCGATATAAGTAGCTTTTTATGCAGTGGGGATTTGCGGAGATCAGAAACTGGCAGTACCTTTTGGAAATTATATATCATACCAATTTTTGTAGCATGTTTCGAGATAGCAATCGAAACAGTCCGTCATGGACAAAACCTGTTCTGCATATGGGAGCCTATTGGCACGGCACCCTAGCAATGAGATATATCAAGTAGAATAATGATACACCCGTAAAACGCGGGCTCCTGAACCGAAGGGAGCGGAGAGAAAGCTTCGTGGAGCTGGCCACAGCCGTCGGCAAAATATATTAGTCTTTATTTAAATAGACAAGTCAAGATGTGATAATTATTTTTCTACAGTTCCTAAGGAGACTAAAATTTCACATTATTTAAAAAACAGCATATTATAAATTGAGGTACTGGGAGGTGCAGTTTATGAGCCAGGAAAAGAAAAATATAATTGAACATATTATCAGCCTGCTTGTACAGGAAAAACAGATAACACCAATTGAGCAATTGATGATGTTGGAAACATTAAAGAAAGAGTGATCAAAAAGGAATGGAGCGTTTAAGAGCCGTGGCCGTCTGCCGATGCAGTACAGAGGAGGAGAGTCAGAAAGATGCGCTCATACAGCAGGAAAAAGAAGCAAGAGCCTGTATTGCTGAAATGGGCTGGCTGCTGGTTGATACATATGTGGAGGCGAAAAGCGGCACAACTGTCAAGGGGCGCAAAGAATATAACAGATTGTTTGAAGACTTAGACAAGGATAAGTTTGACATTATTGTGATAAAGAGTCAAGACAGGCTTATGAGGAATACAAAAGACTGGTATATATTTTTGGATAAAATGCAAAAGAATAAAAAGCAGCTATATATGTATCTAGAACGTAAATTCTATACGCCTGATGATGCGCTTATTACAGGCATAAAAGCAATACTTGCTGAAGAATACAGCAGGGATTTAAGCAAGAAAATCAATAATGCGCATAAAAACAGACAGGCGGACGGAAATCATTTTGTTATTACAAATGCTACATATGGTTATAAAAAAAATGAAGACAAACAGATTGTAATTGATGAAACAGATGTCCTTTTGATTAAATTAATATTTGAATTGGCTGCGGAAGGGCATGGCACTTATGTTATATCCAGAATTTTATATCAGAAAGGATATCGCAATAGACAGGGGAATATGATCAACACAGCTACTATTCGGAGAATCATAAAAAATCCAATGTATGTTGGCGATATCATTCAGAATAAAAAGCATTTTGATTTTGAGAGCAAACAGGTTTATAATAATCCTGAGAGTGATTGGATTGTCCACAGGAATGCAGTGCCTGCGATTATATCACGCGAGTTGTTTGCCCAGGCAAATGCATCCCTTATAAAGAGGGCAGGTAGCCATGTTCTGGACGAGTCTGTACAGGATTCTTCCGTTAATAAGAAAGCGTTCCTGTCATCAAAGGTATGGTGTGGATTATGCGAGCAGCCATATTACAGATGCACCCGTAAGAATACGAAGGGAAAGATGATTGCAGAATGGAAATGTCTGTCTTATGTGCAGCATGGCAGAACAATGGAATACCGGAAGCGAAAAAAGGAACGTGATATTCCTCAGATTAAGGGTGAAGGCTGCGATAATGTACATATTAATGAAGACAAAATGTATAATGCGCTTAAAGAATTGTGTCAAGGATATAATGACAGCTTTTCCAAGGAAGACCTAATAGAAACGACTTTAAATATTTTGAAGAGGGTTATTAATACAAATGAGACAGGAAGTAAACGGAACGAATTGCTTGAATCAATCAAAAAGTATGAGACGCAAAAAGAGATTTTACTCGATAAGCTGCTAGAAGGTGTTATATCAGATAGCGATTATAAAAGGAAAGCTGCAAACATTCAAGAATGTATAGATAATGCGCAGAAGGATATGATGCTGCTTAAAGATGCTATGGATTTAGTAAGTAATACGAAAGTGCGGTTAGACGGTATCAAAAAGTCACTGGATGAATCAATTGTTGATAAAGCCAAAGTTGAAGATATTTCAGAGTATATTAAGAAGATTGAAGTGTTTCCTGATGACATAAAGATCTTTTTTGACTATACAAAACTTGTTAATTTAAAGGAATCGGAACTATATAAAGTTGCCGACGCTGAAGAATTTGTAAGAATCATTCCAATCAATGATGTCTGTACCGGAAACGGAAAGGCAATAGAGGCTGAAAAAAAAGAAATCATAAGCATGATGAAATCAAATCCTAAAATAACAGCAAAAGTGATTGCCCAGGCAAAGCAATGTGCGCTAAGCCGCATTAACAGGCGGATTGCCGAATTAAAAAAAGAGGGAAAAATACAGTATAGCACACCGAATGGTAAGGGGCATTGGATTGTAAAGGATATATGATAAAAGCAGATTTGGATATCTGTTTTTATCATAAAAAATCACAGGTAAATACCTGGCTTCCATAGATAATCAGATAACCAAGCCCCTTTCTTCCCGCGAGAAATTCCCCGATAATGACACCTACGAGCGCAAGCCCGATATTTACCTTGGACAGCGAGATAAACGTAGGTATGTTGCCCGGAAACACGACTTTTGTAAATGCCTGCAGCTTTGAGCCGCCAAGAGTTTCGATCAATTTCAGCCTTTCCGGGTCGGTCTGGGCAAAAGACTGGTACAAATTGAGAATACAGCCGAATATTCCGACTGATATCCCGCATAAAATAATAGTGCGGGAACCAGTGCCAAGCCAGACAATGATCAATGGTGCAAGCGCGGATTTCGGAAGACTGTTCAGCACGATCAAAAAGGGTTCAAACATTTTCCCGAGTGAAGGATAAAACCAGAAAAATGTAGCGATCAGTACAGAGAGTGCAATAATCAACAAAAAACTGATGCCCGATTCCAAGAGTGTGATGCCAATATGGTTTAATAAGGACATATCCGTAATATCGTGCCAGAATAATTTTGAGATGGCAATCGGAGAGCTGAAATAAAAGCTGTCAATCCAGCCCAGATCAGCAGATACCTGCCAGAGCATCATAAAAGCGATAAAAATCAAAATACGGCTCCAGAAGATATACAATTTCTGCAGCTTCTGATGACGCAGGAAGTTTTTCTGCCCATTGGTAAGCGCCGCTGATTGTATGTTTGTTTTTCTGCTATTTTTCTGTGTTTTCATCTTGCATTTCCCTCCATATTTTATCAAAATAATCCTGAAATAGACTTGATTTCCTGATGTCTTCCCGCCGGATTCCGTTGGCTTCAAATTCGATCGGAATAATATCCTTTATCGTACAGGGAGATTTTGTAAGCACAAATATGACATCTGCCATGGAAATTGCCTCAGAGATGTCATGTGTCACGAGAATGGCGGTCTTTTGCTCCGATTTGATGATGTCATGTACGTCCTTTGACACATTGAGCCGCGTCTGGTAGTCAAGCGCACTGAATGGCTCGTCAAGCAGAAGCAGATCCGGACGGATTGCAAGTGTACGGATCAATGCGATTCTCTGCCGCATGCCGCCGGAAAGCGCGGACGGCTTCTGGCTTCTGACATGTGACAAGTGATATTTTTCGAGCAGGCTGTCGACCAGCTCCAGATTTTCTTTTGTTTTCTTTTTCTGTATCTCCAGACCAAGTGTTATGTTCTGGTAGACATTCCTCCATTCCAGTAAATGGTCATGCTGCAGCATATATCCTATGCGCGGGGCGCTGAAATCCTCAGAATAGAAGGTTATGTATCCTCCAACCGGTTTGAGCAGGTCTGCGATCAGGGAGAGGATCGTGGATTTGCCGCAGCCGCTTGGTCCGACCAGAGCCGCAAAAGCTCCCTTTTCAATGGAGAGACTGATGTCATTTAGAACCTTTACTTCACCGAGATTGCTGTAGTAGGAGAAGTTTACGTGATCCAGACGGAGAAAGGGTTTCCTGTGATGATTTTGGGACATATCGTTACCGCCGCCTTTCTATAATAATGTAAAGATGTATAGAATAGTATATGTAATAATGTGGCAAAAGTGATATCACAAAAGAAATGAAGCCCTGTTTTACAAATATCAAAGAAATATCGAAAAATAATATTTGACAAATAAAATTTTAGTGATATTATAGTAGAGTAACTGTTCAATTGAAAGGGAGAAGGAGAGATTATTATGAAAAAGAAATTTTTGGCACTTATTTTAACAGGAGTATTGGCACTGTCCGCTACTGCATGCGGCGACAGCAGCAAAAATGCAAATGCATCTGTGAATACGGATTCGCGCACAGAGACACAGGAGAATACGGCACAGCCAGCAGAACAGGCATCTGAAGCACAGCCAGAAGTAGATCCTATGGAAGAGGCAATGAAAAACATGGAATCTGTAACCAGTATGGAGGCACAGATGATCATGGACATGGATATGAACATAAGCGCAAACGGACAGGAACAGGCAGTAGAGTCAACTACAACTATGGACATGGTTTGTTTTAGTGATCCTCTGAAGATTAAAATGGACATGACCATGGACATGGGCGATCAGGGAAGCGTTAATATGCAGGTATATGCAGAGCCTTCTGAGAGCGGAACATACAATGTGTACATGTTTGATGGACAAAGCTGGTCAACCCAGGAATCTGCTGCATCTGCTCTGGCAGAATATGATGCGCGCAGCAGCATGATAAGCAGCATTGGAGATAGCACTCAGTACACACAGGAGGGAACAGAACAGGTAAATGGGGCAAATGCATATAAGTATTCTTATGTTTTGTCCGAAGAAGAAATGAAAGAGCAAATCCTTTCTTCAGGTGCATTGGATTCTGTCAGCTCTCTCGGAATGGAAGTCGACGAAAGTATGTTTGACGGATTGGGAGAAATGACCTCATATGTATGGATCGATGAGGCAACTTTGTATCCCGTGAAGTACGAGATGGATATGACAGCAGTTATGGATACCCTGATGACGAATATGATTGCAGCATTGGGAGATCAGGCAGAAGGTGTAAGCATGAGCATTCCAAAGATGAAAATATCTATGACATGCTCTAATTTCAACAATGCTACGGATTTCACAGTTCCCGATGAGGCTAAGAACTAAGAAATATCAATAAATATGGGCGTATGGGCGGCATCTTTTGGTGTCGTCCATGTTTTTTTGTTTTTCTAATATATTGTAAATTTCGGTAATTTATATTATACTGGACAAGAGAGGCGGGGAAGACACCCATAACAAAAAACGCAGACCTTTTACAATCTAATATCAAATCGAAGCAAGGGGGAGACACCCATGACAAAAAACATTATTGTGGTAGATGAACACGGCAAAAAATATGGAACCACTTACCTCAAAAGGGCTAAGGGGCTCGTGAAACAGGGCAGGGCACGCTTTCTGGCGCGGAATATGCTATGCCTTGCGTGTCCGCCAGAGCAAAATTTGGAGGATAAAGAGATGTCAGAGCAGACAATTGAAAATAGTGCAGCCGAAAATAACATGGTTGACGAAGAAAAAGCAAATATGGAACAGGGCGGAAGTAAGTATTCCATGGAATACTGTCTGACACAGATTGAACGGATCGCACATCAGACAGAATACCTGAATCAGGTTATCTCAGAACTGCGCCAGATGGATGACAATTCCTGCCAGACAAAGGCAATAGCACTGGGGGATATCGTTAAGTGCAGGGAGACGACCAACCAGCAGATTCTGCGGTTTTATGAGAAAATGTATGATGACCTCAAAGGACCGGGAGAAGTTGATGTAGTCACACAAAAGACGCATCTTCAGGAGCAGCTGCTAAAGATCATGGACAAGACACTGGAAAACGGTGATTTTTTATCAAACGAAATTTCAGACATGTTTAATGGGGCATTTGATGCGATCCGGCATATAAATGGTTGATTTGAAAGAGGGGGCGAAAGTCCCCTTTTGTCATGCACTTGCTGATGCCATTGCATAGCAAGGGAAATATGCCACTGGAGTGGCGCATCGGCTTTTCCACTACTCGATTTTAAATTAGATATTGACAAACAACTTCGGCAAATGTAGAATAAAGTATATTCTACATTTGCCGAAGTTGTTTGTGTTTTGTATTAAAGAATAGGAAGGAGCATACATAAAATGAAACGATTACCAGATTCAGAATTGGAGATCATGATGATCATATGGGACTTGGATAAGCCTGTGACAAGAACGGAGATTGAGGCGCAGTTAAATCAGGAGCGGAAGCTGTCCCCCACGACAATTCTTTCGTTTTTGTCGCGACTGCAGGAGAAAGGATTCCTCGAGGTACAGAAATCCGGAAAGAACAATGTCTATATTGCGCTGATTGACAAGCAGAGCTATATGCAGATGGAGAGCAAAAGTATTTTGAAACGCCTGTATCAAAATTCCGCTAAAAATTTCCTGGCGGCACTCTACGACGGAAATAGCTTATCGGAGGAAGAGATTAAGGAACTTGAGGACTATATCACGACCAAGAGAAAGGGGAATTAGACAAATGCGGGAAATATTGTTTGATCGTTTTTTTGATCTGCTGGAGGTCAATATCGTGGCAGCCGTTATCATTATCGTATTATGCATCTTTGCCGGCAAACTCAGAAAACGATATGGAGCGGGCTTGATGAAAATAATATGGGTTTTATTGGCAGTCCGCCTCCTGATTCCCTTTAATTTTTCCATGGTTCCTCTCGCCGGG
>JAIEEY010000168.1 GCA_029067205.1 Lachnospiraceae bacterium
AAAAATGCATGAAATTGGTATATAAATTGCTGATAACCCCAGTGTTTATAAGGGTTCGCTTAACTTAATGACATTGCCCCTCTGGTTTTAAAGGGGGGTGTAACCAAAAAATGCATAAAATTGGTATATAAATCGCCGATAACCCCAGTGTTTATAAGGGTTCGCTTAACTTAATGACATTGATTCACACCTATGACAGTTTTAATTAGTTTTTAAGCTATTGAGGTGTGAATTATAACAATTTTTGCACACAAAATGCTAAAGGACAAGCATTTTGACGCATGATTCCCACTACGTTGGCGTAGGTGTGAAAAGTAACATACAATCAACAAATCATTTTGCTGCCTCCTGCTCTTAATTGAATCCTGCAAGCCATTATGATAAAATAAGAATATACTGTACTTCAAAAAGGAGGAACTTTCATGTTAACGATCAAAGAACTGACCGCCGATTTACCAAATATCGACGAGACGAAACTAACCGAGATATCTGACAAGTTGTGGGCGTTAGGCAGCCTGGAAGAAATCAAAGAAAAAACCAGTCCTGAACTTTTTCATCTCCATGTGGGAATGAATCTGGTCGGAAATTGGAAAGCTGGCGGCTGGTGGTATGTCCTATGTGAACAGGCAGACTTAGTGCCTTACATACCCGCAGCATTAGAGACGCTACATCTGCCCGAACTGAAAACTGCTTTTGAAAATGTCATTGCGCCATTTCCGGATTTTACTGTTTTTCAGTCAAACGACAGCGCTTATTGCGATATCGTCAATTTTCTGCAAAACGCTCATTTTAAAGTGCAGGATGAAAGACTAAAATCCATCTCAAAAGAAAAAAGAAAGGAAATGGTTGCACAAGTCCGGCAAAATCTTGATCTATTGGAAGATTTGACAGAACCAATTTGGGGGGAATGTTCCGAGCGTAATGGCTGGAAAGCGATCTTAGATTTTATCTCTGCCAATGCGGTTTATACTGGCGGTCAAAAAGACTGACCGCTCAGTATAAAGTGATGCATCTTGCAATTTACATTATCTTACAGTCATTATACAAATATCATACAGCCTTGTGCTGAACAGTACAATATACAGGAGACAAGAGATGGGATTCACAACATTAGGCAGCCTGATCAGGGAAATACGCACAGCAAAAAACGTCACAAGAAAAGAATTGTCATATGGAATATGTTCTGAGCACGTACTTCGGGAATTGGAATCGGATAACTATGCAGCGGATGTACTGATGCTGGATGTACTTCTACAGCGTCTTGGACAATCCCCTGATAAGT
Organism: Lachnospiraceae bacterium; assembly: GCA_029067205.1. GTDB lineage: Bacteria > Bacillota > Clostridia > Lachnospirales > Lachnospiraceae > COE1. The sequence continues at coordinate 1,283 of JAIEEY010000168.1, forward strand.
TCGAGATGGTGCTCAACAGCGCGCTCTACAACATGGTCAGACTACGCGACCTGACCGCGGAGGCAGTTTACCGCAGAAAGTGGAAGCTGGTGGAACTACTGCTGCAAAATTATCCATCACGCACCCATATTGATGAGATGTACCAGCACCGCATGAGAGCATTGCTGGTTTATCGTATGGATGCAAATTGCGCACTTGCAGCGGAGCATCTGCAGAGGGCAGCGGCCTCAACTCTTCCGGATTTTACCTATGAATGTTTTTATGAGCAAATGGAACAATATCTCATCTCCGCAGTGGAGTTGGAAAATCTGCTCGCCCTTGAGCGGATGATCGTGGAGAAGAACATTGAGGACAACAATGTCAGGGCAATCGCAAAATCCCATCTTGAGATTTGCATGGATTATATAGAAAAGCATTTCAGCGGTGATGAGGAATATCACAAACTGGTCAGCAAATGTGCATGGCTGATTGGAGGTATCTGTTATCTGGACAAAGATTATATGCAGGCTATGATGTTCTGCAAAAAGGGAATAGAAGGACTGCGAAGAAATACAATCCTTTATTTTATGCTCCCTTTGCTGGAACTGATGGTAAGATCAGAGGCTGCACTCGGAATCGCACCTGAGCGGAGCAAATGGTTGCAGTATTATGAAATACTGACATTTTTATGGAAAGGTTATGCGAAAAAATGGTATCCAACAGATGCGTTGTTTCACAACTGTTATCAGAGGGATTATCATCTGAATTATGAGCTGATCCGCGCAGAGCGGAAGTCCCGGAATATGACACAGGCGCAGCTTGCAGAAGACATCTATCAGAACACGGAATCCCTCTCGCGCGTGGAGACTGGAAAAGTGTCACCCAATAAGAAAACTTTTGAGAAATTGATGGACAAGCTGGGGCTGGATAAGCGCATGTACAATGGATGCGTTGTCACAAATTCCTTTGAGGTGATGGAGCTGAAAAGAAATATTGACGGATTCATGATGCGCCGGGATTTTCAGAAAGCAAAAGAAGCGACAAAGAAACTGAAAGATGTTCTTGATCTGGAAATACCGGAAAATAAGATGGTAGTCAGGCTTTTTGAGATTATCAATGCCAAGCGTCTTGGTGAAATGACAGCGGAGGAAGCCCTGGAAGAATTAAAAAAATTGGCAGAGAAATTTATGGATATCGATCAGAGGACTTTTTCCCATATTCCTATGAGAAATGAAGTACTGGTCATCAATAACATCTGCATCACCTTATGTGAGATTGGGAATGTGGCGGATTCGATTGAATTGTATAGGATTACACTAGACAAAATAAGAAGCAGCAAAGTCAAAATAAAATATAGATACCGCTCGTATCAACTTATATTTAATAATTATGTCCATAAATGTGGAACTATAGAGAATGCCCTTGAAGAACTGCAATTTGAATTCTTATGCGGAAAAGCGATGGAACTTTCCCTTTGTATTAATAATATTTTACAAATACTGAACAGAGATGATGTTCCTAAAGATGAACTTGATGCGTGGGCCAAAGCAATATATTATATGTGTGATTTATATTACTTTGAAAAGGATAAAAAAATATATAAAGAAGTTCTCGAAAATAACAGACATATAAAAGTTATTGATTAATCTCCATTTTCAGAATCTGATAAATCCGAATATTCCTCACAACATGTTGATATAGAAGTTTCTGTCAAATTTTCTATGAAATTAACAGTGCTTCCAGCTGTAGAAACCATTACTGCCATTAAAGCTGATATGAGAAGTTTTTTTACAATTAAATTTAAGTTTTTCAAAATGGGTTGTTCCTTTCTGTATACATATTGATAGAATCCCCGAATTCATTCGATATATACTCAAAGAATTAGCAATAACTTTAATACTTTGAGATTTTAGTACAGGTTTTTCCACATCTTTTTCCGTATTATACACAATTATCCGACAAAGTACATGACTTTTTGCATACAAAAAAATTGAAATATTTTGTATGGGAAAAGTCATGTACATTTTAGTATGGTTGATTATACTATAAAAACATATCGCAGCTAATGGCTGCAGTCAAACTTTAAAAGATAAAAGAATCATCCTATTCGTAAATGCACTGTGCTATAATGCACTTATACGGTATCTATGTACCAATCAATCGGGAATGAAATTCCCCTGTTAAGCATTCATACGAAAGGATGATTCTATGAACACTATTTTAGAACAGTTTAATGATAAAATCAATGGTACTCTTTCTTTTTTGACAGGATGATGAGAACCTGTTGCAGATGATCTACCAAATTTTCAGCACTTATTACGAAGACAACTGCGCAGACGAACTCCGCCATGGCCCTGTTCTGTCTGCGGCTCTCGGCAAAAAAACACTGACATCCCAGCCGACTCTATCCCGTTTTTTAACAGGCGGGATGATGATACCCTCTGCTAGTTCGATGACATTATGTGCTAGCTGCGCAAGAGAAAGAAGAAGCTCTGTCCAAAGCTACGCGTTATAATATGATCGACCATGCCGTTACCTATGGCGAGTTTTATCACCAGGCATCTTCATGGCGCACTCCCCACTGTATGGTATTCAGGATCGAAAAACCTTATAATCAACTGGTCTATGTGTACGCGTTTATTGTCACTAATATGGAAGAGCTTGGACACTGGCAGGTAATAGAGTATTACTGCAACTGCGGGCGAATGGAAAATTTCATCGGGGAGGATAAAAATGGCTTTGCTTTTACATCTGTAAGTTCCAAAAGCAGGGCTGTTAATGCCAACCGCCTGCAATTCCATGCCCTGGTATACTGCATTTTTAACTGGTTTCGGAGACTTGTTCTGCCCGAACCGATGAACAAAAACCTCTTAGATACAGTCAGAATGAAAATGTTTAAAATAGCTACAAAAGTCGTACATACTGGAAAATATGTGAATTTCAAGCTGTGCAGCAGCTCCCCCTACAAGGAAGAAATCTTTGAAACATTCAGCAATATATGGAATTTGGCAGTGCAGCTGGAATGAATCAAAAAGAACCTTGACACCAGAAAAAGCCTAAAACTGACAACTAGGGGGATAGTTTGCCCTTTTCTATGAATTTCTAACGTCTGTTGGATGCCTTTCTTTACCAGAGAAGAAAGTAGAACTTTTTAAGGCTGTATCAGGAGTGGCATGTATAATTCAGGCTAAAAAAACTTGTAGGATATTCACAAATATATCAGAAGAAGTATTTGATAATGGATAGGCGAAATAGAGTACTCTAATTTGGGCTTTGAGCATGGCTGCGGAGCAAAATACTGCTCAGAAAGATGGGAAAGTTTAAAGCTGTCAAGCTCTTGAATATAAAAATTTATTCTGCTATAACATTAGTTTAAATATACTGTTGTTGCATTTTATTTAAGAAGGGGTAGATGCGGAAAGATAGATATTTAATAATATTGTTACCAGCAGAGAAAGGCGATTACCATGCTTATAGTAAATCCAGATTTGCGGATAAGCAAATATTATGGCAAGAAAATCTATAGTGTTGTCATACCAACTGAAAGTAATGGGATATGGGATGTCAATGAGGTAATTTATAAATTACTTCAGGAAATTAACGATGGCAAAATAAAGACTGAAGAAAAATTGTCTCGGCTAATAAGCCGGTCTATTATTAGAAAACTATTTGACAAAAGAGTGATTATAGACAGTGATGTGCCGAGTTATAACGAAAATGTATTGGGGCTGTTTAAGGGAAAATTTCCTCTGCGTTCCCTTACAATTGAATTAACAAATGCGTGTAATCTAAACTGTATCCATTGCTATGGAAGGTTTGGACAACCCTCCCAAAAGAAGATGTATTCTTTTGAAGATATTGTTAAGCTTAAGCCTGAACTGGATATGCTTCATACCGTGGAAGTTCGCTTGTCTGGGGGCGAATGTTTTTTGAATCCTGATTTTGAAAGAATTGCTACTTATTTTTTGGAAAATGGCTTTTGGGTAAGCATTTACACCAACGGCCTTTTGACAGAAAAGATTATTCAGTTTGCTGAAGCTACTAAGAAGTACCATTATAACATGGGGATTAGTCTTGATGGTTTCGAACATGTGCATGATAATATCCGCGGACGCGAGACTGCTTTCGAGAATACTATAGCAACATTAACAAAGCTAAAAGAATACCCTAATATTGATGTCTTTATCGAGACTGCGGTAATGAGACAGAACATTGACAATGTCATTCAGATAAGACAGCTTGTTATGGATCTTTTCCCTAAATATGAGCATAAAATATTTATTGCAACACCTGCTAATAATTCGGATTTTTCTTTTGACTATGAAGAGATTCCAAGATTGAAAGAACGATATCCTGAACTGTTTAATGAGTACTTTCCTATTAATAAATGCTCACTATTTCAAGGCAAGCGTCATCGTTGTCAGGGCGGAGTAACTAACGGTGTTTTAACCGTAGATGGTGTTATGAAAATATGTCCACTTGCAGAGGAAGATGGATTCATTATAGGCAATACCATCGACTCATCACTGACTGCAATATGGAACAATCCTAATGATTCTATTAAAGAATTTAGAAGGGAATATATCCAGAAAACACACCAATGCAAAAAATGTAAAGAAAAACGCAGCTGTGGAGTTAAAAATTGCAGGGTAGAAGCATTGCGCCTCACGGGGGACTGTAAAAATGCTAATCCGTATACGTGTATGGTGGTAAAAAACCGATATGATGATTGATATTTTATTGTAATGTGCGAATGTGCTGGTATGTTGTCAATGTCTGCTGATATTGGGATAATTGAAGCAGATACACACTAATGTTGCTTGTATACTGCAAATTTAATTGGTATGCAGTATAAATTATATTATGCGAGGTATCAGTTATGAAAAACTATTTTCAAGTCATTAAATTAATGTTTACTGTTGATAAAAAGCTACTGAGTAAATGTATATTTGTTATCCTCCTCCTTTTAGGCTTAGAATCTGCACTTCCTTTTTATATGGAATGGATGATCGACCGAACGGAAGTCCAAAAGAGTGTACCTTATTTTGTAGGGTACGTTGCGATTTTTGTTGTGGCTTATTTCGTAATATGCATGCTGGGTGCGCTTCGAACAGAGTTGTACGATCGTGTGGGGCGACATATTTTGTGGAAAACAAGAGAAAAGATTTATCAAGTATTGTGGGGGAGCAATTATTCTTCTTTTGTTCGTGACAATAAGGAAAAATTAAAATTTATTCTCACTACTGAAACTTATAAGATCTATGCGGTTTCTACCGTATACACGGTCGGAATTGTAATTGATCTGTTTACGGGAGTTGTTTTTTTAGTCTTTTCCTTTTTTATTGATCCCGTGGTTGCGGCGGTGTTGCTGCTTTCTATTTTAGTTACCACCTTGTTGTCCTTATATTCCAAGAAAGCGATGCTTCTTGATTTTGAACAGGTTGATAATGAACATGAAGCAAATAGCATAGTGAACTATGAAACCGTTGATATGACAGAGATTACCCGTACTAATGGTTTGATGTCATATTACATAAAAAGAAACGAAGAAAGTTTAGACCAGTTTACTGGTGTGTCAATGAAGGCGAATAAGAGAGAAATATTCTGGCTGGGGTTAGACCAGGCACTCAACTATATCGTATATGTTATGGTAGCTGGCGTATTGATTTTGACTGGTTCCACTGGGGGGCAGCTGGTAACAGCACTATTCATTGCAAATTGTGTATTACAGCAAAGCCAAAGTATTCAGCGCCAAGTACAGGTGCTTATTCAGAATCTCCCTTCTTTTAATAATGTAATGGAGACTGCGGGAACTCCTATACAAAACGGTGGTATCAGTGTCAAAAAAATAAACAGTATTGTATTTAACTCTGTATCATTAAAATATGAAAATGGCAGAGATGTTTTCAACAATATGTCCTTTTGTTTGGAAACTGGAGATCATGTTTTGATTGAAGGAGAAAACGGTTCTGGAAAATCGTCTATATTGAAGATGATGGTTGGCCTGTTATCTCCAACGGAAGGAACGATTGAAATCAATGGTAAAAACTTAGATGATTACGACCATAGGGAACTCTATAAAGAAATATGCTATATTTCGCAGGATGAATTGTTTTTAAATGAGAAGGTTGAAGATTACTTGCGAATTATTGCACACACAGATATTACGGATGAATATATTTCTAATTTACGGGAAAAGATGCATTTGAGCCCGGAAATTGACAATATAACGGATAATGGAATCCATTTGTCCGGTGGAGAGAAAAAGAAACTGCTATTGATAAAATGTATGCTGCGTTCCACGGCTTCTGTTATAATCTGGGATGAAATTGATGCCGGTTTAGATAATGAAACGAAGAGGCTTCTCCGTGACATAGAAGAGGATATTTTGAATGATCCGACCAAAATTGTCATTAAGATATCACATATTGACACAAATCGGAATGGATTTAACAAAGTAATACAAATGAAAAATAATGAGTAAATAAATTGTGAACGAAACCATTACAAAGATGGTCTGAGCGTATCTTAACGTTTGAATTGCTATCCAGATCTGTAAATAAACAAGAAAGAAATTTGATTTTTTAACAGGAAAGTACTCGCTCACAACCGTGATGCTTAAAGAAAATTTAATCGAATTCTATGTCGATTTAATTTAAAAATTTAAAAGGAAGGAGGTGTTCCCATGAGAAAACTTATCAATACTATTTTAGTAGAGCTTTCGCAATTTAGGGGGCTTTCGCTGGCAGTTTCAGCT
>JAIEEY010000169.1 GCA_029067205.1 Lachnospiraceae bacterium
ATAAGACATGTTCTATCATCCTTATTATATTATCTTTCCTTTAAAAATCAATTACAATATAATCGTCCATCTTTAACAGCTATGCATTGCGTTACTGTTTACGCTCCTATCTGATTTTGGTATAATTTTGTTTATTGTAGGCGTAAACAGCAACATTTTTGCACACAAAATTCTAAAGGGCAAGCATTTTGGTGCATAATCTCCACTACTTTGATAGACGAGTGAACAGTAACGGCATTGCTCTTTTACATTATCATACAATATACAGCCGATATCCTTCCCTGTCATAAAAATACAGGGAATACGACAGGATTTCCTCCGCTGCTACCTGTGTATCATTAACTTCTTTGATCATGGCACGGATTTCTGAACTCCCATCAGTATTGTCCACAGGCAGTATCAGCACTTCATGGATTGACGAAAATATAATGTAAAAGCTGCTCTCAAACTGGTCACAGATTTCTGACAGAATCCCTGTGTACAGTATACATGCCGCTCCTGCTGTCCTGTATCTGTTGCTGAGTACATACATCGGGACACAATCCTCAAACTCTGACCTACAAGCATCACGGTCAAAGTCCTCTGGTGATTCTGCCTGCCTTATCTCACAGATCACGTAACTCATACTCATCAGTTTACGGCCCATCAACCGGGGTGTATTCTCTTCCGCTGTTTTAAACAGGGCATCCACTGTTACGTCCCACAGTCTCATGTGGACATTATGTATCAGCATAGAGGCCGTTTCACGTGATCCAACTGCAAACATACACTGAAATACAATGGACAGGTCAAGAAATTCCTTATGCGGTATGTCTTCAAGCAGTTCCCTGTTCCTTTCGGTATTAACCAGCCTGTATACGATACTGCCCTTGATACTCTCATAATTTAAGTGCTTCTTCTGTACTCTATATCTTTCAAATAATCTACTTATGACGCCTCGTTACTATCTGCTACAAAAGGATATTATATTAGGCAGTTTCAGACATTTACGTCCTTGCACAAAAAAAGACTCATGAAACACAACTTCCGTTTCATAAGTCTCTTGATTGCTAAATTTCATTTAAAGCTTTACGATAAAGTTCACCTATAGATATTCTTCTGCTTCGTTCTGCGTTATTCCATATGCCGTTGTTAGAAATGTCTTAATTGCTTCATTTGTATGTCCAGAGGCTTTTAATGCCATAATTGCATTTTTAATCCCCTGTTGAGTTACTTGTTGCGTAGTTTCCTCTCTGACTGTTTCTTTAATTTTATTTATCTCGGGCTCCATAAGCTCCATTAATGCCTGACACATATCCCCATCTCCTCTCAATTCCTGTGCTATCTGCCAGTTTGCTTTGATTGCTACTCCCAGTACTGCTTCTGCAAGCTCCCTGTCCAGCTTTGAATCAAACGTTTCTATCTTCTCCAATAATGCCTTTAATTGCTGCTTCTGCATTCCGTCTGACAATGCCGTCAACCATATATGCTCTTCCGTGTCCATCTCCCTTGTAACTATGATCTGTGTCGGAAACAAAACCTCATCTGTAATATAATATATCCCTTTGTAGGGATTCCTAATAGACGCTCCTTTATCCTCAAAATACTGGAATAATTTAACAGGCTTTGCTTTCCTTATGAGCGACATTGTAATTTCATTTGCCTTTCGCTCATCAACAGTATCTCCATAAGCTTTATAAAGACTTGCATATGCTCCCACCTTATATAAGGTATCAATATTGAGCTGGTCTGATGGTGATTTGTATTCAACTATGTTGTACTTTCTAAACAATCTACCAATCTCATTCGTGATTGGCTGCTCATCTTCTTTCTTGATAATAAGCAAATCTATTTCTAGAGCCTGTTGATTTAGACTATAATCCTTAAAATAGGTCAGCCTAGACCTCTCCTTCACAAGCTCTAAATCAACAGCAGACTTTAATCCTAAATGCCATTGTGTATTAGTATCTTCCATATCCTTCTCCTTGTTTCTTATAGTATACCATATCCTTTCTATTTTTCAACATTGTTTTATTCTAGCAAAATCCTCCGTGGCAGTTCAGATTTGCTAAACCATTGCTCATCAATCCATGCAGAACTACTTCTCGATGGAATGATGCATCTCAATCACCACACATTTTCATGTAGTTAATAAAGCCATACTATGTAACAAAGTGCACATTCCTACACTAATCTGTAACTACCCCCTTCTCTTTTTGCACTCTCTGGCTTCATTGTATATTGGTTTATTTGTTTCAAAAGGATATTATTTAAGCAAAATTTCAAATATACTATCTAACCAAGTCCTTCAAAAAAACAGTCCAATGAAACATAGATATGTTTCGCTGGACTGTTTTGCAATAATATGGAAAACAACTTCGCTTATATAAATCTAATACTGAAAAGAATCTAAACTCTCAATCTGACATGAATGCTCTTTCGTTTTTTTATCATAATCAATTCCCACTAACAAGATCTCTCCTGCATATCCTTTTAATGACTCCGGATATTGTTTTTTCTTGATTTGAGAGATTGCTGCGTCCGCACTTTTATCCCATTTTAACTCAACAACAATTACTGGACGGTTGAGGTGATTGGATAATGGAAGATATACAATATCAGCAAACCCCTTACCACATGGAAATTCGCGGATTGGCTGGTGATAATACGTAAATGCAGAGATCAGCGCAATCATAATCGTACAGGACAGTGAATTTTCATCATTGTATTCAATACTGGAAACAAAATCATTGTGCACACTCTGTATCAGCATTGCAGTCTGCTCTGAATTGCCCTCCATCACAGCATTCAATAGCTTCTCTGAAACACGCATAAAGCGCGACAGGTTATCATTCTCATTTCCCTCCATATATTGATAGAAAACTTCTATAAATGAGCAAATTTAAAATATTTTCCAAATCGTATTTGTACATATCTAAAAAAGCACGAATTATACACATAATATGCACCGAAAACTTGCATAAGACAACCTTGCTTCATTTACTGATAGGAACAAACTGATTTCTTTTGTGCAATTTTCAGATTTGCTCATTTATAGAATAATACTAAAATGTGCTTTCGATATTTCAAATTATATCACTTTTTTGAATCTAAGCAAGCCATGTCATCAATAACTCCTGCCACATTTTCATTCTCGTAAATTATCCATTGACAAACACATGTATTTATTGCAAAATAGATTCATACCCATACAGCTAACAAATCCCAAATCAAATTTCTGACACAATTGGGGTAGAAATTGGGGTAGCTCTTACTCATAACATATAAAAAAGCCCGTATTTATAAGGACTTGAAGTGGTTCTGTGCGCACTCTTAGGGAGGTGGAGGCCGCAAGTTCGAATCTTGTCACTCCGATTCATCTATGTATTTGACAGTCTTTTGTGTCAAATACATTATAGTGGGAAATACCGCAGAATCAAAGAGTTCTGCGGTATTTTTGCGTTTTGCCAATATTCTCTTTTTAGGAGCTGATTAATCCATACCATTCTCAATCCTCATCCTATCTTTTTCGACATATTGAGGACTAAACTACAGTTCCTCTTCTTCCGCCGCTTCCTCAAGCCACTCTGTCAAGTTTTCTCTCGCGTTCAACCGCAAAACCCTAGGAGTATTTGTATAATCCGGTGGCATTACTTCTGCTGCCACTACAATCTTTTTTCTTTTCTCCCCACTTCCGAATATGCCTTCCTTGTCCAAATCTGCCATAACCTTTTCCATAGAGTCCATGCGAAATTCATAATCATCCAAATATTCCGCTTCTTCCATGTCCCTCTGCTCTATCATCTTTTGCACTTCTGTAAAATACTGTTCCCCATATATGCAGTATGGTGAATCTGCATAGGACCACTTTAATTCACTTCTCAAAACGTCTTCTGGCGTTTCATCCTTATATTCTTCCTGATATTTTTTTATTACTTTCTCCAATGCCTCTTCGGACATCGCTGAAACGACCGGACATCCCTGCGCTTCGATCAACACCAGCGTACAATAATAAAAATGCTCCTCTGCGTGTTCATGGAATAAATCCGTAAACGCCTTTCGCGCTGCTTCCTTTAATATTTCTACAAAATACTCGTCTGTCCCTTTCCTGTCCGTTTCTTTCTCTCCCATGATTTATTTTATTCCTCCTTTGCCTGTTCATCTGATAAAATATCCATCGGATACCGGCATGTTGCATTCCACAAAATCCACTCCTCGTACCCGGCATCATACACTGCCTGAATCTGCTCCCGGATCTGTTCGCCCTCATATGAAATATGTCCGCTTACCCATGTCGCCGTAAAAGCCTGCAGCCATGGACGCACGATGGCGCACGCTTCCCCTGTGTCCTGTCCCAGTACTTTCTGTGACAGCATCAGTGCCTGATACACCGTATCATATGGGTGTGCATCAGGCACGTCAAAGCCAAATACTCCCGGCCCATAGTGCGAGGGATAGACCATGGGACTTAACACATCCACCCTTTTTCCGAGTTCCGCATAGTTTTGCCCGACACGTTCGATGTCCGTCGGACTGTCAATCACGGTGCCAAACACATCCGCCGTGACCACACCGCCTTTTTTATGAATCTGTTCACTTGCATAGGACAAAAAGTCTGATATTGCCTGTTCTTTTGTATTCACTGTCATGTCAACCTTGTAATCTGCCGCATCCGCATCACTTCCAATCGGAAAACGGACATAGTCGAACTGAATCTCATCAAATCCGGCATCGAGCGCCGCCTGCGCGATCTCCGCAAGATACGCCCACACTTCCTCTTCATACGGATTTACCCACGCAAGACCATAGGCATCTGTGACAAAACCGCCGTCTGGCTTTCTCAGCGCACAGTCTGTATGGTTCTGTGCAAACACAGGATCTTTAAAGCACACAATCCTTGCAATCGTATAAATATTGTGCTCTTTTAATGTCTCCATCAGCGCACTGATATCCCTTATGTACGCAACGCCGTTTCCCATCTCCAGCACAGAACCCGAATCCATCTTCCACGTGATCTCACCTTCATCATTTTTGACATCGATCACCATCGTATTGAGCTCCGTCGCGTCGACCAGTGTGATCAGGTCATTCATACGCTCACTGCCGGCCACGGGACCTGTCACATAGATACCTTTTACAACTGGACGTTCCTTTTCCGGAATCAATCCGCTCCCTGCGTCCAAATCCTCGGATCCCTCTGTTTCCGTATTTTCCTCTGCCGACTCCAGTTCCTCAAACACCTCTGTCGCCACAGTTTCATCTCTGCCATCACCACACGACACGATACAGGGTATCATGATGATAATGACCAATATTAACAGTTTTCTCATACTCCGTCACTTTTACAAAAAACACTTCTGGTAAGAGGCTTTCACAAATCCATAATCAAACTGCCTTCTCACCTGAGCAAATCTCCCACCATATGTATCTGCTTTCTCCTGCATATAATCGCTGACTACAAGGGAAGCTGTCTGGCCTGCCTCGTCTGTTTCCAGTCCCGGAAGCGAAATCTCCACAGCATGCACACCACTTCGGTCGAGCAGGGTAAAATAGCACCACAATTCCATGCATGTATACATATTATTTACTGTCGTATCCTTGTTCTCCCGTTCAATCCACTCAGCCGCTGTTTTCAGATCATTTTCCAGCTGGTCAAAGCAGCCCGCAAAAGCACATAACAGTCTTTGAAATGCACCGGCATCCGGATCGCACCTCGTCTCCAGCGGCAGCTCCTTCCAGTATTTATTGTAAAAGTACAGAAAACTCTCTTTCCTTCCACACCGGACACATACCTCCATAACGCTCAGATACATGGAATCCGGCTCCGCCCTCTGACAGTACTTATAACACCACAAATGCTTTTTCGGGATATTTTTGTGGATATAGTCCAGCATCAGCTCCTCCGCTTTCTGATCCTGACCAACCAGCAGAAAGTGAAGAAGATACGGCAAATGCCCGCACACATAGCAGCTCTCGATCTCCTTCTCATAGACAAGGAAATTGCGCGCCGCTGCCTCCGCCCTGTTTACATCCCGATAAAGCATACTCAGATTCAATTCAGCCCAATAATATGCATAGGTCTTTCCGTACTTGAGCGCCGCCTCCTCGTACTTTTTCATAAAAGAATCCATCTTGGCGTCGTCAATCTGATAGTACTGATAATACGCATCAAAAATCTTGTCATAAATCCAGACATTCAGATACGCCATAGGGACATCGGGATAATTGGGAATCTCTTTGTCCATATGCTGCGCACTGTCCTTGTAATACACTTCCGCATATTTTACGATCTCCGCATAATTGTTGTCTCGGTGATCCAGATACATCAGCTCGTCTATCGCATCAAAATACAGATACCACTCGCCCTCCTGCTTTGCAAGTTTCAAAAGCTTTTTGAGGATTGCTGACAGAGGTTTATAATTCTGGTCATACAGGTCGTAACTGCCTCTTGTCAGCTCCTGCGCCCTGCCCACCAGTTTCATGATCTCCTCCGAGTGGATTGTAACCGCCTTTATTTTATCAAACATCATCTCGTATTTCCTCCCAGGAACTGTTCAACTCCTTATCTCTCGCCGTACAGGGCATATTCCATCAGCCACTGCAAACTTTTGTTCATCATTTCCATCTCCGCACTGCCCAGTGTATAGTGCCCTGCCAGCAGGGACTGTATGTAAATAACCTGTATGATATTGCGGGCAAACGCCTCATCCTGCACCTGCCCCAGACTCTGGACAAAACTGTTCTCGCTGTTTAGATACAACATATTCCTGTTCTCTTTTTCCTCGGCCTCCCCAAAATCAAAGCCCTCAAAAAAACCGGAAAAGCTGTTGTCATCCATGGTCTCCGAGAACATCGCATCTTCCCCCTGCACAAACAATGCCTGCAGGCTTGCGGGGGAAAACCGCTTGAACGAAACCCCGCAGTGTAAAAGTTCCAGTCCGTGCTCTGCATATCTTCGGAAAAACTCCATATCCTCCACAAAGTCTTCGGGTGGATCTGCCAGTATATTGTCATAAGAACTGTTGTCAAACACCTCTATCCTGACATTTTTATAAAATTTCGGCAGCTTCTGCAAAATGCTGGCATCATAGATATAACCACCATTGACCAGCAGACTCTCCGTCCCCTCCACCAGCGGACAGAGCCGCCGGAAATCATCAATCTCCACACAGTAATTGACCGGAACTTTCTTCGACGCATTCACAATCTGAAATCCGGTCAGCATTCCCTGATTCGTCGGAAATGTCAGGAAGGGAAAAAACAGCTTGAAGATCTGCTCATTCTCCATCACCAGCGACTTGATCGCAACATTGTGGATCTGCGTGATCTGCTTTAACTTTCTCACATCATACTGTGACAGAGAAACAAAATAATCAAAAATGCACTTTTCAATCTCGCCCTTTGCCTTCATCAGCTTGCTGTCCCTTGTAAAACCTTCCCTGGAAGCCGTCGGCGTCAGGTTTTCCATATTGATAATACACCGTGTAAAAAATGCCCACTTCGGGATCAAATCCCGCCCGTCATCTGTGACATACATATTTTTCAGAAAAATCTTGTGCCGGATCGTCGTGTTCGCGCTGGTCTGTCTGGTGGATATGTAAGCATATCCCTTGATATCGTCGCCGATCAGCGGAATCACGTCAAAAAACGACTCCTCAAAGACCAGTTCTCCAAAACCCATGATATCGTCCGCCATGCTGAACGACTGGCGCCACGGGATAAAATTGCTGTTGACGATCTTTTTCTGATTCTCCCCGTCAAAAAATACAGGTGTCTTCAGCAGAAAACCATACTCTGACAGATCACTGACGATTTCCTGCTCTGTAAAAAATTCATACTTGGAACCTGTAAGTTTCAGGTAAACCTGTGTCCCCGGCTCCATTGCCTTCTTCGGTTCTGTGATCACATAAGAGCCGTCACTTTTCCCTACCCACTGATAGGGCTTTTCCTCCGTAACCGATCGCGTGATGACCTTGATCTCGTTTGCCACCAGAAAGCAGGACAGCAGACCAATGCCAAACTGCCCGATAAAGCTGCTGCGCATGTTATCCGTCCTCTTCGAAGCC
>JAIEEY010000017.1 GCA_029067205.1 Lachnospiraceae bacterium
ACGGATACGAGATTATTTCATATTAAGGAGCTGTAGAAAAATGGCATGGAAGGTAACGCATGTCATTTTTTGATGCACAGGGGGCGCGTAAGGTTGATCTCATAATTTGGTTGACAAAATTGAGAAAATGAGGTATGATTAGAATGGGTGTTCGCAAAACAAGTATTCGAGTGATGATAAGGGCTGTTGTAACAGTTGCTAAGGATAAAGGAAAACAGAAGTAATGATGTTTCAGAAAAGGGATTTCATATTAATTGCAATCATCATTGTAATAGCGGTGGTGTCATCACTGCTGATTGCGTTCGCACAGAGAGATGCCGGAGCGGCAGTGCGTATTATAATAGATGGGGAGCTCTATGGAGAATACAGCTTATCAGAGGAACAGTCCATTGCAATAGATGGAGAATTAGGGCACAACAGGCTTGTGATTGAAGATGGCAGTGCGTATATGGCTGGTGCGGATTGCCCAGACAAGTATTGTATGGACTATAAGCCGATTGCAAAAGGCGGTGAGACAATCATTTGTCTGCCGCACAAGCTTGTGGTGGAAGTGACAGGAACCCGGGACGTGCAGCAGCCTGATGTGATTGTTCCATAGTCTTGAAACAGCCATTCAAATAGGCGGACTATTGGATTTGGAAGAGGAGAATGTGATTCTTGCTATACTTGATGTACGACAGGGGAGTGCATATGACGACAAAGAGAGTAGCATACTGTGCCATGCTGACAGCACTTGCAATGATATTTGGATATGTGGAGGCATTGATACCGTTTGGTTTTGGCATACCAGGAGTGAAACTTGGACTTGCTAATATTGTTATTGTCCTTGCGCTGTATATCCTTCCGATGCATCAGGTGTTTGTAATACAGCTGATGCGCATTGTGCTTGTCTCCTTCTTGTTTGGAAATCTGTCCATGATGCTTTACAGCCTTGCAGGGGGAATATTAAGCCTTCTGGTGATGTTTCTCCTGAAAAAAGGAAATGTTTTTTCCATCACAGGTATCAGTATTGCAGGAGGTGTAAGTCATAACGTAGGACAGCTGGTTATGGCAGTGATGGTGGTGCAGAATCTAAAAATCGCGTTTTATTTTCCAGCATTGATGATAGCAGGACTGATCACAGGCTGTCTCATAGGGATTCTGGCATATCGGATCAAACCAGTATTGGATAAGCATGCAGAAGAATAGAGAAGGGAAGATGGTTATGGCGGGGGAAAAGCTGATTTTTCACATAGATGTCAACAGTGCCTTTTTGTCGTGGGAGGCGGTGGAGCGGTTAAAGCATCCGGAGCAGTTCCCGGACATCACAGTAGATCTGCGCGAGATTCCCTCAGCGGTGGGAGGAGACCGGTCAAAGCGTCATGGAATCATACTGGCAAAATCCATTCCGGCAAAAAAGTACAAGGTACAGACGGGGGAACCCATCACGGAGGCGCTCAGGAAATGTCCCAATCTAGTGCTGGTTCCGTCTCGGCATGGGATATATGGGGAATATTCGCAGGCATTTATATCGATTCTGGAAAGGTATTCTGATACGATCGAACAGTGCAGTATTGATGAGTGTTTTGTTGATATGACAGGTACAGAGAAGCTGTTCGGAGCACCCGTAGAGGCGGCTGCGCGTATTAAGGACGAGATCTATCGTGAGCTTGGATTTACTGTGAATGTGGGAATTTCTACGAACAAGCTGCTGGCTAAGATGGCAAGTGATTTTAAAAAGCCAAATCTGGTACATACACTTTTTCCGCATGAGATACCAGATAAGATGTGGAGACTTCCGGTGGGGGATTTGTTTCTGGTAGGGAAATCGACAGAACGGACACTACACACACTTGGCATTCATACAATCGGGGAGCTGGCGCACACAGACCCGCAGATTTTGCGGGGAGCGTTAAAGAAGCAGGGAGAAGCGATCTGGAAATTTGCAAACGGTGAGGGTGCATCGATCATAGAGCCAGAGCCTGCTGATAACAAAAGTTATGGAAATGCCACTACGATCGCCTTCGACGTAACAGATGAATCTACGGCGAATATGGTGTTGATGTCATTGGCTGAGACTGTGGGGAGGCGGCTTCGCAATGATGGGGCAAAAGCGGAGGTTGTGACAGTCAATATCCGCTACAGCGATCTGTCAAGGGTATCACATCAGTGTGAACTGTCACACGCCACGAATATTACCAATGAGATATACAATATGGCATGCAGATTGTTTGAGGAGTTGTGGGATGGCAGACCAGTCAGGCTGTTGGGGATCCAGACCAGCCATATCAGACAGGCAAGTGATGGCAGGCAATTATCGCTCTTTGATGACGGGAGTTATGAGAAGCTTGAAAAGCTTGACAGAGCGATGGACAGCATCAGGGAAAAGTATGGCTCTGATGCTGTCAAACGCGCGTCATTTTTAAGTCGGGGCAATTCGGGAAAGCCCCGTATTGACTCTGCTCCCGGAAAGGAGAAGCATTTTGGCAAGTGAGGATCAGTCGATTTTATTCAAGGTAAAGTCGTCGACTGTCCCCCAGCCCTTTGCATTGCATTTGATATGTAAACCGATTGTGAGTGTGCCGTCAGTAACTTTTATAGCAGATATAGTCGGTACCTGCCAGTTGGCGTAACCTTGTGCAGTAAAGGAATCAGAGGAGACAGTGTCACCGATTTTCGTATAAAGTTCCATCTCAGCACTGGCATCAATATCTCCGCCTTGGAAGTAAGCTTTTAACTCATAAGTGCCTGGCTCCAGGTCTGTAAATTCCTGCTCAATAGAGAAGTCCATATCAGACTCCGACCAGAAGTGGAAGGAATACTCGCCAGTGTGTGCATCCCCGGCCTTTTTCTGGAAATCCGTTGGATTTTTATCCCCTTCGTAAGTAACATTCCACATGGAGGTATCAGTGTCCTCAAAGCTTGGATTGGACACATAGTTGAGCATTTCCACGTTGACTGTGCAGCAAACCTCTGTCGGATTATCCGAAGTGGCGTTATCGTCAAGGATTCTGCCATAGATTTCATAGGTTCCTGCCTTGGAGGTATCGATATTCAGCACTTGTTCCTCGTACCATTCAACGGGCATGGAGGTGTTCAGAGCGCGGTTGTTGTAGACAACATCCACTGTATCAGGAAGTTCCACATCAGAGTCGATATTGCAGGCGATGGTTGGGGCATTGATCATATCGATCGCGGGCTCGGCATTGGTACCATATTTTAACCATTTGTATGTATTTAAGGATTCCAGGGGTTTTCCGTCAGCGCCAAATAACGCCTGATTGTCCCATGAACAGCCGCCATACCACTGTCCGGCATCATCGGGATCGTAATCTGCGGCATAGCTGCTTGCCCAGCCAGAGCCAAATTCCTCCCAGATCGGGCTGTTGTCAGCGTTCACGTCACCTACAGTGATCCATGCGCCTTCCCAGTAGAATACGCCGAGGGCACCAGCTTCGTTAGCTGTAGCACATACATCGCGGAGTGCTGTGGACTGGCTCTGTACGGTAGCACCATAGGCGTCCAGCAGGTCATCTTCACTGACACTGTTGCCAGATCCATCAGTATCTTCTGCAGTGTAGCAGTAAGCCGTTTCGGCTATGAGTGTCTCCTTGCCATATTTGTCCTGGATATTTTTCATGACATTTTGAACATTCTCAAAGGTTCCATGCCAATAAGGGTAGTAGGAAAGCGCAAAGATGTCATAGTCTACCTGGAAAGATGCAAGCTTGTACAGAATAGAGTTAATTCCGTCATAGTCATCAGCATTCGTATAGTGAAGCGCGACCTTGATCTCCTTGTTATAGCTCTCGGAGACTTCTCGGACAGCCTTGCTTCCTGCGCTCATGAGCTTTGCCACGTTTGGGATTTGTGTCTCACCTGCCATGCCGTTGTTGGTTTCGTTGCCGACCTGTACCATACAGACATCGACACCGTTGTCCAAAAGCTGTGTCAGACTGTCCTTAGTAAACTCGTACAACGCGTTTGATTTTTCATCAAGGGACAGATCCATCCATGCTTTGGGACACATCTGCTTTGCCGGATCTGCCCAGAAGTCGGAGTAGTGAAAATCGATACAGACTTTCATTCCGTTTTCGGTGGCGCGTTTTCCAAGCTCAAGGGCTGTGGCAAGATCGTTGTTTCCACCGCCATATCCGTTGCCGTTCTCGTCATAGGGATCGTTCCAGACGCGGATGCGTGCATAGTTGACACCAGCTTCCGCCATCGTGGTAAATACGTCTTGTTCTTGGCCGTTGGCATTATAGTATTTTACGCCGCTTTTTTCCTCGGCAAGGATGGAGGACACATCCATACCTCTGATAAAGCTGTCGGAGATATTGGGTATTGGTTCCACGTAAATGCCCGCATTTTCCGCAGCAGTAGGTAATGGGTACATGGAGTTGAGTGCTGGCTGGACGCTGTCAGAGGCGTCGTCAGTGTTTTCCACCTCGGTGGAAATAGTTTCAGAAGCCACAGTCTCCGCAGAGGCAGCGGTGGATGGCGGCTGTGATGCTGACTGTCCAGAACCACAGCCAGTTAGGGATAAAGCAGATAAAGTCATTGTTAATAGCAGCGTTGTTAATTTTTTCTTTTTCATGTAAACCTCCCTTTTAGGAACTGTTCAGAAATAACATGTGCAACTTGCGCAGGATATTTCTTCGAGAGTGCATGTCAAAAAACGTAGGCGTAGCGGGCTACGTCGAGGCTTTTTGTGCAATTGCCTTAGCAATTTGATATCGGAGAAATAGACAAGTCAAGATGCATAGGTTATTTTTGAACAGTTCCTTAATAAGTGCATTTCGTATATCAGTTCGCCGCTCGCCGAACATGCAGGCATGCTCTTCTCGCTAACACATATTATATCATAAATTATAGAAAGGAAAAATAACAAAAATAGAAACAAAATACGCAAAATCTTTCACAATTTTAGATTATGTGATAAAATACCGATAAAGCGTAAAAATTTGGCGTAATAGGTACATATTAAGAAAGGAAGAATGATATTATGAAAAAGAGTGCAGCAGTATTTTTTGCAACGGGATTTGAGGAGGTTGAGGCGCTTACGGTGGTTGATCTGTTGAGGCGTGCAGGTATCGAGACAGTCTGTGTTGCGATCAACAACGAAAAGAGAGTGACGGGAAGTCACAATATCACTGTGGAAATGGATGCAGGGCTTGACCGTCTTGACTTTGGACTGTTTGATATCCTTATCTGTCCTGGAGGAATGCCAGGCACGAAAAATCTCGAGGCATGCGAATGGCTGATCAAGAATATCCGCTCCTCTTATGAGAATGGGAAATATATTGCAGCGATCTGCGCGGCACCAAGCATCTTTGCCCATATGGGACTTTTGCAGGGTAGAAAAGCCTGCATTTATCCGGGAATGGAGGAAGAATTATATCAAAACGGTGCTGACGTTTGCAGCGATGACAAAGTTATGAAGTCCGATTCGATCATAACAAGCCGTGGCGTAGGTACAGCAATTCCATTTGCGTTGGAGATCATATCAACGCTTGTGGGGCAGGAAAAGGCTGACGAACTTGCTAAAAGCATCGTTTATACAACAGATTAAGTTTTTATTGTTTGAATAAAGGTAAAAATTTTGACAACTTATGCATCCAATGTTATAATCAGAAATATGATGCACAATTATATAAATAATATATATAAAATCAAGCAGATAGAAGGTTTCTCAAATGATAACAGAACAAGAATTTCAAAGAGTAGCGGCTTATGTGAAAAAAAAGGCTGGCATTAACTTAAACGAAAAAAGGGTTTTGGTGCAGGGAAGGCTTGATAGTTATATGCAGCGTAATGGATATAGCTCATACGATGCGTTTATGGATCGCGTAGAAAGGTTTCCGACAGGACCTGAGGCAGAGGATCTGATGAATGCCCTCACAACAAACCATACGTATTTTTGGAGGGAGTATGAGCAGTTTTTATTTTTGAAACAAGAAGTTTTTCCTGAACTTAAGAGACGCACAGAGAGTACAAAGGACTGGCATATCTGGTGTGCCGCATCGTCGACAGGGGAAGAGCCATACACACTTGCAATGCTTTGCAAAGACTTTCTGGGATTGGAACAGGCAGGGTGGGATACCAAGGTTCTTGCCACCGATATTGACACAAAAGTTCTTGAGAGGGCAGTGAGAGGCATTTATGCCAAAAACTCTGTAGAGCAGCTGCCACCTCAATATGTACGCAGGTTTTTTAAGCAGATCAATCAGGAGGAATACCAGGTGAAGGATGAACTCAAGAGGGAAGTGTTGTTTCGGCAGCTCAATCTGATGAATCAGCTGCCCTTTCGAAAGCCTCTTCATGTAGTATTTATCAGAAATGTTATGATCTATTTTGATGAACCAACAAAAGTGCGGCTGTTGAACAATATTTATGAGAAAATGGCTCCTGGTGGATATCTATTCATTGGTTCCACAGAATCTATGAGTCAGAATAATACCCGGTTCCAGTATGTAAAACCTTCCATATACAGAAAGTAGAATAAAAGATTTTCTAAGGCGTGAAAGGTACAAACTTGCAGGATAAGACAATATGGGGGGAGATATGGAAAAATTAAAGGTATTATTGGTGGCAGGAAACCTTGAAATGCGAAGGCATCTCAGTGGGATTCTTAGCGCGGATCCGGAACTCGATGTGGTAGCTGAGGTAAACAATGCCTATGCTGCAAGAGATAAAATTATAGAATGCGATCCTGATGTGATGCTTTTATCCCAAGATCTGCCAAGGATGCCGGGAATTACATTTTTGGGAAAGTTAATGCCACAGCGAAGTATTGCAACGATTGTCATCGCAGAGCCGCAGTATGAGGATGCGGCTTACAGGGCGGGGGCTAGGGATTTTATTGCCTGTGGGGAAAATTATGAGATTCTGGAACATGAAAATATCTGCAATCGTCTCAAAAAAGCAGCAGGCGGTGAGTGGCTGTCCGCAGCGAAAAGGGCACCTGTACCGATTATGACATCGGTATTTAGAAATGCAGTCAATACAGTTGATAGCAATAATGGAAACCAGCCGGTGACAACATCTATTATAGCAATCGGTGCCTCAACAGGAGGAACGGAAGCGATCGCCACCGTTGTGCGGGGACTCAGGAAGGATATTCCTGGTATTGTGATGGTGCAGCATATGCCGGAAGGCTACACACAGATGTATGCCCGCAGACTGGACGGGGAGGGCGAGGTTTCTGTGAAGGAGGCAGTATCCGGAGATGTGGTGAAACCTGGGCAGATTCTTCTGGCTCCAGGAGATAAACAAATGCGTATTGTTAAGATTAACGGCAGATATCAAGTGGAGTGTAAATACGGACCTCGGGTAACTGGACATTGTCCATCGGTGGACGCACTTTTTGAGTCAGTGGCGCGCGTTGCTGGAAAAGAGGCGATCGGCGTGCTGATGACAGGGATGGGCAGCGACGGCGCCAAAGGACTGTTAGCTATGAAAAATGCGGGCGCTCGCACAATAGGACAAGATGAGAAGACTTGTATCGTGTATGGTATGCCCAAGGTGGCATATGAGATTGGAGCAGTGAAGTGGCAGGTTCCATTGGAGCAAATTGCACAGAAAATATATTATCTGCTGGATAAGCGGCAGTAATAAAAGAAGTATTAGGAGGCAGACTATGAGGATATTAATAGCGGAAGATGATTTTGCCAGCAGAAAGGCAATCTTAAAATTTTTGTCGGAGTATGGCGAGTGTGACGTTACTGTTGACGGTATGGAGGCGATCGATGCCTTTATGATGGCGCTTGAGGAGGAGGAACCATATGATTTGATCTGTCTGGATGTGATGATGCCTGTTATGGATGGCTATCAGGCACTCAAGAATATACGTGATATTGAGAAAGAGCATCATGTGTCGCCAGACCAACAGGCAAAAGTCATTATGACAACAGCGCTCAATGAGGAGAAAAATGTTAAGAAAGCGTTTGAACTTGGCTGTACTGTGTATTGTGCAAAACCGATTGATGTGGAAAAATTGAGAGGCACACTTGAAAAGCTTGGATTCAATTCATAAATGTTATCGCAAAAAGATAAGGGGGACGATTTTGCATGGAAGAAAAAACGGAAGTGCTTGATGCGGTAGAGCAGGAAGATACCCGTCAGGGGAAATATATGACTTTCTGCATTGGAAATGATGTTTTCGGCATAGAACTTAAATATGTAAGTGAGATCATACAGATGCAGGCGATAGCGCCCATTCCCGAGGTGGAGCATTTTATTAAGGGATTGATTAACCTAAGAGGTAAGATCATACCGGTTATCGATGTGGCAGACCGATTTGGTAAGGAACCTTTTGAATACAATGACCGAACCTGTATTATTGTTGTGGATGTTCAGGGTGTTACGGTAGGGCTGATCGTTCAGACGATTTCGGAAGTGGTATCGATTGAAGAAGAGGATATTTTACCACCGCCAAGTGTGTCCAAGACTAATGCACAGGCAAAATTTATCCGGGGAATCGGAAAGATTGGTGACAGTGTCAAGCTTTTACTGGATCCTGTCAAACTGTTGAGTGACGAGTCGCTTGATTTTACTGAGAAGCAGGAAGAGGAAGAGGAAGAATAAATGCAAAAAAATCAGGAAGAATTTTTTTATTTTATTTTGAATCATAGTCAGGAATGTATCATCAAATATGATTCCGGCGGTTGTATCAGTTATTGTAATGACAGACTGCTAGAGCTCACAGGTTATGGTGCAGGTGAGCTTGTTGGTGTATTTATCGGTGAGCTTATTCAAAATGTATTTGTTGTAGTAGATAATCATATCGGGCTGGCTGATGAATATAAGGATACAGAAGTGATAGAGACTGTGCTGTACCGAAAAAATAAGACCTGCTTTCCAGTGGAGATCAAGGTGGTATCAGGTGTTTTTGACGGTGTGGAGGTAATGATCTGTACTGCTGTGGATATGACACGTTACAAGGAAAGCATCAGAAAAGTGGAGGAAACCACGATACAAATGCAGGAGTCCATGAAGGCGAGGGACGCTTTTGTGGCAAATGTAACGCATGAGCTGCGGACGCCTGAAAATGGAATTAAAGGGCATACAGAGATTTTGATGGAGCAGGAGCAGGATTTTCAGAAGATCAATTATCTCAAGATGATTCTTGACTGCTGCACGACCATGGAGGGAATTATCAACAATATTCTTGATTTCTCCAAGCTTGAGGCAGGAAAGTTTCAGATTGATGAGAAACCATTTTCTTTTTATAATTTTATATCGAAGATGGAAAAGATGTTTACCATGCTCACCATGAGGAAAGGACTTCGGTTTACACTCAATGTCGCACAGGAGATTCCGGACAAGGTGATCGGTGATGAGCTGCGGTTGACACAGGTTTTGAACAATCTTGTGTCCAACGCGGTGAAATTCACAGAGCAGGGTTACGTCGGCATCGAGATCTCTTTAAACACGAGAATCAATGATGAGATAGAGTTGTTTTTTATGGTGGTTGATACTGGTATCGGGCTTTCGCCAGAGGATAAAGATAAGCTGTTTAAGAGCTTTTCCCAGGCAGATGCGTCCATCACCAGAAAGTATGGCGGCACTGGACTTGGGCTTGCCATCACAAAGGAGCTTGTAAACATGATGCATGGCAAAGTCTGGGCAGATGGCGAGAAGGGCAAGGGATCCACTTTCTCCTTCACGGTAAGGCTGAAGACGGAACAGGCACAGGACGGCACGGAGCAGGAGACTTCTATTAGAAAATGGAAATACTCCAGCAACCTCAATAAGATCGCAGGGGAACAGGATCTGATGTATGAGCTGGGAAGCGATATCAATATCAGGGAATTAAAAAAATATTTTGAAAAGCTGAATATCAGTATGGATATGGAAAACTGGCAGAAAGCGGAGAGCTTTGCCACGACTTTGAAACAGTTGGTCAGCAATGGCTCGAAGGATCTGCAGCGTCTGACTTTCCGAATGGAGATGATGATCAGAAAGTCAGACTGCGACAAGGCAAAAGAATATGCGCAGAAAGTAAAGGAACAGCTGATGCTTGAGATTGAAGACTTTGAGTTATAGTGTTTGTAAGATGGGGGGATGAGAGATCATATGGATAGAGCATCACAAAATAAAAGTGAGATTAGGATACTCGTGGTAGATGATGTTGAGGTAAATCTGATCATTCTCGAGGAAATTATCAAAAACATGGGATATCAGGCACTGGTGGCGCAGAGTGTGAAAGAAGCCTTGAAGGTGATCGAGAACAGTGATGTTCTGCCAAGATTGATCTTATCGGATATATCCATGCCTGAGACCGATGGGTTTACGTTTTGTTCCATGTTGAAAAATGATCCGTATACAAAGGATATTCCGGTGATCTTTATCTCGGCGATGGATACAGCCTCGGATCTCAGCAAGGGATTTGCGCTTGGTGCAGTTGACTATATTCCAAAGCCATTTGATCAGACGGAAGTAGAGATGCGCATTTCCACGCACCTTAAGATCTATACCATGCAGAGAGATCTGGAAGAAAATAACAGGCAGCTGAATCTCGTGGTGGCGCGTCAGATGGAGAAACTCAGGATAGAGCAGAAAAATATTATGACAGCGCTTGCAAGACTTGTGGAGAGCCGGGAGAACGTGTCAGGCTCGCATTACAAAAACATATTGTACAACAGCCGCATTCTCGCTGAGGGAATGCAGCTTTACCCCAAATTTGAAGAGGAAGTGACAGATGATTTTATTGACACGATTGAGTCCAGTGCCGGGCTTCATGATATTGGTAAGCTTATGATACCGGATTATATCCTGCTCAAAAATGCTCCATTGGACGAGGAGGAGCGCAAGATCATGTGCACCCATGCAGAGCTTGGCGCAAAGACGCTGATGGATATCTATGAGGGTGTGGAGACGAATGATTTTATCGATATGGCGATTGAAATTGCATGGCACCATCACGAGTGTTGGGATGGTTCCGGGTATCCCAAGGGTTTAAAAGGAAATGAAATACCACTTCCGGCGCGTATCGTAAAGGTTGTGGATGTGTTTGATGCCATGATCAGCGAGCGCCGTTACAAAAAGCCCATTCCGCTTGACCAGACGCTTACATATATGCAGGAGAAGGCAGGAACGATATTCGATCCGGATATTATCCGCGTGTTCATGCGCATTTACCGAAATTTCAAGGGAATCTGAATAAAATGACAGTTTAGTAAAAATATACCATTCATAAAACTTTTCACTCCGTTAATACTAGGATTAAGATAAGCGATAAAAAGCTTGTCTTTGAAGATAGATTTGTTATAGAGAGCAAAAATGATTAACGGAGGTAAAAAATTATGGCATCACAGAGTAGATCAAACAGAGTAGAAGTTCCAGAGGCAAAGGCAGCAATGGACCGTTTTAAGACAGAGGTAGCATCAGAGCTTGGTGTAAACTTAAAGGAAGGTTACAACGGTGATCTCACATCACGCGAGGCAGGAAGCATCGGTGGCGAGATGGTCAGGAGAATGGTTAAGAGCTATGAGGAGTCTTTAAACAAATAAGACACAGCCAAAAGACAGAATGGGATGCGGTTTTGATACGGCATCCCGTTTTTCTTGTTTTTTTGATTCTTTTAATAAATTTTCCTTTTATTTTTGGAAAGCCTATGCTATAATTGTAAAATGACTGTAACTGTTTGATGAATAGTTACAAAGGACAGTGTACGAACTGTATACTGAAACAGATAAAATATAAAAATATATTCATGTCAGGCATGATTGCATGATATGCATTGCATGATATGCAAGGAGGAAATGAAACAAATGAGTTTACAGGTAGAAAAGTTAGATGGAAATATGGCTAAGCTTACGATAGAAGCGTCAGCTGAGGATTTTGAGCAGGCGATTGAGAAGGCTTATCAGAAGAACAAGAACAAGCTGAGCATTCCGGGATTTCGCAAGGGCAAGGTGCCTCGCAAGATGGTAGAACAAATGTATGGAAGAGAGATCTTTTATGAGGATGCTGCTAACATTGTCATTCCATCTGCTTATGCAAAGGCTGTGGACGAGTGCACAGAGGAGATTGTGTCACAGCCCACAATTGATATTGTACAGGCAGAGGCAGGAAAGCCTTTTATATTTACAGCAGAAGTAGCATTAAAGCCAGAGGTAACACTTGGAAGGTACAAGGGCATCGAGGTTGAGAAGGCAGATACAGCTGTCACAGACGAGGAGATCGATACAGCGATTGACAGAGAGAGAGAGAATAATGCAAGGACAATCTCTGTTGAGGACAGGGCTGTCAAGGATGGTGATATGACAGTAATCGATTACGAGGGCTTTGTTGACGGGGAGACTTTTGAAGGCGGTAAGGGTGAGAATTACCCTCTGACCATTGGATCTAATACATTTATCCCAGGATTTGAGGAGCAGTTGATCGGTGCTGAGCTTGACAAGGAAGTGGAAGTAAATGTGACATTTCCCGAGGATTATCAGGCATCTGAGCTTGCGGGAAAGCCGGCTGTATTCAAGTGCACGGTCAAGGAGATCAAGGAGAAGGAGCTGCCAGAGCTTGATGATGAGTTTGCAAGTGAGGTGTCTGAGTTTGATACCTTAGAAGAGTACAGGGAAGATGTGAAGAAGAATCTGACCGAGAAGAAGGAAGAGGAAGCAAAGGCTGCGAAGGAAGAGAAAGTGCTTGAGGCAATCATTGCAGATGCACAGATGGATATTCCAGAGGCGATGCTCTCGACACAGCAGCGCTCAATGGCTGATGAATTTGCACAGAGAATCCAGATGCAGGGTATCTCGATCGACCAGTATTTCCAGTTTACAGGTCTCACAAGAGCGGCATTCTTAGAGCAGCTGAAGCCACAGGCAGAGCAGAGAATCAAGACCAGACTAGTGCTTGAGGCAGTTGCAAAGGCTGAGAACATAGAGGCAAGTGAGGAAGAATACACAGCTGAGATCAAGAAGATGGCAGAGGCTTACCAGATGGAGGAGGATAAGCTTACAGAGATGATTGGCGAGTATGAACAGAAGTCAATCAAGGAAGATATCCGTGTTAAGAAAGCATTGGATTTCGCAGTGGAGAATGCAGTAGAAAAATAGAATACAATATGTTACTGTTCGGTATGGATTTTTATCTGTTACTGGAAAGGAGTGAACAGTAACTACAATATATTAAAAAAGTATAATAATTGTGCGAATTATTTGCACAATTATTATATTTGCGTTATACTGAAGCTAAGTAGTATGCAAATCGGAGGTAAATCCCATGAGTTTAGTACCATATGTCATAGAACAAACAAGCCGCGGAGAGCGTTCATACGATATTTATTCAAGGCTTTTGAAGGAACGCATTATATTCTTAGGCGAGGAAGTAAACGAGACAACGGCAAGTCTTACAGTAGCACAGCTGCTGTTTTTGGAGGCTGAAGATCCAGAAAAGGATATCCAGCTTTATATCAACAGTCCGGGAGGTTCCGTCACGGCGGGTATGGCAATTTATGATACGATGCGGTATATCAAATGTGATGTATCCACGATCTGTATCGGAATGGCAGCCAGCATGGGCGCATTCCTCCTTGCAGGCGGCACGAAGGGTAAGCGGCTTGCACTTCCTAATGCGGAGATTATGATTCATCAGCCGCTTGGCGGAGCGCAGGGGCAGGCGACAGAGATTGAGATCGCCGCAAAACATATTCTGCGTACCAAGCAGAAATTAAACAGTATTTTGGCAGAGAACTGTGGTCAGCCGTACGACGTGATCGCAGCGGATACTGAGCGTGATAATTGGAAGACAGCTGAGGAGGCAATGCAGTATGGTCTGATTGATAAGGTGATCACTGACAGGGCTGATGCAGCGGAGGACAAAGAGAATTAGATTATAGATTGAATGAATTATGAGTAAAGGGAGAAAAAGGATGGCTGGAAAAAGCACTGAGGGAAGAGTAAGATGTTCTTTCTGCAATAAAACACAGGATCAGGTGAGAAAGCTGATAGCAGGTCCATCCGGTGTTTATATTTGTGATGAGTGTGTAGATATCTGTGCAGACATTATCGAGGAGGAATATGAGGAGGAGCAGATCGAGGGCGGTTTCGAGATCAACCTCCTAAAGCCTGTGGAAATCAAAGAGTTTCTTGACGAGTATGTGATCGGACAGGAAGAGGCCAAGAAAGTATTATCGGTGGCGGTATACAACCACTATAAACGTGTCATGGCTGAGAAAGATTTGGATGTTGAGCTCCAGAAGAGCAATATCATCATGATTGGTCCAACTGGTTCTGGAAAAACTTATCTGGCGCAGACACTTGCCAAGATCATCAATGTTCCTTTCGCCATAGCAGATGCAACGACACTCACAGAGGCAGGTTATGTGGGCGAGGATGTTGAGAATATCCTTTTGAAGCTTATTCAGGCAGCTGATTATGATATTGAGAGGGCTCAATATGGAATCATCTATATCGATGAGATTGACAAGATTACCAAGAAGAGTGAAAATGTTTCGATTACCAGGGA
>JAIEEY010000170.1 GCA_029067205.1 Lachnospiraceae bacterium
TTTATTTTTGTACTCTGCTCACCGCCTCCGGCATTTGTTAGTCTCCCCAGCTCTGCTGGGGGATTTATACTGTTTCATTAAAAGCCGACATCAATAAAGCCCTAAAAAACGCCGTAAAACCCGCCACTGCCGCAGTAATGCGCAGTATGCGGGTTCGAACCTCGGAAGTTCCTTTTACTGCAGCTGACAGCATATGAAGCTTCCTCCCAAAGGAATTTCCGTTATGGATTGGCAGAATCCTGCATATTCCTTGCGAATATCGTTATTTCTCCCCGTTCCAGAAAAACCGTAACCCATTGTAAGTATATTCATCGCTTGCCGTTCCATCATGGGTGTACCCTTCCCTCTCCAAAAATGCCAGATTGCCATCCGTTTCCTTATCCGCAAACCGGAAGGTGCCGTCCTCCACATCACCCATAGACATGATCTGCCGCTTAAAGGCACTATATGCAAAATCATCCGTGCCGGACGCAGAAAAGATAAAGAAATCATCCCATGTATGCCCGGATTCCCTGACCAACTCCGCCATGTATTCCCCGTCCGTGGTATAACTGCCGCTCATTGGCATAAAATACCGGAAATAATCAAGGCAGTACCGAAACGTACACCATGTATTGACAGAACCCATGGAAAATCCCCCAAATCCCCTATGGTCACGGGAAGCCGCAATACCGGCGGGAGTCGTATCCTCCGCATAGGTGCTGTATCTGCCTTCAACGGCAGGGATCAGGTCATTCAGCAGCTCGTTATGGAACTGGTCTGTCAATTTCAATGAAAGACTGTAATCACCACTGTCACTGCTGCTTGTATTATTATAAGTAGGCATGACAATGATAAGCGGCCGGATCTTTCCATCCTGGATCGCATGGTCAATCACATGCTTAAAAGAATGTGGCTCCTCATCTGTTCCCATGATTGCTGTTTCATTGTTCCAGCCCCCATGGCTCAGATAGAAAACATTATACTGCTGTTCTTCCGAATACCCATAGGGCAGATAAACCCATGCCTCTTTTGTCAGTTCCTGTGTGCGGTCCTCATACGAAAAGGACTCCCATGTCTGATATGTCAGCTTTTCCAATGTCCCCGCCTGCTCGGCAGGATATTTGTATTCAGCGGGAATATACTCCAATTCATCCGGCACTGTCCCGCTTAAATTACCTTCTGTGCTGCCCACTGTAATTTCCTCCTGCATATGCTTTTCCCAAAATGCGATCGCATCCCCGATCCAGCCTTCCGCCACGGTTCCTGTCCCAAGTCCAAACCCATGCCCAAGTCCCGGATATTTGTGGAATTCCGTATCAATCCCCAATGCATTCATCCGTTCCAGGCGGCTTTCCATCGTCCTCCAGTTGGCAATGCCATCGTTTTCCCCCACACATACATAGGTAGGCGGGTCGCTCTCCATATATTCAGAATGGCCGGTATACTGCATGACCACTGTACCCGGTCCCGGCAGTTCATCTCCGCCGAAAGCTGCCGTGCCATAACTTCCGAGATACGCCGCCATCCTTGCGCCGGCACTCCCGCCCCACAGGGAATAACAGTCCGTATCTACCTCCAGTTCTTCCGCATGTTCAAAGATAAAACTGATGGCTCTTGCCAAATCCTCACAGGCTGTCTGTGCTCCCGGACGGTAAATTAATGCAAAGGCATTATAACCCTCTTTGGATAATTCCAGGGCATGGGGAAAGCTGTCATGCATGGCTCCCACATAAGCAAACCCGCCGCCTGCATTGCATACTGCAAACTTTTCACCCGGATTTCCCTTAAAGAAAAATAGCCCGGTATCTTCTTTCGCCGGGTCAGCTGCCTTTTCCTCCTCGGAATAAATATCATAAAATATGGTATCCCCAAGCCCGGCATGTTCTTTCATATAATTCGTGATTTCCACTGTCTTATCCGGATCGATATTACTGTACCACGTCAGCCGCAGGCTCCCAAGCGTATCCCCGCTGTAATACCCGGTATCCACTGGAAAAATAAGCCTTCCGTACTCACCAAACACCGGGTCGGCTATGACATCCGATATCAATGTGTCAACTGTATAAGGATTCTCTGCACTCTCCCCTGTCTGCATATTTTCCACTCCTGCCAGAGATGTTTCCTGTTCATCCGGGCTGCCGTCCTCCCTTTCGGTATTCGAGCATGCAGCAAGATTACAAACAAACAGGAAACTCAGGCAGATCAAAATGAGCCTTTTCATCACCGGTCTCTCCTTTATAGATCCTCTTTTAGTTCCATTGCCGCATAGGCCGCAACCTTCTCCGGTGTCGCCGTATAATAACGCACATTCTTATCAACTTCTGCAATTTTTGCCATATCCTCGCCTGTCAGCTCAAAATCAAAAATATCAAAATTGTCACGGATATGGTCAGGATTTTTTGACCCCGGAATGACTATATTTCCGCTCTGTACGTGCCAGCGGAGGATAACCTGTGCATTTGTTTTTCCATATTTTTCAGCAAGTTCGCCAAATACAGGCTCGCCGATCAATGCTTTATCACCGTGTCCCAACGGATACCATGCCATAAGCCCCATACCTGTCTGTGCAAGCACCTTCTTAAGCTCAGTCTGCGGGAAGTACGGATGTGCCTCCACCTGTACTACCTGGGGTTTGATTTCCATTGTATCAACAGCCTCTTTCAATAAATCATCCGGGAAGTTTGAAAGACCGATTGCTTTTACCTTGCCCTCTTTATACGCTTTTTCAATCTGCCTGTAACCTTCCCTCCAATTATCGGTAGGCTGATGCAGGAACAGGAGGTCTATATAATCTGTGCCAAGCCTCTGCAGCGTCTCATCCACAGCCGTCTCTTTCTCATACACCGTGGGCCAGAGCTTCGTTACCAGAAAAATCTCTTCCCGCGGTACACCGCTCTTTTTGATTCCCCGCCCTGTACCGCTCTCATTCATATATCCGTTTGCAGTATCAATTAATCTGACACCGCTTTTCAGCGCTGTTTCCACTGCCGATTCCGCCTCCGCAGGCGACATCATGAACACCCCGATTCCTGCCATCGGCATTTTAATTTCATTATTCAGTGCAAAGTATTCCATTGCAGGTCTTCCTCCTTTTCCATTTCTATCTACCAATTCTTCTTTTCCTTGCTGCTGTCATGCTTCGTCTTTCTCTCCTCCACCATCTTTACGAACCATTCCACCATATTCGGATCATAATGGGAAAAGAATGCGCTTGTCTTTGTATCGAGTGCTGCAATTGCACCCATATCTTCCTCTGTCAGGCTGAAATCAAAGACATTCATGTTCTGGATCATTCTTTCCTTATGGGTAGATTTGGGCAGTACGATAACGTTCCTCTGAATGTTCCAACGCAGCATTACCTGCGCCGCAGTCTTTCCATACTTTTCTCCAATGCCCTTTAACACCTCATTCTCAAACAGTCCTCCGCGGCCCTCTCCAAAAGGCGCCCATGCTTCATGCGCAACCTTATATTTCTCCATCCATGTATGGTCTTCCATACGCTGGTTCAGCACATGGGTTTCAATCTGATTGACCATGGGCGGAATTTTTGTAAAAGATGCAAGATCCACCAGTCTGTCAGGATAGAAGTTTGATACACCGATTGCTTTCAGCATACCTTCCTCATACATATCCTCCAAGGCCCTGTACGCGCCGTAATAATCATTGAATGGCTGATGGAGCAGCATCAGATCCAGATAATCCGTCTGCAGTTTGCGGAGAGATTCTTCCACAGACTTTCTCGTTTCCTCATAGCCGTAATGCTCTACCCAAACTTTGGATGTCAGGAAAATATCTTCTCGGGAAACACCGCTTTTCTTAATCGCTGCACCAACTTCTTCCTCGTTAAAATAGGACTGTGCCGTGTCAATGCTCCGATAGCCCGCATCCAGCGCATCCAGCACACAC
>JAIEEY010000171.1 GCA_029067205.1 Lachnospiraceae bacterium
TATTTATGCAGTAAAATAGGTTTATACCGAATAAATATATATTATGAAGTAGACATTTTTCCAACCGCACAGGTAGAACTTTTTTAAAGGATAATAACGTATGGTAGATAAAAATGAAAAAGAAATAAAAACCGGACAGTTAATTTTTGCAACAAGTCTGAGATTCAAAAAAGGCAGATATTATTACATTGAAAAATGTAGCAGACAATCAGATGTCTTATATGTAAAACGGGTTAATAAAAACTTTTCTTTCAACAGATATGATAAAGAGCACAACAGCCTCCACCCCATACTATTCCCATCCCTCAACAGCGTTGAAATCGTGGAGCCACTGCCGGATAAATTTAGAGAATCCCTCCGGACACTGTACTTTTATATCGATGAGCTTTTAGAAGAATTCGGGACATTATTTGAACGGATCTATACAGGTGTCATTTTCAGGGCAGTCAGATATGAGAATGGTTCATATGGGATAATACAAAACAGGCTGACCCATGACGGCAGCTGTATAGACCATACATACCCGACAGACAAACTCTTCATTGACCTTACATATGATGAGCTCGCAACCAAGTGGAATAAAATTAAGAACAGGCCGAATGTAAAATGGTTAGAGGATTTCTGAATATAAATTCACCCTCTACTACGGCGGGACAAAAGCACTGATGAATATTAACAGCATACATACGATTACACCAGCATATGTATAAGGAAAGGGGCAGATAAATATCTGCCCCTTCCGAACGTTTTTCATTTCTACACCATCTGCCCAATTTGTCATTGCTAATTCCAACTGCATCATCTTTCGTTAAATGCAAAAAAGACACCTTTAACTACATAAAGAAATCAGGCCAGACTTTTTATACATTTACAGACAACCTTCCAGAAATAATCGGTCAAAAATTCCGCGTTGCCCCGCATACCTTACAGACGGAAGTCCATTTTACAACTGTCGACTCCTTATTTCCACTAAACTCGTGGCTGACCAGTTCTTCCCTTCTCTCCCAGTCATGCTCTGAGGGATCTAAGGTTTCTGTATATGTGTCCCCGCAGGAGCAGGTAAAAGTCTCTGTACCGCTGGACGTGCAAGTAGGTTCTAAGGTCACTGTGCCTGTATACATATGCTCATGCCCATATCCTGCCGTTCCCGTTTCCGGCGCAGCTGACTTTCCATCTCCATCAATTAGGACAAATTCACCTGTCTCAGGATCATAGCTGTAGTGAAGTATATAATATCCTTCCCCGCCTTCATGCGGCTGCGCAATAAAACGGCCGTCCTCAATCTTCCCGAAATCGGCATGCTGCCCAGAGACTTCCGGCTGATATGCTGCACTGTCCCTTACACCATACAGCCATGTTTCCTGTCCGTCCGCCCCTCCTACCGTCAGAAATTTTGCCTCTCCGGCATCCATTACCCAGTTCATTCCCGGAGTTATACCGCCATACCCAAATATAACCGGGATTGTATCGATGCAAGATGCAGTCCCTTCTGGATCGATATAATAGATTCTGGCATCATTCAGGTCAATCCCGTCATCCGTCCCTGTGATCCCAAACGCTTCCACTGTCCCGTCCCCGTCAAAGTCTTCGCAGACGAAACACAGCTCCGTTTCAGAACCGGCCGCTGACTGGAAAGCCTGTTTCAGCAGCATATCCGCCGGTTTCCCACCCTGCGGGGAGTATTCTTCAAACAATGTGAGTTCAATGGCTTTTGTCTTCCAGCTGTCACAGATGTCCTGTGCTTCGCTTTCCGTAATATGGGACATATTATCAAAATCCAGACCGTCCATTCTGTCATAATGATCCTGCGTTCCGTAAAACCAAGGGCTGTCCTTGTCTTCATTCTGGTCGAATGCCACTATTTTTTCCGGGTGCAGCCGCCCTGTGCCTGCATCCACGCTGTAATTGATCTGTGTGCTGTTGCTCGCCCCACTTGTCGCCCAGTAATAAATCGTATTATCCTCACACAGATAATAACAGTAGCGTTCCCCGCTTGTCGCCGCATGGATAACCTTCCCATCCGCATACGTATACAGGTCAAATATCATGCCGTCTGCCGCATCTTCCACAGTGCTGACCAGCAGCTCCGGCACCCCGTTCCCATCCAGATCAGCCATTGCATATCCTGCATCAGACAGGGTTTCAACCGAAGTATAGTCCCAATAAAACATATAGCTTACATCTTCCGTGCAGTCCCATCCTTCCAGTATTTTATAATAAAACATGTCCAATATCCCATCATAGACACCAGCAGCAGTATCTGTATCATCTGTGCTTTCACTTTTTATACTTTCCATTACTTCCGTTTCCCCGGAAGATGTCTTTTTCGTTTCTTCCGATATAACCGGAGTATCAGGATCTGCCTCCGCTGCATAGCCATCCATGCTTTTTTCAGCTGCACTGCCCGTTCCACACCCCGTAAAAAAACAGGCGGCTATGACCAAAATCGTATATAGTCTTCTTTTCATTTGCCCTTTCCTTTCAATGGCGCTATTCGCCTGTTACATTGGATTCATATTCATAACTCTCTATGTTTTTTGTCACGCATTTATTGAACATCGTATCCATGTCCTGAAAACCCTCGTAATAGTAATCTCCCCTCCAGAATATGTCCCCGCTGAATACTCTCTTTGAAAAAACAGAGCCGGATGGCATCTCGTATCTGCTCAGGTCCACGCTGCATGTCCCGTCTTTTAAAAGAACCAGATTGCTGAATTTCCTATATGTATAGAAATACAGCTTTTCATCAGGATTTTCCATATCCACATCCTCGATCTTGTACAGCACATACACCGTATTATAATCACTGCCATTCATCCCCGGCTTTAAAGACAGGAAATAGTTTCCTGCAAATTCCACGCCGGTCACTGTGTCCCATCCTTTTGCCTGAATAGCATCCTCTATCTGTTTCTTCATCTTTGCCATTGTATCATCCGGTATCTGGGATAGTCCTGTTACATAGCTGTCACACTCCGGGACCACGAATCCCCTTGTCCCGTCCCCCGCAGTGTAACCGCGTTCCAATAGCTGGCCGGCATCGTATTCAGCCGTCACAGTGACAGTATCACCTGCAGAAAGCCCCTCATTATTATCAAGCCTGTAACTTACATACACGGGCAGGTTACTGCTCCCATTTTTGATGTAAGCTTTTACATATGGTGCAATCCCCTGAAACTCCACATCAATATTTTCAAACAGGTCGATCTGTTCAATCTCCTTAAGCCCCTTAACCGTATACTTCTTTTCTTCTGCCGTAAACTTTATCTTGTACTCTCCGGCAGTTTCATTATCCACGTCAGCCCTGACCGTCACCTCATCACCATTGGACAGGTTTTCCTTAGGGGATACTTCATATGATACTGCCTCCTCTATCGCTGCCATCTTTCCCAGAATTGATAAATCCTCTGAATCGCTGATCCCTGCCGCCTCAAAGGCAGCTTCTTCCCAGAAATATTTATTTGAAAGGCTT
The DNA here is from genome assembly GCA_029067205.1 of Lachnospiraceae bacterium. GTDB lineage: Bacteria > Bacillota > Clostridia > Lachnospirales > Lachnospiraceae > COE1. The sequence goes on from JAIEEY010000171.1 coordinate 3,470, forward strand.
GCTGTCCCCTGTCCGTCTATACCGTTAAACTCCACTGTCAGGCCTTCCATGACATCAATCTCTGTCTTTCCGCATCCGGTCATTGTTCCTGCCATTAAACCTAGAAAGGCACCAATGGCAAGCATTTTTGATAGTTTCCTCTTCATTTGCATTTTCCTCCAATACATTTTAATTTTCTGACTAATAAAGTATACCATTTTGTTGATTTTTATCAACAGTAATCGAATCTTGTATTGAACTAACCGGATAATTGTGCTATACTGCACACCGCAAAAATTTGCTGTAGGGTGCAAAATTTGATATGCAAACAAAAGGTTTTCTGTGTAGTTATACTGCAAATATATTCGGTGTTCAGTATAATATTGAAGCCATAGGTTCCATGGAACTTTTCGGATCCCACTGGAAACAAGTGATAACCCTGCATTCAGGCATAAGGAGATTATTATGAAACCGTTTAAAAACTCTGTCATTTTTGTACTTGTTCCATCTCTCGCCCTGTCTTTTATCCCGCTTAATACATCCGTCGCCGGGAAACATCCCCTTCCAGTCTGTTATGTCCGTTTTTCAGGGACAGGGATGCACATCTATGCAGCCCCGTCCATGTTCGGGGAACCCATGTCCATACTTCCCGATGGCACTTATATACAGGTTGTTGGGATTTCTCGGTCTTTGCCATAGAGGGGTTTTCCCGCTCTGTTCCTTCTTTCTGTACCGGATTCCCAAGCAGTTCATCCACCAGCATATCTTCTTCCGTCCTCTCCGGTTTTTCCTTTTCCGGTTCTGTCCGTGACTCTACGCTTTCCTTCTGCGTTCCTGCTTTCTGCGGTTTTTCCTCTTTGGCATGAGATTTTTCTTCCCTTGCTTTCTGGATTTCCGTCTTAATCTGCGCCGCCTCCGTAACAGACGCAAATCTGAAGCGTTCTACGATGCGGTTGATGCGGGGCGCATCTTCTTCCCTCACCATAATGTCCTCCATGCCGTCGCTGCTTCCTTTCGGATCACGGACTGCACAATAAAGAATCCCATATCGCTTCGCTTCCTGAACGAATTTTTTCAGGTCGCTTTCCTTGACCGAAAAGACAGTAAGCGGCTTTCCCGAACGTATCAAAGTCTCCAGCCTTGCCCTGCCTTTTGTCTTTTTCTGCTCTTTTAAAATGGCATACAAAAGCACTGCAAGCTGTTTAGCTCCCTCGCCAGAAATTTTCAGGGCGGCTTCTCCCACTTCCAGTGACATACGCACTACCTGATCAGCGGCTTCGCCTGATGTGTTCATGATTTTTTCCCTCCTTTTCTCTGTTGGTTTCTTCCCGTATAGCTTCTAATTTTTCTTTTATCATGACAGAACGTACCTCTATCCTGTCACAAAGTCCCACCTCCTTCCGCAATTCTCCAATCTGCTTTGTAAGGGCGGAAATTTCCTCTTTTATCTCCGCCAGCTTTTCACCCTCTTTCACACTGCGGCTCTTATACCGCAAATGCTTTCTTTCCTCGATAAGCCGCCTCATTTTCTCCTGTAAATTTTCTTTCAAAGAAAAAAGCTGCTCCTTCGTATCTATCCGATGATAGCAGAGCAGCCTTGTTTCCTTTGAAATCATATCCAGTTTTATTAAATCTTCTCGCAGCAGAATGTGTATCTGATTCGGAGATAAGGGCGGTCTGTTCTTTGGCAGGATTCCCAAGAGGTAACAGTAATGCAGATACAGACCACGAAGTCCCCCGATCTTTCTTGTCCGGCGTAGATTCCCATGAACCTTTAGGACATAAATTTTCTTTTCCGGGGACGGAACCGGTGATACTGTTTTCTTTACTGTCTGCGTGAGTATACGCCTGCGGATGGATTCTATGGTATATTCCTCCCCTAAATTCCTTGCAAGTTTCATTCCCCGTTCCCTGCCCTCTGCCCGCACGGTAATATCCTTCCCGAACTTAATAAAATACCCTTTCTCTTTCAGATAATGGAAAAACTGTTTTTCCGTCCTCGCCTTTGCTATGGCTTCATCCACATCCGCCTTTATCATTCCAAGATACGTTGGTCTGCCTTCTTTCTCCGCACGCCATTCCCCGTAATGCTTTGCTTTCCTCTCTGGTTTTTCTATAACAGACAATCCGTATTCCCGGCATAGCCTGTCTGAAGCGTCCCTCATATCCCGGTAATCCTGATTACTGCGGTGATACCGCAGTCCGTCCGCAAAAGAAACAGCGTTCACTACAAAATGATTATGCAGATGATGTGCTTTATCCAGATGGGTAGCAACAATCACCTGAAAACGACTCCCCCATAATTCCTCTGCAAGTTTCACTCCTATCTCATGCGCCATGCCTGGGGTACATTCTCCCGGTGCAAAAGACTGATAACCGTGAAACGCCATAATGCCCTCGTCTTTCCCATACCGCTTTTTTACTGCCATCATTTCTGACCGGGCAGTTGTCGGAGTGCAGTTGATTCCGGACACATACTGCTGCATAACTGTCTCACCCTCATCATCTATGCCGCTGCCCTCCGACGTCCCTGCCTTATTCGCCTGTCTCGTCTTTTCCGCATTGACCGCATAGGCAATCACATCGGATAGTCCCTGCGTCCCGTTTTCCTCCATGCCGGACAGTTCCGGCAATTTTGCAATTTTCGGATTCATGGTTTTATCCGGATTTTCCACATAGATAACAACTTTCCCAAGCCAGCCTTTGACGCTCCAGATAGATGTGGTTGCCATTATTCTGTTTTTTCCGGCAGGATCACCGCTTCCGTAACCAGCCTGACTACTTCATCAAACTTCCGCATATCGCTGTCATATCTCTGCACATCAACCACATTCAGAGTGTGCGCTTTCTGTGCAATCTGGTTTAGATTGTTGCCGATCTTATGCAGCTCCCGCATCATGGAATAATAATCAGGCGGCGGTGCATCCCTCGGCACCCTCCCGCTGATTGCCTGACGCACATAGGCTTCCTGACTGATTCCGCTTTTCTGTACCCGCTCCCGGAATGCGTCTGCTTCCTCTTTATTTAACCGGAACAAAAAAGGAATATCCCTTTTCCTCATTCATCCACCTCCATATCGTTCCTGTGCAGACGGTTAATCTGTAACAGACACATCGTTACAACACCCATGATACCGCCTACAAAGATTCCACCTATAAATACTAACATACTGCCTCACCTCTCCCGCATGGCATACTGCCGCCATGCTTATTCCTATTTGCCGGAATCTCCCGGCTCTGCTTAATAGGGGTTTTAGGGGATTTTCCCCTAACAAGCTGTCTTTGGAGTGCTATGCTTCCGCAGGATGCATGGCAATCCAAAGGCGTTGCTTGCTGGTATTGTGTATTTCCTCCACCCCCTGCATACTGCTTCGTGTGTCGGCATAATTACCTACCGAAAAAGAAGATTTACCACAGCTTCATTCCCCGGTCAGATGGCTCAATCATGCTCCCTCCATATCCGCCGCTTTCCCTAAAACAGAAATATCCGTCACATCCCTGTTTGTAAAGTCTAAGATATTGGTTTCGTTATATATCTTTTCTACCATTGATGCGGCGGCTTCGGCACTCTCCGCAGAAACTTTCACTTTCTTTTCAGAGACTGCCACCATAGTCATATCGTACTGCTTCACTGTAAAATCCCCCTTTCCTACCGTTCTAAATCTTTATTCCGGACATACTCTTTCGCCTTAAAATCGGCTCCCACAAAATGATCTGCGTCCAAAATATACTGGCTGTCATTCCAGTTTTTTCTGCAATCTGTTCCGCTTCCGCAAGGCTCTCCGCTTCAATCGGAACAGTCATTTGCAAAGTTTCTGTAATCGTAACATCATACCTTTTCATCGTTCACAACTCCTTCCAATCTTCTTTTTTGCCCGCTCTGTTATCCCAATTCCCAGACGGATGCAGAGACAATCATTGCAGTCTTTCCCCTTTAGCGGCGGCTTATCTCTCGTCAGATACTGTCTTGGAAGAACAGTCCGAATCGCTTTCACCGCCATTCTGCCCGCATGATCATTGTCCAGATGCAACTCCACTTCCGTAATCTCCGGATACTCTTTTAAATATCTTGTCAGTGCAGCCGGAACCTTGCTACGCTCTATTTCTTTTGCTGGCTGATATACTCCGGCAAGGGATAATAAATGCTCCGCCCTCCAGTTCTGACCGTCCATTTTCTGTAAAGTGGCATAGGATAACAAGTCGATAGCGGATTCAAACAAGTGAACTTTTTCACTGTTTCCCTCTGTCGGGACAGAAAATGAATAATTCTTATCGCTCCCATTCGCGTCCCCAATAAAGTCAGTTCCGATGCCACGCAAGGCGGCATAGCGGGGATTTCCCTCTCTGTCCCTGCCCACAAAAACAGCGTTGTGGTAATTCTCACTTTCATAAACAATTCCTGTTTGCAGACAGAATTTGATAATATCCGCATCAATCCCACGGCTTTTCAGATAGGAAACAACTCTCGTCCGATTACAATTTTTCTTTGGCAGAAGCAGTTTCTTTTCTGTTGTCTTTTCGGCTGGTAGAGAAACAGGCGGCGTTATCGCCGCCTGCCCTGCAATCGTCTGTACCGCTTCCAAAAAGGTATAGTCCCTGACCTTTATCAGATAATCCAGTGCCGATCTGCCCCCAATTCCACGGCTCCACCACATCCATTTCCCGTTGGAAATCTTTAAGCTGTCATGCGTTTTTGTGGTGTAGGTGCTGCCTGAAAAATGAACCAGTTCAAAAGGCTCATAATTTTTCAGATACGTCAACAAGTCCATCCGCTTTGCTTCCTGCACGACTTCCGGTGCGATATATGGCATAAATCTCAACTCCCTTCCTGCCCATAATTGGATATTTACAGTTGATTTTGAGAATATCCGGGCATAAAAATAGCCGATTGATTCCCGTTTTTTGAAAACCAATCGACTATGTATAAATTTACAGCGGAATATTAACATCTGTCGCAATTTTAATATTTGAATGCCAGAAGTTATATTCATCCAACTTATGTGTAACTTCATCATATACTTCTTCTTTATAAAAGGGATCTCTAATCGTCAAAATCAAGCAAAACTCTTGACTTAATGTAAATGATTCTAATAGAGACAGTCTTTCTATATGGTCTCGATATACACCCTGTAAGAATAAAAACCACTTTTTATCACTTGACAAATAATCTACTTTCTTCTGCTCTGTTAGTTCAGATAAATCAATCGCATATTTTTTAACAGGATAATATTTATCTCCATACTGTATTTGCAATCGTTCTTTTAACGCAAAATCACTTGATTTATTTTTCATTTTTGTTTTACTAAATACACTACCAAGAAAAAGATTTTGAGCGCCTTTTCTTCCAACAGGATTAAGAATATGCCTCTGTGAAACATCTCTTTCAAATTTTTCATCATATGAGCCAAACTTAATATCCAAATTTGACTGACAATACTCAATTCCCTGTGAAGCATCTAAGATAGGCTCATACACTAATGTTGCGATTATTTGCCCCGTATAATATCCATCTTTAATCAAGCATTGCGGCATAGGGAAGTCCATAATATCTATTTTATCCCCCTTCGCCAAATTATCCCGTAAAATAAGTGTTGCTTCATATGGTGAATTATATATTATTTCTGAAACAGATCTTGGCAGTCCAAAACCGACTTGCTTTGTCCTTTCTATTGTGGGAACTGTCATCTCTCTAGGATATGACGCCGAATGCGTAATCAATGCTTTTAATCAATGCTTTTAATAAAAGTGGATCAAAGTCTTCACTTAATTCCTGTTGTATTCCCGCTGCTAATGCTGCTATTCTTGGCGTTGAAAAACTTGTGCCAACTCCTTGTGCCAAAGTACCATCTTTCGCAAATGACTTAACTCCTGTAGTTACTGTATTACCTAATGGATCTACTCCTGCATTTCCACCATAATGTGAAACTTCTGGTTTAATAATAAACTCTGGTCCCGGTCCCACTCTTGAGAAGGGAGATGGATCATTTATTTCTGCATAATCATATATACCTTTATTATGTGCAAATGAGCCTACTACCAATGAACGTATAGAATCAGCCCCTTCATGCACCCTACCTTTAGGGCGACTACTTTCAAAATTTCTGCAATTTCCCGCTGATTTACAAATCAAAACATTATATTCATCCTGAAGTGCATCCAGAGCAATTGCAAAATCAGAAAATTTATCATCAGAAACTGGTCTTGTGATACTTATAGACAAATTCCAAATCTTAACCTGCTCATTATAAAGTTTAACCGCCTCTTTTATATTAGCAATCAGCTCATCTTCATCTAATCCTTCCCTAGAAGTATCAGGAAAAACCGCTGCATCAAATAACTTGATTCCTTTGTGACCTACCCATTCCTTACCTTCACATTCATCTCCATATAATGCGATTCCTGCAACAAATGTTCCATGTGTAGGATTGATACTTGATTCTGGATATGGAGACCAACGTTCAATATCTATCCACGGCTTTAAATGAGGAATTTTTTCAATTCCATTATCTAAAATTCCAATAGTCATATAACTTTTTTCAGAATCTGGTCTTTTAATAGGAATATCATCATCTTCTTCTAAAAAATCCAATGAAATAACATACTTTGGCATTGGCTCAACAGAAAAAAGTGCATTAAATATATCTGCTTCTTTCAACTCATCTAACATGACATTAGTAACATTCTTTAATTTATATACATAAAACTTTTCTGAATAATCTGTCCTTTTATACTCAATCTGCTTTTTGTTTAATGTATGTTCTAATAATCTTCTCATCACCAAATTCTGCTCATAATTTTGGTAATCTATCAACTTAATTTTATAATTGCACGATTCTTCAACCTCATAAATATTCGGTAAAAATTCCTCAAAATCTGTAATGCATGATATGGCATAATCATTATTTGTGCAGTCTTTTAATCTTTCTGAAATTTTCCCAAACTCACTTAATGAATCGAATGAAACTATCAATTTATTTGTTGCTGCGAGTCCAATTACACTGCTCATTTCCTTAACTTGGAAAAAGTTGGCAATGTCTTTTCTTTTTGATTTAGCAGTAGCGTCTTCCTGTATCCTTGCTATAAATGAAAATGGAACCGGAGAATCTTTTCTCTTTGCCATCATAGATTCAATAGTATTTAATGAATCAAACAAATACTCTGCACGATTTTTTAATTCTTGACCGCTTAACACCCACTTCGGTTTTTCCGACGTACCGTTTCCTTCAATTCTTAACTCATCAATATCACGAGGAGCAAAAAATTTTATTGGCAATTTTTCTCTCTCCATTTACATCTCTCCTTTTTTCACTCTAGATAAGTTTTGTATTTTTCTTAATGGAATCTGTA
>JAIEEY010000172.1 GCA_029067205.1 Lachnospiraceae bacterium
AAGAAAACCGATGGCTTCGACTGTATTAAGTCTAAACCATCGGTTTCTTTAAGTCAAGCTGACCCGTGAACAGTAACGTTCATAGAGTAGATGACCTTGGGACAATCCTGCACCTCGTCAAAAATGATAAGTTTTTTTCCGGCACGATCTTTTGACCGCTGGCCATCATTATATTTTGCAGAATACAATCTACCTCCTTGGTGGTCTTCAAAAAACTGCTTATATTCTTCGTTCTCATCGAAGTTAAAGTAAGCTGTATTTTCATAATAACGTCTGCCAAATTCTTTGAGAATCTAGGTCTTATTCATTTGGCGTACGCCCTTTAAGATCAGCGGTTTGCGGTAGGACGAATCTTTCCAATCCAACAGCTTATTCAAAATTAATCGTTCCATAGATACTTATCTTCACACTTTTATTAAAATTTATGTGTTTTAAAATCACATTTTTATTACATGTAAAGTGCATGAAAATTACAATCTATGAGCAATACCGCACCACCTACCTGAAAGATACTGGCAGAAAGAAGCAATAAACAGGAGAAAAGTGGCGCACCTTCAATATATGGTGCGCCGCCAAATTATTTTATGATATGGAATTGGATATCTACGATTCTCCGTGGAGTTAATTATGTGTGTCAACTTGCCGCTATTCCAATGCCAGTCCAATCAACCGATCCATCTGGTCAGCCATAAAGAGCGGAATGTTCAGCACATCATTGTCCAGCTTCAAATTGTTCAGCGAGAAGCGCACACGGAGCTTGACTTGATCCGAGAACAGTTCCTTGAATTTCTTTAGGCTTTTGCTGGTGGTGTTAGCCTCGGACTTGACCTCTACAGGGAAAATATCATTCTCCCGCTGGATAAGGAAATCTACTTCATAAGGTGGATTATTTTGACTCCAGTATCGGGGAATCACTTCAAACTGTGTAATTAAGGTCTGCAGCACAAAGTTCTCAGTCAGTGCGCCTTTGAACTCGGTGAACAAACGGTTGCCTTCTCCGAAGGCCGTAGGAGCCAGCTGCGCCAGGCGGCGGAGTAGCCCTACATCCACCAGATAAATCTTAAATGCTGACAGGTCGTCATAGGCAGCCATAGGCAGTCCGGGAGCGGTGCTGCGGTAGGTCTTATGCACCAGTCTGGCATCCACCAGCCACTGCAAAGCATCCTCGTATTCACGGGCTCTTGCGCCTTCTTTGACAACCTTGTAGATAAACTTCTTATTCTCTCTTGCCAACTGGGACGGTATGGACTTCCAAATCATAGAGATCTTTGGGTACTCGCTGATGTTGGGGTGCTTGGCAAAGTCACGCTCATAGGCGCCAATAATCTCAGATAGTGCTTCCTGCATAGCAGAAACATCCCGTGCTTCTGTCCACATTAGCACCGGCTCGGGCATACCGCCGGTGACATAGTACATCTTCAATTTCTCATAGAGCGGATTGAAAAAGGCATCGGGAACTGGCTCAATGGTATCCACACTTTCCAAATACTTGACAAGGTTTTCGTCGCCATTGGCAAGCAGGAATTCTGTGAAGGTCATTGGATCAATCTGCATGAAGTTGACTTTGCCCACTGGGAAAGAGGATGGTTTTGCCAGGGCAATTCCCAGCAGAGAACCAGCACAAGCAATATGATACTGAGGTGTATTCTCGCAGAAATACTTCATGGAGTTGATGACCTTGGGACAATCCTGCACCTCGTCAAAAATGATAAGGGTTTTTTCTGGCACAATCTTTTGACCGCTGGCCAGTATTAGATTCTGCAGAATACGATCTATATCCTTGGTGGTCTCGAAAAACTGCTTATATTCTTCATTCTCATCGAAGTTAAAGTAGGCTGTATTTTCATAATAACGTCTGCCGAATTCTTTGAGAACCCAGGTCTTACCCACCTGGCGTACGCCCTTTAAGATCAGCGGCTTGCGGTAGGGCGAATTCTTCCAATCCAGTAGCTTATTCAAAATCAATCGTTCCATAGATATATACCTTCACATTTTTATTTATGTTTATGTGTTTCATAATCACATTTTTATTATATGTCTAATGCATGAAAATTACAACCTATATCACAAAATTATTATTGTTTTAGAAAAGACACTAACAGAAAGAAGCGCCGCCAAATTATTTTATGATATTTTCCTTTATGATTAATGGTATAAGGTTCTGTTTCTCGGCAAGGTAAGTCGCGAGGTTTGAAACAACTTCGCAGAGCTGTTCATAATATTGCGCAGCCGTGGCAACCGTAAAGGAATCCTGATGGTACTGCAACAGCCGATAACCTTGTATTTTGGCAAGGTCTTTTCTTGCAATCCGATAGAGTATGTCCGTAACAAGGGAGCCGCAAGGGTTTTTTGATGAAAAAGAGAAGGTTACGGAGTAAATCCCTTCTTTCATTTTGATTTCCGGACGGTAAAGAAAATGATAATTTCTTTTTTCATCGAGATGGAACAAAGGATCTGCTGTTTCCGCAACATCCCGCAGTTCATAGGAAATACCAAGCAGTGAGTCTATATGGGAAAGCATCCGCAGCTTGTCCTGCGCTTCTTTTTTATTCAAGAGCTCTTGAGAAGAAAGCACATCGTACATTTTAATATATTGGAGCATGGTAAAGATATAAGGGGAATACTCGTATAGGTTTGTCTTAGAGGTTAGCTCTTTGACCATCGCGGAGGGTGTTTTCACGCTTTGACTGCCTCTGGCTTCCGCTAACAGTTTATATACGGTTCGCAGGGAATATACATTTTTATGATATATCCCATTTGTCTGCAGAAAATGGTACAACTTATATGGCTCCATGCAAATCTGACGACGGATGGCACTTTTGGCAAAATAAAGGCGCAATAAGGAAAGTGCCTGTTGATGATCCGGATTTATGTAATAAAATTGACCGGAGGCACAGAGCAGCACCATCTGTTTTTGAGTTGTCATATCTTCAACGATTTCCGTCCCGACAATCGGATTAAACTGCAAAAAAATTTCAAGCCGTTGCAGATCCGCAATATTCTCCGAAATGCAGTAAAAAGGAAATCCGGTTCGTTCCGCTTCATTTGGGGAGAAGACAGCGGGAAGATATAGGGATTCTTCCTCTGGTTCGGATTCCGCATCAGAAGGTGGTTCAGCTTCAGTTTTCTTTGCTTTTGGCACAATCCTGTCTGCATGAAATTCTGATTTATAAGGCAGCTCTGAGACGGGTGGTAAGGCAGGAGCCTTTTCTGCATCGGGCGTTTTATCAAGCAATCCTGCAATACACTCCTGTTTTTCCGGTTTATCAGCTGTACACGGTATGACAGAACCGGAAATAGCATTCTCTGTTTCCTTTAATGGCACAGGGGCGGTTTGAGTTGGATGCAGCATACGGTTTAAAACATCTGTAATTTTGTCCTGCGATATACCGTTTCCGTTCTTTTGCAGTTTTGTCAGATACTCCCGTATGGTCTGTACATTCTGCGGAAGCAGTTTGCCTTTGTTGTTCTGATCCAGCGCACCTGCTATCATGGAAGGAAGATTGGAAAAATCCGTTTTTGGGTCAACCATACACTCCATGTAATGATAGGAAAGTTTCAGCAAAGGAAGCGTTGGTACAATCTTCCCATTCGGACGGTCATTGAGCAGAAACAGGGAACTAAACTTCTGGTTGTCCAATCCCGCATCTTTTAGGAACTGAAGATTATTATAGTTTTTTATGGCAAAGGAGAGCAGAAGGCTTTCCTCTGTTTCCATTTCATTTTTGTTCCGCTTCGCATAGGGACACATATGGCAGATATATCCACATTTGTATTCGGAGATAACTGTAAAGCAGGAAAGATTTCCGATAGTTTTAGGTAACGGATGGTCGGCAGGAATGTCATGGGAGGCTAAAAGAAGGGAATGGAAATCCTGTTCTGTAATACCCTCCATATGGCAAGGTGCCGCTTTTGTAGCAAGAGTATATAGTTTATCAGCAGTATCCCCGCCGCCTTTTACATTGCGGTGGCAGGCGGGAAGTCGTAATGTTTGTTTCAAAGAGTTCTCCTCCTATCTCAAAATATAATTATTGGCAAGATATAATAAGCGTAAAGGAGCTGACCGGGCAAGGCAACAATCAGTAAGTACGACGTTGTCGTAAAGCGGATATCAGATGGATTTTATGTATATTTTTTTATCAAAAGGGAAGAAAACTGGAAGCAATATGTGTTGGTATGCCAAAAAAGCAGAAAGTGGTCTTTTGGCAGTTTGCAAAAAAAGAAAATAACCGATAGAATAAAAAAATATTGGCAGAATTTTGACTTTCCCGACCCCATGCGTTTACAATAGAAAAAAAGGAAGTGGGGGATGGAAAATGAGATATGAAAATAACGGCGTGGAAATACAATACCGTGAATGTCAGATATTGAGGGATGCAGCGAAAGAACTGCTCGCAGGTGGGGAGGACACAAAAAACCTTGTGGACCAGAGAGACAAATGGATTCAGGCAATCCGTGATATAGCGGAAGCATCAGAGGCAAAGGGAAAATTCGCAATACCTGCAGCACAGTTCTTGTCGGGCATGAAAGAAGAATATCTGGAAGCAGTGGCTGAGTATACAATAAGCCTTATCAGAAAAGGAAAGGGTATTGATATCATGGTACCGTTTACCGCATCAAATAAAAGACTGATTCTGCCAGTCAATACACATGCCTCTGTATGGGAGGAATACCAGGGGGCAGAAATGACAGAAAGGGATTGATGTTTTGGAACGGAAAATATTATTTGGACTAACCCTTCCGGTCAGCCGACAGATCAGGGGAAATTTAGAACAGGCAGCCGCAAGGAAGATACCCTGCCTGCAGTCGGTTTGCCGCTACCGCAAAGAGGGAATTTACCAATACGCAAAACAACAGCAGGAAGGGATATTGATTATTCTTGAAGAAAATCTGCAGGGTGCAAGCCCTTATACAGCGGAAGAAATCCAGCAGCTTGCGGACTTAGGAAACAACCGTATTATTTTTCTTATGGACCGATGCCATAACGGGGATGAATATGCACATATCCTTTATTGTTGCGGGGTATATGACGCATTATATCTTGACGAGGTTTCGGCGGATGATGTGATGAAACTGATAAAAAATGGACAGAATTGCGCCCAGGCTAGGGAATATTATGGCATCAGCACGATGCGGGATGCAGAACGGCAGCGGAATATTGTAGATGAAGAATACCTGAATGCTTATCTGGAATGTATTGAGGAAGGACAGGGGACGGAGGAAATCAATTCCCGCTATCGGTTTGCCACAACCCGGCTTGGTGCAGAGGAGAACAGGATTCTTGCAGGAAGTATTACTGCATCAGTGGCAGGCGAACTTGCGGGAAATGAATTATATCAGTTTTATAAGGGCGGAAATAAAGGGAAACGCCATTGGTTCTCAAAAAGAAAGACTCCGGTTTCCCACGATACAGTTTCTTTTTCCAAGGAAGAGGAAACACCTGAATTTGAACAGGCAACCGAACAGGAAGCACCTGAAACCGGAAGAATGTTCGATGAAATACCAGAATCAAGGGAACAGCAGGAAAGCGATGCGGAAGACATGCTTGCCATTATGGATCGGTTCCGTATGATGACTGCATCAGGAGCAGATATTCCTGTCATGGAAACAGAGGGAACAAACCTGCTGGTTTTGATGGGAAGTTATCTGCGGACTGTGGATGTGTAAAATTGAAAACTTGGGAATCAGGGATCAAATTATTTGAAAAAAGAAGGAAGCCAATCAAATCAAATTCTATGAGTTAGCGTGTATCATTGAGAATAAATAGCAGGAAAGGTTGGTAGAAATATTATTACTTTTGGATGATAATCTGATGACACTAATGTTTGACAGGAACGTAGAGGCTACAGAACTGTTGCTGAATGTTATTCTGCAGTGATATGATTTAAAGATGTTGGAAGTGATAAATTTTAAGGAAACAGAAGGAGATCAGGGAATTATGTGTCAGGCATTTGAGGATTTGGCAGAAAAAAGAGTTTTAGATGAAAAAGCCAGTTTAGTTAAAAACCTCATGGAAACTATGAAATGGACAGCAGAGCAAGCAATGGAGGCGATGAAGATTTCAGAAGCGGATAAGAAGCTTCTTGTACCAAGGTTATAATATATTATTAAAAACGGAATTGAAGTTGTGAGAAGTGAAACTGGCATGATTTCAACTGGTATAGAAATGGCATTATGGGAGTGGTGTATTCCTGGTATCATGTCAATTGAGTAATGAGAGGAGCTAATTATGCCGAATTTGAACTGGAGCCAACTGAACCATCTGCAGCTCGGACGCTATGCAGAATATTATGCAAAGATGGAATTCGCGTCATATGGTTTTGATGTCTATACTTCTGAGGTGGATGATCACGGCGTGGACTTTGTGGCAAAATATAACGGAGTCTTTTATGAAATCCAAGTAAAGGCAGTGCGTCTTGATAATTATATGTATATCAGGAAGGACAAGATTATGTTGGATGATAAATTCTTGATATGCTACCTACGCTTTCAGGATGGATTTCTGCCAGATGTATATGTGTTCCCTTCAACTGTATGGAAAACACCGAATGCCTTGTTTGTTGACTATTCATATGACAAGCCGGAATTAAAAAGCAAGCCGGAATATGGTATTAAATACAACAAGAGAAATGCTCCGTTAATGGAGCCATACCGGGCGGAAGCATTCTTTAATAAAGTCGCTTTAGATTTAAGCAAATTTGCGGGTGATGCGGATAAAGTTGACGTTGCGAAATTGTCCGAAGAAGAGTAGAACATCAAAGGTATTAAAATGATGAAATGGAGGGATACATATGTCATCAGGTATGGGAAGAGAACTATTGGATGGAATACAGAGCGGTGTCCAGGAGATGGTACAGGAGAGGATAGATGATGAAGTCTCTCGAATCCAAATAATGGATATAACGAGGGCGGCAGCAGCCTTGCTTGATGCAAATGTCGAGGAAGAAACCATCGAAAGGCTTCTGTGTAAATATTGGGATTTGCGACCAAGCGAGGCTCACAGGTTTATCCGTGAGGGTGGGGAGGAACGAAAGATATAATAAAAAATCTGGACTTCGGTCTGGATTTTTTATTGCCGAAAAGGATATGCATTTATTATGAAGAAATGCCAATTTTAAGCCGTTTGTGAGAGGGTGCATCGTTGAATTGTATCAATTTGGACACGCAATATGGCTTGCGTTCCACAATTTGATACAATGCACCTAAGCATGACTTTGGGTGCAAATTTTAACGATAGGGATTTGTGCCATTTAGGGGATAAAAAATCATTAACAGCCGCCCAAGCGGCTATAAATAATTGATGCCATAGGAATTTTGAATGATTTGGCAAAGGCATAATAAAGTGGCTTGAAATCAAGGGTTTTCAGGCTTGGAGGGGTTCACTGGGACGACTGGAAATTTGTAAAGAATTGAGGTATAATTATGTTGCTGGAAAAACGGACGAACACAGAAGTATGGATTAAGAAACATACTCCTTAGCGGAATATTGCACAGTCTAATAGTGTAAATATAGTAATAAAAAAGTTCATGGTGTTTTATGAAAAAACATAGGGTATTAACTGCTTGTTCTATGATATTGCTGGCATTTATTTTGCTTAGTGTTTATGGAAAGAATAAAAATCCTATAAAAGAAACATTAAATGTGGGTGCAACAACAGAGAAAGAAATTACAGACGAGTTGGTTATAGCATTGTTTATCAAAGAAATCACAGATGAGGTTACTGGTTTTTATTCAGAATATTATTCCGGCGAGATTGAAGTTTACAACTACGAAGTAATGATTGTGGATGTTGAGAAGAAGGAGCCAGGGCTTATAACAATAAAATTTGGCGTAACGCCACAGATAGGCGCACATAATCCGCTAGGATATGATGAGTTATCTTATTTTGTGGATTCAATGGGAAATAAGAAACTGTCAAATTATGAACACTTAAAAAATTATGAAGCGCCGGAAAGGTTTCAAAACTATCTTATAAAACCGTTAGAATGAGAAAATCAGAAACTGAGATGATAATCTAACATAATAAATAGGTTAGCTGGAACAATGGGTGCAAAAATAACGATAGCACTCACGCAAAAATTGTATCAATTTGGACACGCAATATGGCTTGCGTACCACAATTTGATACAATGCACCCAAGCATGACCTTGGGTGCAAATTTTAACGATAGGATTTTTACTAATTCTTTCTTAAAATGACAAATGAACATGATCTATAGGTGGTTAGCAATACTCTTTTAGCAAAATTTTTAATCTGCGGTGGCGAAGTGTCATGCGTTGGTCATACAATTTTTCATTATCCATTTTTAGCAAATTGCTATGTTTTTCCTATTCTTAAAGAATGCCGAATTCTCTGTTGATACGGTCTGCTTGCTTTTGTGTTTCAGCCGGGACAAGGGCAAAAAGATGCGGTTTTCCGTTGAGGGTGATTGTTCTGATGGCACAACCGTTATTTTCATAAAAGCTGACAGATTCGCAATCATCGTCGTCAATGGGATAATATATCAAAGGACGACAGTTTGGGTTAATAGTTGCATTAGTGCTGGCAATAATCTTTTGAGCCATGTGTATTCCTCCATTGATGGGTATGGTAAGGAGGAAAATCTGCATATCATCAAATTTATGGCGCATTTAACCATTCCAAACGGAATCCTCCTTCTGGTTAGGCCAGCGTTCCAAAAACTGGCAGATTCAATATCCAGTTTTCTCATCGGCTGTCTCTTGGAACGTGCTGATCAGGCGGGGCAGCCGATGAGGTGGTGCAGTTTATTGTCATACTCCAGGACATGTTTTCTATAATTTAAATTTTACATGATTTGCTTATGCATAATCCAACGACAAATTTATATATCTTTTATTCCAATCATGTTTAGAAAAAGGGCTGTACATTTGCAGTTATTCGTGATAGAATATTTTTATACTAATTGGAATAATTCCAGTAAAATTAGAATGGGAGATATGCAATGAGTAATAAAGTAGAAATGGATATAACGCTGGAGCGCATCAAAGAGCTAAAAGGGAACGATTCACAAGAGGTTTTCGCCAAAAAAATACATACTACTCAGAGCAATATCAGTAAAATGCTGAAGGGTGTGACACCACCGTCTGCCGCTACATTGACAGAACTGGCCAAAACGTATCATGTTTCGGTTGACTGGCTGTTGGGACTGTCAGATGAAAAGGAAACTGAGCCGAAGGTTCAATCCCATAAGTTGACAGCGGAAACCATAACATATGCTGATGCAATGGCAGTATTGGAGGTTCTTTATGAAAAGGGTTCCATAGATGTTGGCTACGATTACAATAGCTATAATAGCGAACCAGATCCAAGTATGATTTTGGTGAAAGATAAAGTGCTTGCATATTTTTTGGACAATCGTTTCAGATATAGCGGCGGAAGCCAAAATATTTATGATATTTGGTTGAAACAGGCGATGGCGATTTATGATAAAATCTTGCTGTTGCAATGGACAGATTCTGTAAATACCATTTATGAACAAAATGTGCCAAACCCGCTGTCAGATGAAGCCATCGCATCCTTAATTGATGATATTGCAAATGACCGATTGGAAGTTGTTCAGACACAGTCGGATGGATTTATGAATATTCCGGATGATACACTTCCATTCCAATAAGCAGGTAATTGTTTGTTCAATGGTCTTACGTTACAAACAAGCATTCATGATTATATTGAAATAGGTTGAGGATTTTCAAAATGAGTGGATGCTGGATTAGATGTCTAAAGGAAATCCTAGTAAATTAAGAGATTTTGTAAATCATATTTGATTACTGCGGAGAAGTAAGGAGATGAATATTTTTGTAAAGGATTATTGAAAGAGTAACTATAAAAGAAACAATAGATAAGGAGTTGAAGAGAATATGTTAATAATTCAAGTGCAGGAAAATGATATTAGTTTTTTTCAAGAATTAAAAGCAAATTATCCTCAATATGTGGAGGTAATACGTCCAGATTCATTGTTTGGCGCAAATGAAATAGTAGAAGTGGTTGTGGCAATTACTGCAGTTTCGGTGCCAATGCTTGGGAAAGTATTAACAGCTTTAATAAAAAATAAAAAGATTACATCTATAAAATATAAAGGTATAGAGATAGATGGGATAAGTGAAAAAAATGTTAATTATATTTTGAATAAGTTATTAGAGAAAGAAAACAAAGATAACGGTAATGACGGAGAAAACAATGATATCATCAATACAAATGCTAATAGCTGAAAATAGGAAGATTATTAAAGAAAAAGTAGTAAAGTTACTATCAGAAGACGAGATAAAATGTTTATTATCCTATTATAGTAGTTCCGAAAAACCTGAAATCATATTATGTAATAGTTTTGATAAACATTCAAATCTCCTTAATTGGCGAGAAAAATGGTATGTTGTTTATGACAAGCATTTCACAAAATTATTATCAAATTTAAATAGAATATTCTTTTTAGAGGAGAATGAAATTGATGCATATAAGGTTATTGCTCAAATATATGCGGAAGAACTTTTTCTCAAGGGTAAATTTGTAAAGTCAGGTCAATTTATAAATTCTTTTTTTAAGTCAGATAAAAAGGAATATTGTATGAATTCAAAATTTGAAGAGATTTTGAAGATACAAGAAGCTTTTATCATATCACATGAATTGGCACATTGGTTTTATTTTCGTATTCAAGAAAAAGAAAAAGTGAGTAGAATACTCGATATGCATTATGAGAAATGTAGAGAATATTTTAATGAAGTAGCAAGAGAAAAAACAGGAGAAACAGTACAAGAAGCAGATGATAAAATAATTAAATT
>JAIEEY010000173.1 GCA_029067205.1 Lachnospiraceae bacterium
CATACAGCTACCTCCACATAAATTCATTAAAAGCAGTGCGTTGGCAATTTGCACCATATTCCAATTCTATTAAAACAAAAATTTGGAAATATTTCAAGATTATGAGCGTATTTAACTAAATTTAATTTCATTTCGTTCTCAAAGAGTAATCACTATGGTCAAGAGAGAAATTCGGGTTATAATACGGATCCCCTTTTGCCAGCAGTTCCTTCCAGCGCTCACGGAACAGAGCCGATTCCTCCTCGTAGCGTTTTGCTTTCTTCTCTTCTGCAACATCACTGCCGCGCGACGCTGATTCAAAATGATACAGCTCCGCGAACGGCGTAAACACATTCAGATATCCTTTCTCCCGGATCCGCAGACAAAAATCCACATCATTTAACGCCACTGCAAACATCTCGTCGAGTCCGCCGAGTGCGTCATAGATACTCTTTCTGACCATCAGGCATGCGCCTGTCACCGCCGACACATTCTGCGCATAACACAGCTTCCCCATATAACCGAGATTGTCATAATTGATCTTATAATGGGTATGTCCTGCTGTTCTGTGCGCGCCAAGTCCGATGACCACGCCCGCATGTTGTATCGTCCTGTCCCCATAGTAGAGTTTTGCACCGACCGCCCCCACATCAGGGCGCTGCGCGTACATCAGCATCGCCTCCAGCCAGTTCATGGAGATCACCTGCGTATCGTTATTCAATAACAGCAGATACTTTCCTGTTGCACAGCGCGCCCCGAAGTTGTTGATCTTTGCGTAATTAAATTCCCCATCATAGGTAACTACTGTTATGTTTTTCTGTTTTTTCAGGGTATCATAATAGTCAAAAACCGCTTTGTCCACACTGTTATTTTCTATGATAATGATCTCATAATTCTCGTAAGTACTGCGCTCCTTGACGGAGTCGATACAGCGTCTCAGATCATCTATATGATCCTTGTTCGGAATCAAGATCGAAATCTTGTCCTCGCTCAAGATCTCATATTTAATCTCAAAGATCGTATCAAATGCCCTGGTACTTTTGATCTCAAAATTCTTGAACCCGCATCTGGTAAGGTGGTCCGCCACTGCCCCCTTCGCCGCCGCAATGGCATAGGGTTTGGCACTGATATCGCTCGCTGTGCTCGCCTTATGGGAACGCCAATAATACATAAGCTTTGGCACATGCACGACTTTCTTGGCGTTTGTCGTCAGACGCAGTATCATATCATGGTCCTGACTGCCGTCATAGCCGCTTCGAAAAAGCTCCGTCCCTTCGAGCAGTTCCCTTGAAAACACACTAAAATGACAGATGTAATTGTTTGCCCTGAGATTGTCCGGCGCAAAATCAGGCTTAAAATGCAGTGTAATCATATTGTTAATGCTGTCACCCTTGAAGGTGGTTTCATCACAGTAAATATAATCCGCTCCCTCCTCGTTGATCACTTTCACATACTCGTACAGCGCAGAGGGGTGCAGAATATCATCCTGGTCAAACAGACCGATATACTCACCAGTGGCAAGTTTCAGGCATTCGTTGGTATTGCCCGAAATTCCTCCGTTTTTGTCGAGTTTGCGATAGACAATCCTTCCATCCGCGCGCGCAGCGTATTCCTTGCAGATCTCTCCGATATAGCCGTGCTCCTCGTCGGAACCGTCTGCCAGACACAGTTCCCAGTTCTGATAAGTCTGGTTCATCACGGATTCGAGCATTTGTATCTGGAACTCCCTCTGATTGTTCCACAAAGGCACCAGGATACTGATCTTTACCATGCGGTCAAATTTCGCATTTCGCTGGCTTTCAGCCTGCTCTGGCGTCGGAAAGCTCGCTGTGCCATGGATTTTTTTTGCCTCCGCCTCGATCTTCTTCTGCCGCAGCTTTCTGGCGATGCCTTTCGGACCGCCTAAGTTCCGCACACGCCTGTAATTCCTAAGTCCCCAGTGCATCGTCTGGCGCAGGGGTTTTGACGCCTTCCACAGTGGATTGTTCTTGATGCGGTCGAGCTGGAACTGCAGACTGTCCGCCTCGTTTTTGGCGTCTGCAAGTCTGCCTGCAAGGGAAGCGGCACGCGCTTTTTCCTTCTCATATGCCTGTTTATAGAATTGCTCATCCCGCCCCTCTTTATTCTGATGACTGTCAATCATATCATTTGCCATTATGCATCACACCTTTCTTTTGTATCCCCAACATCTTTTTTGGGGATCTTAACATACTGTTCCAGATCGCAGACCAGTTTATTGTCATAGAGCACACCGATTCTGTACGTTCCTGGTTTTAGGGTGCTTCTCTCAATATTGATCTGTATGCCCGCGAGCGCAGTATTTTTTGTTCCTTTCGGACCGTTGCTCCCTTCCAAAAACGCCGCGACATCCTCCCTGAGCTTTGGTGCAACCTCAAACTCATACACACTCCGAAAATCAAAGCTGCGCGTCTCATTGATCAGCCATAGTCTGCAAGGCAGGTCTGCATTGTCCGCATTCTTGAGGGCCCACCACCCTTCGATCATTAAGTTATTATCTGTTATTTTATCGTCTGCTATGCCATCTCCATAACCAATATTATCAATATGAAACATGATCTTGTCAAACCCTGTCACCCTGTCATAGATTTTTGCCACCAGTCCAGACTTTACATGCCAAAAACTCCTGACATCATACTTTTTAAATATTGCATGTTTCCTTTTACCAGTTTCCCCGTTATCTCCAAGCAGAACCGGGGTGTTCTGTCTGTCAAAATCGTACAAATATGCAGTGTTATATGCTGCATCCCTTTTCCACTGCACCAGATTCGGGCTGTAAAAGGGATCGCGCGCATTCAATAACGGATATTTTTGATATAATTTCCGCTTCTCCCCTGCTAACCGTCTTTGCCTTTCCGGCGAGGTATCCTGCCCCCTGCTGAGGGATTCATGGTGTACCAGTACTGCCTCATTGACCTGTACATTCCAATAACCGCTCTGGTACAGCCGAAAGCAAAACTCCACATCATTATATGCTATGGGAAAGTTTTCGTCAAAACCGCCCACCGCATCAAAGACACTTTTCCGAATCAGCATACACGCTGCGGTGACTGCAAGCATATCGTAGTTCTGTGTGTTGTGCCCATGATACAGGCAGCCGTTGTCCACCATACCGCCAAGCTTGTGCGCTGGTCCGATTCCCATATTCGTAATCCCTGCATGCTGAATCCTATAATAGCCGTTTTCTTCTGAACAGTATGGGTAATAAAGCTTTGCTCCTACAGCACCCACATGAGATTTTACAGCATACGCCATCATCTTCCCAAGCCAGTCCCTGCCCTCGTCTGTATCCATCACCTCAATATCGTCATTTAGGAAAAGGAGATATGCTCCGTTTGCTGCCCGTGCCCCAGCATTGCACATAGCGGAAAAATTAAATCCGCTTTTTTGATAGAGATATTGGGTTGTCAGGTCACTCTTTTCTTTCTTTTTTGCATCAATCATGTGTGTTATGCACATCTTCTGCTCTGAATTACTGCCGTTATCTACAATAATAATTTCATAACAGTTGTAACTTGTATATTTTATTATGGTTTCCAGGCACTTTTCCAACACCTTGACATTATCTTTGCTTGGGATAACAATCGATACTTTATCATGACATATATCTGAATTGATACTTGAGATCCTGTCCCCTCCCCTATACAGTGTCCTGATCTGATCAGAGCTGTCAATCCGTTCTGCGTCAGCAAGACTGTCATTTGTATACAACACCTTCGGTATATGAATGATCCCTTCTGCTTTTCCCCGCTTTTTCCGGTCCAGCACAGCCATGAATATTCTGTAGACAATCTCATAAATGCTATTGTCACTCCCATATTCTCGCATCGCTGCCAATATTTGACCGCCCCTGATCGCAAATACACTGCCAATATAGAAAAAAGACGCAATTGTATCCGGTGAAAAATTGGGTTTGAACCACGGAGCCCCTCTGAAATGATCATCTCCAAAACGATAGGACGATGTAATCTCCTCCTCGAATATATCTTCCTCGATCGCATATAGTTCCTTCAGGCTCCCCTTATAATCCTCATCCGCATAAACCAGAAGAGCATCTTTATCCTCTGTTAAGGCTTCTGCGAACACCGCCGTGGCATATTCAGAAAGTGTACCGCCGCTTTTTACGAAGAGATATACCTCATCCGTGTGGAATTCCCCATAATCCTGCATCTTGTCCATACACGAAGAAAAGGGAAGCGTGTGTATCTGCTTCCCTAAAGCACCTTGATCCAGCTGTTGCCCATACCGTCTCTCCAGCTCTGCTTCCTGCGCTTTCAGCCATTGCAGGTATGGCGTCTTTTGTGCAAAAAGTTCCTGTTTATATTCTTTCATACGCATCCATATTCATTCAATCGTCAATGTTTTCTCCATGCTGCGATAAAGCCGCTGTCTGGAACAGCCATCCTTTGCAGTCATCCACAGCTCATAAGTATCCGGCGGCAGTGCCCCCTCAAAAATCCAGTTGCAGAAGCCTGTCAGCTCCACATTGATCTCATCTGGTAAAATCGCAGCCACATCTTTGCGATACCGCCTCTGCACTGGCAGTTCCCACACCTTTCCACTACTGTTCACCAGCAGAATCTTGAACTGATAGCGCGCATTGTCCACCCCCGGCACATAAGCCCATCCCTTGATGAGATAATATGTCTTTTTCTTCTGTCCGTTCTTGGTCACTGCTTTCGCAAAATTCTCCCTGCCACAGTCCTCTACGGTAATCAGGATTGCCTGATTCATGTTCTCCAATGCAGGCAGCTTTTTGGACTCAGCAAGCATATCATCAGCATCAAATATATTGAAAAGCTCATATCGCTCCAGCCAGCGACAGCTGTACTCTGGTTCCCCGCTGTTTAGGAGTGTCCCGATAAATGGATCCTTTCTATAAAACTTCGGATGTCTCTGATAAAGCACATCCTTCTCTGCCAACAGACGTTTCAGTTTCGTTTCATCCTGAAGATCGTCTCCACGGCTGAGGGACTCGTGATGATACAGCACAACATCATTTCGCTGAACATTGTACAGTCCCTTGCTGCACAGCCGAAAGCATAGATCCACATCATTATATGCCACAGCGAGTCCCTCAAACAGTCCCCCGATCGCCAGGAAATAATCCCTTCGCATCATGAGACATGCCGCGGTGACGCCAATCAGATCATACACAAAACGGTTTCTTCCATAATAATAGGACACACTGTCATCCATCTGCTTTAGTTTATGCCCAGGACCATAGATCGTATTGTTGATCCCTGTGTGCTGTATCTTGGTCGAGTTTGGATACAAAAGCTTAGCACCGACAGAACCTACATGTTTTAAGGAAGCCTGTCCGACCATCCTTGTAAGCCAGCTATCCTCGATTGCCTCCATATCATCATTGAGCAGCAGGATATACTCGCCCTTTGCCTCCTTCACACCAATATTGCACATCTGAGAAAAATTAAATTCCATTGGCAGATACAGATACGTAAATGGACACTCCTGCCTGAAATTTTCCAGTCCGATACACACCCTGGCTGTGCTCCCATTATCTACAACGATAATCTCATAATTCGGATAATCTGTATGTGCATAAACGGAACGAATACACTGCCTTAACACGTCTGGATTATCTTTTGAAGGAATGACAATACTGACCAGCGGTTTCTCTGGCAGTTCATAAACTGGATACGAGATCCCAGTCTGTGAATCCACTACCATCTTCCCTGTAAGCCCCCGTCTTGCAAATGCACTCTCGCGGATAAAATCGTACGCTTTCCCCACACCGATGAAATCTGTCTTGTGCATGAGTCTGTCCTCAATGTCTTCCCTGCTGCTGCCTTTTTCATTCGCGTGAAACAGGATTTTCTCAATATGGCCAGGACGTCTGCCATGTTCCGTCGCCTTCAGCACAAAATCATAGATATTTTTGCGATAGTCGTTGTCGCCAAGCCACTTTATACCCAGATAAGCCTCTCTGCGAACTGCAAAGATATTGCCGAAATACAGAAAAGAAAACAGTGTATCCGGTGACCACATCGGTTTGGTCCATGGAAAGATCCTGTGTGCGCTTTCATCATTCACCAGATCCCGGTCCACTTCCTTTTGTGTCTCCAGCATCCATGTATCCTCATCTGCATAGACAATATTCACATCCTTATGCATCTCAAAATATAGCGGAATCTCACGATAAACATCCGCCGCAATTCTGCCTTCCTCTGACACAAACAGAATGTACTCTTTGTCAAAACCCGACAGGGAAAAGTCTCTGCCGCACTCCTCCATATACACAATATCAAATCTAGGTTTCTGCTCTTCATTGGAATCCTGCCTGCCTGTTTGCTCATTCTCCTTAATCCACAGCAGATATGGATCCGTCTGGCAGCGCAGCACTCTCTCGTACTCATTTATACATTTTTTATATAATCTGCCCTGTATAACTTCCTTTATCTTACCTAACATACCAATGAATCCCCCATCTCCGGGCATGCTAACCCCTCAACTTCGTCTTTAAAAACCCCTTTGTTTTCGTAACAAAATTCTCTTTTACCGCATGCTGCACCAGCTGGCTGGCAAGCGCCTGTGGAAGCTCCAGAACATCCATATCAACAGTGAGACGCTTCCCCCCTTCAACATCAATGGTACAATTAGGATCCTCATTATCAAAAACGATCAGACCACATTCCTGTCGGCTTCCATTAACCTCAACTTCATCCGCCATGTAGATCCTGTCCCCAATCTTGATCTCCCGGATGTCCACCACACACGGATACATACATGGGTCGATCCTTATTTTCACAGCATTGTCAGGAATATCGTACTCCAGTTTCAAATATCTCCCAATTGCAAAACAGTCCAGAAGCTTTATAGAGTTCTCCTCACTGAATCCCTCTCCATAGTCCACAAAAATCTGCGTAATATATTTAATGTCCGCGTGATTGCAATACTTTAACATCCCCTCAAGCGCATATGCCCTGTTTCCGATCAGCTCCCGCATACGCCCCGCCGACGCATGGCTTCCAGTGATACGAAGCTGAAACTCTTTCTCCTCCTCAGCGGCAGCTGCAATCTTTTCATCTGTAAATCCCAGAATATCTTTCATCAAAAGGTCTTCGCAGGCCTTTCTCATCTCTCCGCCCAATGTATAATTATAAAAGGCTCGAAATGCAATGTCCTTCGCCTCAATATGCCTGTCAAAGGTCCACTCATAGTCAATGACATGCCACTGTTTCCCCTCCACAAGAATATTCGGAAATATAAAGTCAAAATTGCTGACTGCATAGGTGTCTTCATTGTAATGCAGCCAGTGCATATACTCCTGGATCAGCGCCTTAAAGCCTGCCACGTCTGCCTGCATCAGACACTCGTCAAGCAATGTTTCTAAGGTCTTTCCTCTGCAAAATTCAAAAGACAGTCCGTTTTTGACATCATCACCAATCACTGTACACTTGTTAATATCTATTTTGGTACCCTCATACCGCGCAGATAGCTGTTCATATGCCTGTCTGGTGTTCATCAGATGTCTGTGTGCAGCCTCCGTGTCCGGCAGCTTCTCCACGTGCATTTGCCCAGGAGCCTCTCTGACAATGGATGTGCGGACTGCCCACTTTGCAGCCCTGTCATTGGAAAACTTTGTGTAGATGACATTTGGCGCACCTCCAACCACAAGCAGATAAGAATTAGAAAAAAGCGGGAACTCATTCTCGTCTATAATCTCATCAAAAACTTGTTTCTCGTCAAACAGCAAGACACGCTCCCTGTCAAAATTTCTTAGATTATTGCTCAGCTCACCCTTTTGGGGAAGATACCGATCTGAATAGATGGTAGTCACAAATTTGTAATCAGGGTATGGATAGTAAAATGCATACTCGTGAATCCCAGCCTTGTCAAGAATCTTCTCCAGACCATGCCTCGTAAATGTCCTCGCCGAACCGCCTTCACGATATCCCTCTAGTCCGGAAAAATACGTTCCCAGGTGATCCTCGCGGCAGCCTGCCCAGTATTTTAGTCCAAACTTATTCTCAATGGCAATGACCAGACGCCCGTCAAGTTTCCTGTGACAGTTGCAGATCTGCAGAAAATCCTCGTAAGGTGCCGCACCGCCAATATACGCCTGTCCATACTCAAAGACACCGATCAGCAATACATAATCATAATCCTTGTCGAGATGCGGCTCGATATCCTTGAAGTTGCCGACCACGATCGTGATATTGTCCGCATTGCGGTTGCGGTAGGCATTTACCATACTGCGCTTCTTGGACAGGTCGACACAGGTGACACTGCCCGCCCTTTTTGCCAGCAAGCCCGTGATCGCCCCACAACCTGAACCAATCTCAAGCACCTTATCTGTTTTCTTAAATGGAATCCAGTCTATGATATTTGCCCGAAGCGGTGAGAAATGATAAAAAATGGGCCAGCTCTTCTCTCTCTCGATAATCTTTGGAAAGTCTTCCGGCGGATTGTACATGGCAATGTCAAGCATCTTATCCTCAATATCGCCATCAGAATACAAATCCTGCCCTGAATAATACGTATAATCTAAGGTTACACTGCCGATCTTTTCCTGTTTTACCTGCACATCCTCTCCCATGTTCCCTCACCCCACTATTCTATAACTCCACATTTTTAACCATAACTGTCGAATCCATGTCATAATATCCCACTGTATTTTTATCGGACACAACCGTCACATCGAGTGCATCATAAAGCCTGTGATATACCTTGAAATTGTCCCCTTCATAGCCTGTCACACCGAAAGATAGCAAATACTCACCACCCTGCAGCGACATCTTCTGTGTAAAGCAAACCTCCTTTACATCACCAGCTTTCACCGGCTCCAGAAACGCTTTCTCAAACATCGTATTCGTTCCTGTGATCTCAGTCCCCTTGGCTGTCTTAAAAGAAAATGCAAAAATAGGCGCTGGCAGATCCTGATAAAACCGCACCCGCATATTGATCTGGAATGTAAGCCCTTTTAAAATGGAATTTGTTCTGATCCCACAGTCATCTGTCAGATAGATCTCCTCTATCTCTGCCTGCTTCGTTCCATACTCCAGTACTTTTGACTCCTGTGTGCTCCCATCCTCTGACTGCTGTCTTGCACGCTTCTGGGCAGCGGCATGGGTCTGAACTGCCTCCTGAACCTCAGCATCATTCAGCAGATTTTGTTCTGCTTTCGATTGGGGAATCTCATACTGTCCTACTAAAACACGCTTATAGTCATCAATCATCGCCTTGGGAGAACCTTCCCCGAGCTTCACTCCCTGATTGAGCAGAATAACCCTGTCACAATACTTCGCAATACTGCTCAAATCATGGCTTACAATCATGATTGTCTTCCCCATTTTCTTAAATTCATCAAACTTGTGATAGCACTTTGCCTGGAAAAAGACATCACCGACAGAGAGTGCTTCGTCGACAATCAGTATTTCCGGATCAATATTGATCGCCACCGAGAAGGCAAGACGCACAAACATACCACTTGAATATGTCTTCACTGGCTGATGGACATAGTCACCGATGTCCGCAAAGTCGAGGATATCCTGCATTCTCGCGTCAATCTCTTCATTGGAAAAACCGTTCATGGTACCATTGAGATAAATATTCTCAATACCTGAATATTCCATGTTGAATCCAGCACCCAACTCTAACAAAGCAGAGATCCGCCCGTTGACTGTGATACTGCCCCCCGTAGGATTCAAGACACCTGTTATTATTTTCAAAATCGTAGACTTGCCAGAACCATTTGTTCCAATGATTCCGACACACTCCCCCTGTCTGACATTAAAACTGATATCGGACAGAGCATGCGCCTCGCGATATTTCTGCTTTCTGGTAAGCTTCAGGGCTTCCTTAAGCCTGTCCATCGGTTTATCATAGAGTTTATAGACCTTGCTGACATGCTCCACTGTTATCGCATTTTCAGCGTTTTCTTCTCGTTGCAGCTGTTTGTCTTCCATAGTTTCCCCCGTATTATGTGCGATCCGCCACATTACAGCACATCGGCAAAATGCACTTTAAGCCTTCTAAAGATCAGTGTTCCCACCCCAAACAATACAGCGGTGACACCCCAGAAATACACTGTCATATAACCATCCTGCCAGAACCATGTATCAGCAAACATCGCGTTCCTGTAACCATTTACAATATAAAAGACGGGATTGCACTTGATGATTCCCTGAAGCACTGGTTCCCCATCCAGCATTGCGATATTCCACAGAATCGGTGTTGCCCACATGCCAACCTGCAGGAATATATTGACAATCTGCATCAAATCCCGGAAAAAGACTGCAATCGCGCAAGTTGTATAGCTCAATGCCAGCACAAACATAAACAGGCAGAAACTAAAATACATCAGCTGCAGCAGGTAAATATCTGGTTTATAACCATATACAAAATACAACAGGAGCATAAATACCACAAAAAACATATGGGTAAACGATGCCGCAATCAGCTTCACGACTGGAATGATACGAATCTGAAATACAACTTTTTTAACCAGATAACTGTACTCGAGAAGAGATGTTGTCCCATTGCTGACCGCCTCGCTGAAATAGAACCAAGGTACAAGTCCCGCCGTCAGCCACAGCACATAAGGCGCTTCCACACCCGCTGTCAGCAGCTCCTTCTTGTCCGCCATCATGATATGCCCAAACACAAACCAATACAGCAGTACGGTCACAACAGGCTGCGCAAATGCCCACACACGTCCCAGATATGAGCCTGCAAAACGGTTTTTTAAATCATTTTTCGCAAGTTTCCAGATCAGCTGCCTTGACCACCACAGTCCCACCAAACTATTTCTCATCGCTTAAAATCCTTTATTCCGCCCCATTTCTGATCCTTGTCAGAAAAGATCAGCTCCATTCCCTCTGGTATCGGCCATTTTACCCCGATATCAGGATCACTCCACAACAGTCCCCCTCATCATTTGGGTGATAGAAATCCGTACATTTATAA
>JAIEEY010000174.1 GCA_029067205.1 Lachnospiraceae bacterium
AAACCTGAAGCTATGGGGTTGACCTAAAGGTTTCGCCTTAAGGCGAGGGTTTTAACCCCATTATACAGACAATAAACGACTCTGAACCATTCTTAATAACTCTATTATATTTTTCGCTAAAAATGCATAATCACTTCCCAGTCTCATATACTATTCATGAGGTATTTTCTATGAAACATTTAAAACGATATACAATTATTGGTATATTTTTTGTTCTGACTATAGGAACACTTGCTCATTTCCTATATGATTGGACTGAATACAATCATATAATCGGATTTTTTACGCCAATAAACGAATCTATATGGGAACACATAAAATTATTATTTTTCCCAATGTTGATATACTCACTTATCATGATTATAAAATTCCACCGAAAATACGCATGTATTACTTCTTCTTTAAGTTTTGGAATTATAGCGGGCGCACTCTTAATACCACTTTTTTATTATGCTTATACTTTTATCCTTGGTAAAAATGTTTTTATTTTCGATATCAGTATATTCATTTTGAGCATTGTTATTGCCTTTTGGCTTTCTTATAAACTTACACTATCCTGTAGGTTGGAATCTTACACTTCTTTACTATGCATTTTGGTGTGTATGCTTTTTATATGCTTTTTCGTTTTTACTTACCACCCTCCACACGCTGCTATTTTTCAAGAGCCTTAGTCCCTTAATCCGGCAAATCTCCAGTAGCAGGATTATCAAGCATCCTGCCCTCTTCATCAAACCGCGACCCGTGGCATGGGCAGTCCCAGGTATGTTCCTCCCTGTTCCACTTCAACGAACAACCCAGATGCGGACATCGCTTTTTTGAAACAGTAAGCAGATCTGCCAGATATTCAAAGCCATTTACAGCTAACTGTGGCTTTAACATATTCCTCGATGGACGAAACACCTCGTGCCATAAGGGAATCTCCCCCATAATCAGTTCAGACAGCATCATTGCCGCTGCCATGGAAGAAGTCATTCCCCACTTACAAAATCCAGTTGCCACAAAAGAATCCGGCATTCCCTTTGCATATTTTCCAATATAGGGGATATAATCCAATGATATACAGTCTTGTGCTGCCCATACATATTTTTCGACAGAATCCGGATAATACTGATTTGCAAAATCCTTAAGTTCCTGCCACTTACCGCCGTCTTTCCCTGTTCTGTGGGAACCGCCGCCCAGCAAAAGCAAATCCTTATAATTACGAAATGATAATCCGCCTTTTGCTTCGTCCAAGTACATTCCCTGGACCTGTGCCGCCTCTGCAAGCGCAAGAACATAGGAACGTTCCTGATACATTTTCATAAAATACATGCCATGCTTATTATCAATCGGAAAATGTGTCGCAAAAATCACCTTTTCATAGACAATATTCCCCTTCTCTGTAACTGCCGTATGCTCTTTAAACTCTGTCACAAATGTATTTTCATAAATCGCAAGTCCTTTTGCAATCTGTGCAATAAACTTCAACGGATGGAACTGTGCCTGATGTGGAAATGCAACGGCTCCCGCTGTCTGAAACGGCAGCTCCGAAACTTCGACAATTTTCGCCTCATAACCGATCTGATGCAGTGCTGCTGCCTCCTCTTCCAACTTCCCAGGCGCATCTTTGGAATAGACATATGACGTTTTTTCCTCATAATCACAGTCTATATTTTGACAAAGCTGATAGTACTTCTCCACCGCTCTCTGGTTTGCTTCCAGATACATTCTTGCCTTTTCCGTCCCGACATGCTTTAATAGTTTCCCATATATAAGCCCATGCTGCGCTGTAATCTTTGCCGTAGTATTTCTTGTCACCCCAGAGCAGATTCTGTGCCCTTCTACAAGCATATAGTCTACGCCTTTTTCCTGCAGAAAATAGGCGCACAAAATTCCTGCCATCCCCCCGCCTATAATCAGCACATCTGTTTTTCTGTTTCCATGTAATGTATCAAACTGCGGTAACTGAACTGATTCCGACCAAACTGAATTCATATCTGCCATCCTTTTTTGAGAATAGCATATGCAGTATTTTAGAACCTATTCTTTCCCAGCGCCCCGCCATTTAGAAATTGACAGGTAAAGCAGAAACCAGATAATGCTATGTGCCATAAAAATAAGCATATCGTTTGCAATCTGAAATCGGAGAAATAGACAAGTCAAGGTATTCAGGTTATTTTTGAGCAGTTCCTTAGAAGTATTTTCTTCCGTATTGAGTGAACAGACCTTATTCTTTGTCTCAGTTACTATCTCTGGAATCAGTCCATTCTTTCATTATTATCTCTGCCAGCTCCCCGGCACGCTTATAATAGATTCCGCCCTCAGGATCATTAAGATCCTCTTCCAGAAACTCCACATACTCATTGAGTGCCGCCAGTCTGATATCCATGACATACCTGTCCCAATCCGGCTTCTGCCTCAGCCTTACATATTGTGCCCGCACAAAAATTTAATGAAATCTTTTTATCCTCGTCTTTTTTACTTTGTAATCTTAAATTCCTTCCTATGCTGTATATGTATTCCAATATGTCCAATTCCTAAAATTACCGTTGCAGCTATTAGCCATATAACTTTCCCATATATACCAAGCAAGAAAAAAGAAATTACAGGCAATGTCGCCCCAGCAAGTGGGATACCCAGGAAATCACTATAAAAATCTGATAATTTTTGCTCACTACGAAAATAACGTATCCACCATAATTCATACATTGCCATTAGCACGAAAGATGCAATAAACCACCAAATCCAATCTGACCACCCATGTAAATTAAAATCATCAAAGACCAGCACACATATCGTCGTTAAAATTTGTCCCATTCTTTCAAAGGCCTGCAATATTTTATTTTCATTTTCAGAGGTATATCCCTGCGGCTTTTTTCCTGCCCAAATAAAATTGGGAATAAATAGCAATAATAAAAATATGAATCCTACATAGGAAAATCCAAAGTGTCCTGTCATTTCTCTATTCTACATTCCAAACCACAATGTCTTTCACTTATCGCTCTTAAATGTATCGGAAAGCCCTTCTGCTTTTTTCATATGTACTGTCACTGTGTGATATGGTATATTGATGCCGTTCTTCTTAAATTCCTTTATCAGGGCAATCCGAATATCGCTGCATGCCTGAAAACTGTCATTCAGGTTCCGGGTCAATACCAAGACTTTCAAAGTAACGCCGTTCTGTGTGTATCCGCTCGCCCTAACAGCACTCTCTTCTGTATTCAGAGTCAATTCATGTTCCGCACATATTTTCCGCAGGATACTGATCGCTTTGTCAACATCTACATCATAGGAAATCCCTACCTCTATAAAATTTCCTACATTTTCAGTAAAATTCGTATTTACAATGACGGATGAATCCATAACGGAATTGGGAACAATGCAGGTCTCCCCATTAAACTGGCTGATTACTGTGTGCCGTATCGTTACATCCTTTACTATTCCCTCCGCAATCACAGTCCCACTCTGGATAACCCTTATTTTTTCCTCTACGTTATAAGGCCTCGATGCCGATATTGAAATACCGCTTATCACATTTGACAGAGCCTGCTGTGCGGCAAAAGTCGCAATTGCTATAATCAGTGAACCGCTTTGCAATAAAACCTTGCTGATGTCTCTTGTCACCTCAAACTGCTGAGCCAGGCTGTACAATCCTACAATGGTGATCATTAATTTAACAACCCTTTTCACAAAACGAAGATGTATCGAATTGATTTCCCTTGATGCAAATTTATAGATCAGATCCACAATATAGTCTAAAGTCAATACAACCGCAAAAAATATTCCTGTCTTTACTAAAAAATTCATTTATAGCCCTTTCTTTTGCCAATCATACTGTATTGAAATGTACCCGTTTATTTTGCCTTTAAAAATTATGTGCCTGCTTACCAAAATCCGTCAGCAGACACATAAAATACCAGAAACCCATCATGTGTTATCCTGGGAATGATTTATAGTAAACGACAAAAGTATTTGCCGTTTACTATAAATGATATGTTGAGCATTTATACAAGTCATTGTCAAGAGTTACTTATGAACAGTCACTTAGGCGGGCGAATCGAACTGCGTTTTGTATTGATTGCCAATTGTTCAATTTCTTTGTACACCTTATCTATTTCAATATTAATCTTATCGCAGTCAATTCCAGACTTTTCTAATCCATCCATAATTTGTTTTACAGCTTTTGAATAATCATTTTTATGCTCTGTATTCAATTTTTTCCAATTAATTCCTTTAAAATGCCCTGCTATTTCTTTATCATATGATAATTTTCCCTGCAGCATTAATACTGCTATAATCGGATATCCTAAATACCCTTTCCAATAGGATGCATTATCATTTGAGGAATATGTTTCATCTTTCCATTTTACCAAATATTGCTTTGTAAAATCTGAAGAGGAAACATCTGCTTCCGTATCTCTAAGAATGATTCGGCCATCAGCTATTGCACTATATGCTTCATGAATTTTTTCAATTGGTGGTACTTTAATTCCCATAATAAACACCTCTTCCTTATTCTTTTCCAGTTCCTTTCTGGAATTCTCTAATTGAAATCTTATCTGCTATCTTCCTCTGTCTTCATCAGAAACTTCGGGATCTTAAGTTTTTGGGTTTCCTTTTGTTTTCTTTGTTGTATGTGAAAAAACATAGTAAGTAAATACTTCCGGCTCTATCTGTAAAGTATCTTTAAGCCATTCAATGGATTTTTCAACATCATCAGGCGTATTAAACTTTTCAATATGTGGAACCCTGATATGCATTCTTTCAGGTAGAACCATATCGCTCATTTTAAGTAGATTACTCAAGACATTTTCATTGTTTACCCCTGTATATTTCTCATATATAATATTATTTATGTCTTTAATATCAATGATCCATTCATCCAGGTCACCCAGCAAAGATTCCACACAGCTCCATGGAACATTTAAAGATGTTTCGATTCTTTTTTCCATCTTGGATCTGCCTGCTTGCAAACTTCATGGATAAATTCCGTTTGAAGCAAGGGTTCCCCACCGCCAAAAACGATGCCGCCTCCTGTCATCAGATAATAGATTTCGTCCTTTCTAAGCACTTTGACCAACTCTTCTGGCCTATACGCAGCTCTTTGCGTTCCAAATAAAAAAGCCTCACTCTCATGGCAGCATTCATTGGCGCAATATTTGCAATGAAGCGGACAGCCAAAGAATGTAACCAATGTAGATACCCCCTGACCATCAGCAGCCATACGCAGTCTGGAAATTGCCATAACATCTCCGAGCATTACAATCCCTCCCACTCTGTCAGTTTAAAATCCGGAATGATCCTTTCTGATTCCAATATATTTGCCAGTTGATCTCTCAAATATGCCGCCTCTTGATCACATTTCGCACATGTTCCAGCGCACGGACCGACGGACGGGCATTCCTCTGAATAAAAATCAATTCTATTGGCTTTTGCCATTTCAATCCGTAGCCGCCTCAAATAGTTACAGATTTTCTTTCCGTCTATCCTTGCATGTACTCTTTCAATTTCTTCTTTGGTTCTATCATCTTCCCGCGGATATTTTGGAGGTATTATCTTTCCTGGTATACTCCACTCCCGATATAATGGTACATTTATTTCCGAAACCTCATTTACCGCTTTTGTCAAGTCAATACAATCAAACCCTTTGACAATTGGGACATATGATCTTGATGCAAAATCAAAATATGATCTTTCTTTCATATTCTGTATGCCATTTAAGACTCTCGGAAGCAACGCTGCATAATCATCTGATACCTGCTGCATCAACTCCTCCATAATAACTTGTTTATCAAGTTTTCTTAAATAATCATTACTGTTAATATATAAGATTGATTCGAGCTGAGACAAATCCGATAACAATTCCTTATGAGCCTTAATCCTTCTATCGCTTTCAAACTTCCATGGAGATACGGTGCATAAATGCAGACTATTAAACTGATTTTTATCCTTTATTACATAAAACGGATACAAACTCTCTGGATTTCCATCTGTTAAAAAGAGAATCTTATCATGATAACCCAAAGCCTTATTCAGATCATCAGCCACATACTCTAGTGCCTTGTATCTCTTGGATTCAATACCAAATTTATCAATCCCCACCCCATTATGTCTCCATAATAAATACGGACTTACAAAACATTCATATTGGTCAGATACCCGTTTCCCCTCAAGGCAGACAACCAGAATAATATCTTTAAATTGCTCTAATATCGGATTCGCATGGTTCCATATGAAGGCTGTGTCTGTTACGATGATTCGCATGATCTCACCCCCTGAATACAGAAAATAGTTAGCATATCCTAACCTCTGGTTTTAAGAAATGCGGCTGCTTGGTGTTCGTAACCGCTATCTTAATTTTAAGTATATTCCCCCAGATTTATTTTTGTCAATAGGATATAAATCGTCTTCGGCTCTGGCACTCCCAATAAAATAAAAATTTATTATAAGTAGTCATGAAAATAGAATCAAATTCTGCTATAATATAATAACCAATAAAGAGTCTTATGAATTTTTGCCATAAAAGAGATACTTATAAAGACCACTGATCATTATAACAGGGAGGAAAACAGGTATGAATAAGAGAAAACCTAGAGGGTTGGGTATCAGAACTAAAATTTTATTTCCGACAAGCTTAGTGATTGCTTTACTATGCGTTGTAATGGGCTTCAACTCTTATCAACGTACAAAGGAAGGCTTGGTTGCCATGGGCGTCGAGGAGGCGCAGATGGCGGCAATCATTTCTACGAAAGTAATTGATGCGGAACAAGTGGCAGAATTGTCGGCAGAATCAAAAGGAAGCGAGACGTATCATGCACTGTTGGAAGCGATGTTTGGTGTCAAGAAGGATTGTGGTATTAAATACCTGTATACCTTGTACACAGACGGAAACAGTGTGTATTATGGAATTGATGCGGATGATACAGACAGTGTGAATGATTATGGTGCCCTCTTTGAGGTGTCGTATCAGGAATTGAAATCTGTTTTTGACGGGAATATGTATATGCAGGATTATATTGATTCTACCGAGAACGGCGATCTGATTTCGGCATATATGCCCCTTGTTGACAACAGCGGAACGGTGGTGGGCATCGTCGGCTGCGATTACGATGCGTCTGGGGTAGTGGAGCGTCTGGAACTGGCATTAACACGGGTAATACAGATTTCGGTAACCTGTCTGATCATAGCTTTAATTATCCTCAATCTCATAGTTGGCAATGTGATAAAAAGACTTCATCAAGTGGATAGCAAAATTTATGAACTGGTACACCATGAAGGCGATCTGACACAGACATTAGATGTCCATACAGGCGATGAGATGGAAATGATCGCGGAGAATGTCAATGAACTGCTTCAGTTTATCCGACGGATCATGCTGAATATATCAGAGAACTCAGAGCAGTTAAAGGAATCCTCCCGAAACGTATCCAGTAAACTGTCCAATGCCGAGTCCGGGATTACCGATGTATCCTCCGTGATGGAGGAGATGAGTGCGGCGATGGAAGAATCCAGCGCTTCGTTAGATCAGGTCAATGAAGCGATCAGACAGATATTCGAATCGATAGAAGAAATTTATGAACATGCAGAAAACGGAAGAACTTCATCGGACAGGATTATGAGAACTGCTTCGGAGATATACCACCGGGCAGTGAAGGAAAAACAGGATGCGATGGTTCAGGTCGCAGACATGGCGGCAATGGTTCAACAGAAAATTGAGAAATCCAAGGATGTAGAGGAGATCAGGGAGCTTACCAAGAACATTATCGATATTACCGAAGAGACAAATCTCTTAGCGTTGAATGCAAGCATTGAGGCAGCGCGTGCAGGGGAGGCAGGAAGAGGTTTTTCAGTGGTGGCGGATGAAATCGGAAAACTGGCAGCCAATTCCGCAGCATCAGCAACAGAGATTCAGAGAGTGACTGCAGAAGTGATCCAGACGGTTGACGAGCTGGCATCTGAAGCGGCGGAAATGATCACATTTATGAACGAGACTGCAATGAATGGCTATGAAAAGCTGTTGGAAACCAGTGAGAACTATCAGAGTAATGTCGGTGACATGAACGAGGCTATGCAGCATTTCGCAGCAGAGAGCGAGCAGCTGAAGATCAATATGGATGCGATCAAAAAAACACTGGAAGATGTAAAAACGGCTGTGAACGAGGGGGCGTTAGGAGTAACGACCGTAACAGAAACGGCTGTAAGGCTGACAAACAATGTCAGTGACATAGAAAAAGAGGCCGAGTTCAATTTGGGGATTGTCGGCAGATTGAATGATGAAGTGGGAAGATTCAAATTATGAATATGGCAAAAAGAACACAAGAAGAACCTGTGGCGGACTGGAATGCGGCACTCCTATTTATGGAATGCCGCTTTTATCCTGTTATGCAATGGGTGCTCTTTAACACAATTCTTTCAGTAAATCCCCCAACCGATGAATCCCTTCCTCAATCGTCTCACAGTCCGCATTGGTGTAATTCAGGCGCATTGTGTTGACGTTCTCAACGCCGATATAAAAAGGATCTCCCGGAACAAACGCGACTTTCTTCTCCAACGCCTTCGGAAACAGGGACATTGCGCTGACTCCCTCCGGGAGTGTCACCCACAAGAACATGCCGCCGTGAGGTCTCGTGTACTTTACTGTGGGTGGAAAATATTTGTCCATGGCTTCCATCATTGCCTGCGCCTGTCTTTGATACAGTGCCTTGATCTTTGCAATATACGCATCCAGATCATTATTTTTCAGATAATCCCAAATCAAATACTGGGAAAAGATATTCGTGTGCAGGTCACTCGCCTCTTTTGCAATGGATATATATTTCAGCAGTTCCCTGTTTTCGGAAATGAGAAAACCTGTGCGCATCCCCGGAGTGACTGTCTTTGAAAAGCTTCCGAGCAAAATACTGTTTTGCAGCTTTCCAGCTCCAATGTACGGCAGACGCTCCCCGTCAAAACGCAGTTCCCCGTAAGGGTCATCTTCAATCAGCACAACATCGCGATCTTTCAGAACATCATAAATGCGCCTCCGGTTCCCGGCAGAATACGTGAGCCCTGTCGGATTCTGAAAATTTGGGATTGTATAGATGAATTTCACAGGCTTCTGCAATGCTTCCGCAAGCTGCTCCGGATTCATGCCATCCTCTGTCAATTCCACCGGGTAAAACACTGGCTGATGCATGGAAAAAGCCTGTATGGCAGCAAGATAGGTCGGCTTTTCAACGATCACACCGTCACCCTGATCAAGCAATACCTTTCCAATCAGGTCAAGCGCCTGCTGGGAACCAGTTGTAATGATAATATTTTCGACTGTGAGATTCAGACCATAAATCCGGTTGTACCTGTCCGCAATATACTGCCTGAGTTCTGGCAGTCCTGCTGTAATCGAATACTGAAATACACTGCTTCCATAAGTTTTCACGATGCGCTCCATGGACGCCAAAAGCTCCTCCCGCGGAAAAGAGACCGGGTTTGGAAGCCCGCCTGCAAAAGAGATCACGCTTGGATCGGAAGCGGCTTTTAAGATTCCTCTGACAAAAGAGGGCGGGGTTGCCTTGATCCCTTCGGACAGCAAATTCTCTATACTCATAGCATTATACCTCGTTTTCTTTTATTTGATCTGTGAATTATAACAATTTTTGCACACAAAAAGCTAAAGCAAAAAAGCTAAAGCAAAAAGCTAAAGCTTTTAGCATTTTGGCGCATGATTCCCACTACTTTGGCGTGGGTGTGAAAAGTAACGAAATCTACAGTTCCTTAGAATTGTTTTTAATTATATTCTTGATTTCAAAAGAATACAATGATAAAATTGTATGGCATACAATTACAGAGATTATTCTCATGCAATCTGAAAAATTGTCCGAAAAATGCTTGTCAGATGCGTATCACAATTGTCTGAAAAATAGAAATACAAAGGAGAGCCTATATTATGCCAGTAAATTCATTTGACAACTACCCTATGAGCTGGAAACCTGACTTAAGCAAAACAACAGGTCCTAAATATCTCGCATTGGCAGAATTGTTGGAAAACGATATTAAGAACGGAACACTCAAAGCCGGGACAAAACTGCCGCCACAGCGGGAACTCGCTGATTTTTTGGACCTGAATCTGAGCACGATCTCCAAAGTTTATAAGCTATGTGAACAGAAGGGTTTGCTCTCCGCGGCCATCGGAAACGGCACTTATGTTTCTTCTGATGCCGCTGCCAATCCGGTGCTGCTCTGCGGAAAAGAAGATTCTCACATGGATTCGCATATAATAGAGATGGGAGCGATTGTTCCCTCTGTAATCAGTAACTTAAAAGTAAAACACTACACAGAACATCTGATGAAAAAGCCAGATGTCTTAAATCTGTTTTCGTATGGTGCACCCGAAGGCACAAAGCGTCAGCGAAAGGCAGGCGTCACATGGCTCCAAAAATCAGGATTTTGTACTGATACAGAACACATTGTACTGGCGGCAGCAGGGCAAAATGGAATCATGGCCGCCTTGGGCGCATGTTTTGAAACCAATGACAAAATCGGAACAGAGCCTATGACTTATCCTGGTATCAAAACTGCGGCAAAGCTGTTTGGAATCCATTTAATACCTGTTAAGAGTTCTCACTATGAAATGACAGAAGAGGGAATCCGCTATGCGGCACAGAATGAAAATATAAAGGGGATCTATGTCATACCCGATTATCAGAATCCAACGGCTCA
This sequence comes from Lachnospiraceae bacterium, assembly GCA_029067205.1. Classification (GTDB taxonomy): domain Bacteria; phylum Bacillota; class Clostridia; order Lachnospirales; family Lachnospiraceae; genus COE1. The sequence goes on from JAIEEY010000174.1 coordinate 10,675, forward strand.
TACGATGTCTCTCGAAACGAGAAAGATGATGGCAAATGTTGCCAAAGAGGAAAATCTGCTTGTCATAGAAGATGGCATCAATAACCTTTTAGAAGAAAATCCATTGCCGCCGATTGCATCCTTTGCGCCGGAACAGGTTGTTTACGTCTCAAGCCTTTCCAAAACCGTTTCACCGGGGCTTAGAACCGCTTTTATCCATGTTCCGGAACAGTTTCATGAAAAACTGGTGACAGCTTTATACTCGATGAATATTTCAATCTCACCACTGCTTGCAACGGTATCTGCTGCCC
>JAIEEY010000175.1 GCA_029067205.1 Lachnospiraceae bacterium
CGCGATTTTCTTTTTTGTGTTTTTAAACACTTATATGTAATCGATTTCATTTATATTTTTATAATATAACTTTATTATTGCATTGTAAATTGGCATATTTCATAATAATTCACTACATATTTTGTGAAATAATATGTAATCGTTTTCATGTTTTTAATTCTCTAATATAGCGAAATGCACCTATCTACAACATTCCCCAACATTCCACATATTATTCACATACTTATCCACAAGTTATCCACAATATGTGAACAAATATATTTATCTTTTAACCCTAAAATGTCTACATATCGTCTATTTCCATTACTTTCGTATTTGAGAGAAAATCTGGCTGCACTTCCCATTGAGTATATTTAATGTATAATGCGGTTCCAGACCTCTATGATCTGAAACCGCAGTTTTCTACCACACTATCTCATTTAGGATCTGTAGGAAAATAACTAACGCATCTTGACTTGTCTGCATCAGTTATTTTTCTACAGCTCCTTAGTCAATTGTTGATTTGTACACAATCTTAAAATACGTCTTGGAAGTCAGCGCATACACAAGCGAGCAGACCACTCCAAACAGACAATGCGTGAACACCATCACTTATATCATCAATGGCTTATTGCCCGAGACGCCATCCTCTGCAGTGTGTCCGCCTGCATCTGTTGATTATCGCTTTGTATAACAGTTTCGAAAATCGCATCGCGTCCCGACTGGTATTCGCCTGTATATGTTTGCCCTGACAACTCTTCGCCCATCTTTTCCACAGGAATCTCAACTCGGACACCGAGGTCATATGGATAAATTTTCCGCAATACTTCCATCGAGCCCGCATAACTTTGCCCCCCTGTCTTTTACAGCTTCCAGTATCCCATTGTCGTTCTCCACCATATAAATACGGTACATATAAGCCCTCCACAGCAAAATTTTCTTTCATTATAACTATGAGAAATCTGGCTTGTCAAATCTAGTACAACGTTGACAATTCGCCCAAAATACGCTACTTTAAATATAGAAATAAATGGAAAACCCGTTACTGCGGGCAGGAGGGTATCTCTGTGAAAAAAATCATTAAAAATACGGTCTTTGCCATATTATTTTTCGTTCTGATTCTTTCAACTGCACTTTTGGCGTATCTGTACTTTTATGCTTCCAATGACAAAAATCTCTCTGGAGAGTGGACTGCAAATCTGGACATGACACAACATGCCGCTGTCACAGCGCTTGACTGGCTGCAGGACATAGAAGCTGTCTCAGTCTCCATGCGGGATATGGAGTCGCACATGCAGGGCTTGACCATCGAACTCCGTCTGACGCTGAAGCAGACCGCCCGCGCAGAGGGGACTTTTGGCTGCAGTGTCCTTCCTGAAAGCTACACCGCCTGCAATCAGGCTGCCTATGAGGCATTTGCCGCGTTGTTTCGGGAACTTTTGGCTGAAAGACTTCGCATGGCAGGCTATACGGGCGATATGAGCGAGGAAGCCATCGAGGCGCTTGTGCTGGAAACATTTGGTATGCCCACCACCTCCTATCTGATGTCCTGCGTTCCTGATCTGCTGCCCCCACTGGAAAATCTACAGGCGCAATACGACGGCAGCGGCTCATATGAAGTCTCAGAAGGCACATTGACCAGACAGTTTGACAACGGTCAATTGGTCAGAACCAAAACGGAACACTATATCCGCAAGGACTCCACCCTGATTCTGACCGAAGAAATCGATTCCGCCACCAATGGTTATTTTGCTGATCATTACCCAATAGTATACACTTTACAGCAATCCCGAGTGGAACCATGAGAAGGGAGATTCTATGAAAACAATCTTAAAGAAAATCAGTTCCTTTATACTGTCCGTGATTCTGGTTTGTTCGATACTGCCTTTTCAGGCAGACGCAGTATATGAAATTCCTGGAACTTATCAGGTACAGACGGATACAAACGCCGCAGGTACTGTGAAAACCATGGATTACAGTTATGACCATAACACCTACTTTTCCCTGCGGGACATCGCGATGATTCTCAAAGATACTGGCAAATCCTTTTCTGTGGAAATCACGAAAAATACTATCTCCCTGAATCCAGGAGGCGCCTACACGCCAGTGGGAGCAGAGAATGCCCCATGGGAAGACAATGAAAACCCGAATATCACCCTGCGGCGAAATGAATTTACGCTGAGCGGGCAAAAAGTATACTACTACACACTCATCATGGCACTTCCCTCCGGTCATTACGATTGTTTCATGATGGCTGCGGATCTGGCGATGATTCTCGATGTGAATATCACCACTCTTAGTGCAGGTTTCATTCAGATTGACACACAGACTCCTTTTTCCATCTCCCCTGCTGCTTTGGAAGAAGCGGGCTATTTTTACGGAGTTAATGGTGTGCTGGCAGGAGATGCCACCACTGGGGAAATCTATTATCAATACCAGTCTGACACGCCATATCCCATCGCCAGCACCTCCAAGCTTATGACATGTCTTCTCACTATGGAAGCCATCTCAGCAGGTCAGATCACCTTCGAGCAACAGGTCACAATCTCTAACGCTGTCGAGGCTTTATCCGCCTCGGACGACGGAGTAATTGCCTTGGAGGCAGGACAACAGATCACCGTGCATGAGCTTCTGGTGGGTGCTCTCCTTCCCTCCAGCAACGAATGTGCACTATGCCTTGCGGAAACCATCGCCGGTTCAGAGGAAACCTTTGTTCAGATGATGAATCAGAAAGCGTTGGACCTTGGACTATCCCAGGCGGTCTTTTACAACAGTAATGGTCTGCCGTCGTACACGCAGGATCCCATTCCTGCAAAGCGTCAGAACCGCATGAGTGCAGAGGACATGTTCCGATTGGTGTCTTATCTTTTGAAGGTATATCCTCAAATCACGGACATCACTTCCCTGAAAAGTGCCGCCCTCCCATCCCTCGACCTTGAAGTGCGCAACACAAACCCTCTTCTGCACAATCTGCCTGAAGCCACCGGCTTGAAAACAGGCACGACCAACAAATCCGGTGCCTGCCTGGTTACGTCTCTTGCTGCAGACGACGGAAATATGAAACATAATCTGGTAGTCATTGTCTTTGGTACTGAGGATTCCATAGAAAGAGGGCGTGTCTCAGCATTGCTTGCCAGATATGCCCTGCAGACCTTTCGTACTGGTATGCAGGAATCAGGAAGCCCAGATGCAGTCTCCGCAAATCTGCCCACACACGCTGAGGCGGCAGTGGACTGGATTCTCCGCACCGCAATGATGTACTAAGCTCCCAGCGCCACGTCAAGTACCATCATCACGACAAACCCAATCGCGACACCGATCGTCCCAATGTTCGTGTGTTCCCCGGACTGCGACTCAGGAATCAGCTCCTCGACAACCACATAGACCATAGCCCCCGCCGCAAAAGCCAAAAAATACGGGAGCATCGGCACGATCAGTCCCGCAAGGACAATCGTCAGCACTGCTCCCACCGGCTCGACAAGCCCCGAAAGCACACCATACGCAAACGCCTTTTTCCTGGAAGTCCCCTGACTTTTTAGCGGCATCGAAATGATCGCACCTTCTGGGAAATTCTGGATCGCAATACCGAGCGCCAATGTAAACGCCCCCGCCATTGTAATCTGTGCATTTCCCAAGAGCGCTCCCGCGAAAGTAACGCCGACCGCCATTCCTTCCGGTATATTGTGAAGAGTCACTGCAAACACCATCATCGTCGTCTTTTTTGCCTTTGACCTGATACCCTCTGGCTTCTCTGTATCAAGATGCAGATGTGGAATCACGCTGTCTAAAAGCAGCAAAAATGCCATGCCTAATATAAATCCCACCGCCGCTGGTATCCATGCCACCTTCCCCTGCTCTGCCGCCATCTCGATCGAAGGGATTAGGAGCGACCACACAGATGCCGCCACCATCACCCCCGCAGCAAACCCCATCAACAATTTTTCAAGTTTTCTATTTATCTGGTTTTTCATAAAAAATACCATAGCCGAGCCAAGCGAGGTGCCGATAAACGGTATCATTACACCTGCGGCTACGCTGATATCCATACTGATACCCATGCTATATTCCCCCTTTTTTCTTATTATCATATGTTTCTACCTATCCATTCGTGATATAATAAACGAATGTTACAGTTCAGTGTAGAACTTTGTACTCCGCTGCAAATTTTAATTTATACAAACCATGTAAGAAATCGATTACTATTCAAGCAGCGGCCAAAGTAACGGAAATCAATTTGTGTGCAATAAATGATTGGACAAAACAGATATAAAGGTGTATAATCAACTCAAATATATTACTTATTTGTCCTGGGCATAAAATTCATACAGTTGGAACTATTTAGTACCCTACCAAGTATTTGCAGGGTGGCATATGAGAATACATAATAAATAACTCAAACGTCCCATCGCATAGACGAGTTCTGTAAATCAAAGTATTCATTCCACTTGACTTCTTACTCGCTTCTGTGAACGTACTGAACAGTTTATACAGTCTAACTGCACAGAAGAAATAACAGATATATTGGCGATTTCTCAAAAACAGTGTATGCATTTTAATATTTTAAATGTATTACATTATTTTAGTAGTTTCAAAAGTATTACAAAGAGTAAGGAGATCTAAGTACTATGTTAAAAAAATTGAACAATCTACCAATCAGAGACCGACTCGTTCGAGCTTTTATTGTAATCGCATGCATACTGTCCGCAGTATCTGCTATCGTATTAATTACAATGTTTATCACTTCACAGCTTTATTCATCCACATTGATCGATTACGGTTTTGCACAAGGAGACATCGGAAAAGCCATGACACAGTTTGCTGATGCACGCTCTGCGATGCGCGGTATCATCGGTTATGATGACCAGTCGGCAATCGACAGACTGCTTGCAAACCACGAGGACTACAAGAATCAATTCACACAGGATTTCAACAATTTGGAATCTGCTATGGTTTCAGCAGAAAACAAGGCACTTTACAAAGCCATAAAAGACAAGCTTGATGATTACTGGGAGTTTGAGGCAGAGATCATTAATCAGGGCGCCACAACAAACGGGGAACAGAGTAAGCTTGCACAGGACAAAGCACTGAATGAACTTGCTCCCATGTACACGGAGATTTATGATAATCTGACGGAGATTATGGAAATCAAGGTAGACAAGGGACAAGAGGTGTCAGACCTTCTGTCAGCTATTGTCATCATTCTTGTTGTTGTCATCATTGTAATCATTACTGTTTCCATTATCTTTGCAATCTCTCTTGGCAGAGGCATTGCTAACAGTATTGCAGCACCATTAGACCAGCTCAAGAACCGTCTGGACACATTCGCACAAGGCGATCTCTCATCTCCGTTCCCGACAGTTGATACGAAGGACGAACTTGCTGAGATGGTTAGCGTGACAACTTCTATGGCATCAAGCCTGCAGTTTATCATCGGTGATTTGGCTAACATCCTGAATCAAATGGCGAATTCAAACTTTACTGTCACTAGTCAGGACAAATCAATATATGTAGGCGAATTTCAATCCATCCTAGCCTCTATGATTCAGTTGAAGAGGCAGTTGGTTGAGACACTGCAGTCTGTCAGCGAAGCCTCCAATCAGGTAGCCGCCGGTGCCAACAACTTGTCTGAAGCTGCACAGAGCCTGGCAGAAGGTGCAACTGACCAGGCAGGCGCTGTCGAGGAGATGCAGGCAACCATAACAACGATTTCTGATGATATTCGCATTACTGCCAACAGTGCAGGTGACTCTTATAATCAGGCTCGCACATACGCTGATGAGGCAGAACGCAGCCGCAATGAAATGCATGCAATGATGGAAGCAATGTCAAGAATCAACGACGCTTCACAGCAAGTTGGAAATATTATATCTGAAATTGAGGACATCGCCTCACAGACAAACCTTCTTTCCTTAAATGCCTCAATCGAGGCAGCAAGAGCCGGCGAAGCCGGTAGAGGATTCTCAGTCGTTGCAGACCAGATCCGCCAGCTTGCAGAACAAAGTGCACACTCTGCTGCTGAGACCAGAACCTTGATCGAAACTTCACTGAACGCGATTGCCGACGGAAGCAAGACCGTAGATATTGTCAATGCCTCAATTGACCGCGTAGTGGAAGGTATCGAATTAATTGCACAGTCATCAAAATCCATCAGTGAGATGGCAAATGACCAGGCTGAGGCTATGAGGCAGGCTGAACTAGGCATCAACCAGATTTCCGAGGTTGTCCAGTCCAACTCCGCTACAGCAGAGGAATCTTCCGCAACAAGCCAGGAACTGTCAGCACAGGCAATCACAATGGATTCCCTGATCGGCAAGTTCCAGCTTCCATAAATATAACCAATGAATATAAAAAGCCGATGCAATGCATCGGCTTTTTATATTCATTTACTCATTTACCTTTGTCTCGTCCAACAGCAGGTCATTGTATATCCCACCAAGCTCACGCAGCCCCTTTGCAATCAATCCCGCATAGAATACTGCTCCTTCATACCGAAGGTGTGTGTTATCCTTTTTCCCTTCTGGATAATTCTTGTAAAGCTTCTCGTCAAAATACATATACCACTTGCGGCTGTCTGGCTCTCCGGCCTTTTTCAGCTCACTGCGGCTCATGCTGTATAGATCCACGAGCGGAACCTGGTTCCTCTCCGACGTCTGCTTCATCGCCGCCACATAGTCAGAATGGGCACCCATACCCAGATGCTTCGCATCCACAAAGCACCGACGCTCCAAGGGTGTGATCAGTACCGGATTGGCATTGTGTTTTTTCGCTACATTGATATAGGTCTCTAGATTCTCCATAAAAGTAGTAAACGGCTCTGTATAACGTGTAGGATCTTCACTTTTTTCATCATTATGCCCAAACTGTATGAATAAGAAATCCCCCTCGCCAATCTGTTCATCAATCACGGCAAGCCGCCCTTCGTCCATAAAGCTTTTCGTGCTTCTTCCATTTTTCGCATGATTAGAAATCGTCACGCCATCTCTGGTATACAGAGAAAACACCTGTCCAATGCCTGTCTGAGGATACGTTGTGATGTCATTTGTCTGCACAGTTGAATCCGCCGCCCAAAAAATTCTAGTTACATTACTTCCCATAATATATCCCCTCCCATTTTCTTTTCCAAAAAAGGGAAACCGAAGTTTCCCTTTTTCTATAAACAGATAAATTACTCTTTAACCGCTCCGATATTAACACCTGTTACGAAATACTTCTGCAGGAATGGGTACAATACCATGAAAGGAAGAATTGCAGAGATAATACCTGCATTGAACAGCGTATTCTGCGACACCGCATAAGATGTTGTCGGCGTATCGCCGTCCATAACCATGTTTCTCAATTTGTATTGGAAATTGATCTGGTTCGGATCTGTAATATAAATCTTAACTGTTGAGTAATCGTTCCAAACAGTTACAGCAAACATCAAACCAATGGAAGCAAGCGCTGCCTTTGACAACGGAAGCACGATCTTGAAGAAAATTCCCATCGGAGAACAGCCATCTAACTTTGCTGCCTCATACAGAGACTCCGGAATACCTTCAAAGAAGTTTCTCATCAATACCAGGTTGTAAACATTCATACCATGTTTTACAACAAGAATCCACATATTATTTACCAGACCGAGTCTTCTCATAACCAAATACTCTGGAATCATGCCGCCCGAGAAAATCATGGTAAACAGCAGCATATATGCAAAAATACTGCGTCCAGGCATCTCAAACTGTACAAGTACATAACCACCGAGCGTCGATAATACAAGACCTAACAGTGTTCCCAATATTGTCGTGACGACAGAATTGACAAATGGCCGATACAGCGCCTGGGTCTCGATAATCGTCTTGTAGCCATCAAGTGTAAACTGGCTGGGCCAGAGCTGGAACTGGTACACACCAACCTTGTTTAGCGAGTCCACGAGAACCTTCCAGATTGGTACAATGATAACCAGACCGAGAATGATAAATACAATATAATTCACGACATCAAATACATGGAGCTTTTCTTTGCGCCCCGATATTTCTTTTTCCTTTGCCATATCCACACCCTCCTATACAATGCCACGTCCGCGAACCTTTTTGCTTATCTTGTTACATGTCAGCACAAGCACGCATCCTACCAATCCCTTAAAGAGACCAACTGCTGTAGAATAACCATAGTTCGGCAGCGCAATCGCAAATGTCTGGCGGTAGATGTAAGTCGAGATAACATCCGCTACATCGTAAACCGCATTGTTGTAAAGTACGAATACAGAGTCAAATACGTTCATAACCTTTGCAAGGTTCAGGATCAGCACTGTGATAATAGTATTTGCCAATGCCGGCAGTGTGACAAAACGAATCTTCTGCATACGGGTTGCTCCATCAATATCAGCCGCCTCATACAGCTCCGGATTAATACCTGACAGTGTTGCAAGGTAAATAATTGTTCCCCAACCGGTTTCCTTCCAGACTTGGATCAGCCAGTAAATCGGTCTCCACCATTTCGTACTTGCAAGGAAATATATGTACTTCGAAGTATCGCCCTTAAAAAGCATTCCGTTCACCAGACCTGTGGAGGAAGGTGAGAGGAATAAGCTGAAGATGGATGCCACAACTGCCCATGACATAAAGTGCGGCAGATAGATCAATGTCTGCAATGACTTCTTTGCAAGCAGGTTTTTCATTTCGTTCAGGAAAATGGATACCACAACTGCTGCGACATTCGTTATAATCAAATTGACAACGCTGATCACCAGCGTATTCTTAAATGCTGTCCAGAATGCCGGCGTACCAAACATCTTCTGAAAATGAGACAGACCAGTCCAGCTCGGCTGACCTACAGGCTTATAGTCATAAAATGCATAGCGTACACCAAGCATCGGCCAATAATGCATAATAACCAAAAATATCAGAACAGGGAGAAACATAATATAATATCCCCTGTTATTCCATATGCGGAGTCCGAGCGGTTTCTCATGAACTTCTACACCGTTGGAGGTTACGACTTTTTTCTTACCCATACCGTTCTCTTCCTTTCTTTATTTTCATACCACTTTTCGCAGCCGGATAGAACGGCCACCTCTGCTGCCGGACTTTGTGTGATATTTAACAAAGTCCTTAGACTAATGAACTGTCCCAAAGCGCACTTTGGACAGTTCATAATTGTCCTGCCCCATTCGGAACAGGACAATTATTATTCATTTAATTACTGATTGTTCAGTTCAGCCAGACACTGGTCAATGATAGAACCAACTGTCTTAACATATGTATCCATAGCTGCATCCACATCGCCGCCCTTTGTTACAACTTCTGTAATACATGCAAGCTTTGCGTCATAGATTGTACCTGTCTCATTTGTAAATGTCTCAGATACAGGGGATACAGGGGCATCTACACAGTTCTCTGTAAAGAACTTATTACCTGCTGCCATCAACTCTGTCTGTGCAACATAATCAGGATTTGACAGTTCGCATACAACCAATGCAGGATCGAGATGGTTACTGGTCCATACCTTGTTAGGATCGTTTGGAGACAGCTTTAAGTGGAACTCACCATCTGCATAAGAATAAGCTTTCTCGTTCTCTGTACCGGCATTGATCGTGTACTCCTCAGCCTTTGTTGACCAATGAACATCTTCTGCACCATATGTCCACAGCATCTGTACTGTATCACCGTCCATCATCGTCTCAAGTAATGCATCGAAGATTGCCTGCTCACGAGTGTTGTCTCCATCACCGTCATCAATGATAACCCATACCGGAGCTTCTCTGTTGATATAACCTCCAACACTGTCAGTAATCTCCTTAATTGGTGCAAGCTGTACCAGCTCTGCATCCACCTCATTCTTGATGAAGCTGTCTGTAAGGTTCTGGTACCATTTTCCAGCCCAATACGTGAATACGCCTGATGAACCTGTCTGGTCATTTGAGAACCATTTCTCACGTGCAACCTTTGTTGAAGCTGTCAGGGACTCAGGGTCAATGCAGCCATCCTGATATGCTTTCTGCAATCTTAAAAGCGCCTCTTTTGTCGCATCCTCCTGGAAACCGTCAACCCATACCCCATCTGCATTCTGATATAAAGAAGGGTAAGCGCCCTGCCAGAACTCAGGCAGATAGTTCACATAAGGAGCCTCGTTTCCAACAAATCCTGCCGCTATTACACCATATGTATCGCCTGTTTTGCCATTTCCGTCAGGATCTTCGTCATGGAATGCTTTCAGCATATTGTAATAGTCATCATATGTCTTAACATCATCAATATTGATACCAACTGCATCAAGCCAAGCCTTCTTTACATATGTAACACAGCCGTTGCCGTATGTAGGAGCAAATCCATACAAGTGTCCTGCGCTGTCTTTCATTGATGCGTTAATATTCGGCAGTGTCATTCTTGCCTGGAACGCAGCATTGTCATAAGCACTGCTCATATCCCACAGAAGACCTGTCGGCGCATACTGCTTAAACATTTCTGCACCCATGATCATTGCGTCAGGATAATCCTGGCTTGCGAAAAGACGACCTACACCATCTGTATAACCTGAATGGTCAAGCTGCTGAATGGTTAGTGGAATACCTACCGCAGCCTCCCACTGCTCCTTAAACTCTGCCTGACCGGCATCAACAGTAGCAGTCAGTGTACCGTTTACTACGATATTAAGACCATCTTTCAGTACCTCATGGTAATCCGCTTTCTCACCAGATGCTGCAGCATCACCTGAACTATCGGCTGATGCTCCTGTACCAGTAGATGACGAATCCGTTGTGTTGCTGTTTGATGACGTACTGCTAGAAGAACTAGAAGAGTCACCTGAACCTCCACCACATGCAGCTAAAGAAACTACCATAGTGGATGCTAAAAGTAAAGATAATGCTTTCTTTTTCATTGCTTACTTCCTCCCTATTTATTTTTCATAATACAGTTAAAACTTCAACAGGAGTTATGCATTTATGCATTCCCCTGTCTGCTTTAAACTTTACCATTGTAAGCCTTTACATTCAAGTTACAATTTTTGAGTGAG
>JAIEEY010000176.1 GCA_029067205.1 Lachnospiraceae bacterium
GAATGATATATTCTTTTTTGAGTAAAACCCCTTGTCTGCTATAACTGTACAGTTTTTTACCCCGGACAGGGCGATTGCCTTTTTATCAGCAAGCTACCTGAAAACTGGAAAAATCGTTTTCAGATGCCAGAAGCAGTTTAATTTCTGACAATCTGCCATTTTTCAGTGTGCGAAGTATAAGTTTATGATATGCGCATGAAAGATATAAAAGTATCTCACTTAGAGGGGACCATGTTAAATGCAGATGTCGGCGATGCTACTAAACTTAGAATCAAATCCTTATTCAATATGCTGTTCAAATATGCACTAACACATGATATTGTCGGGAAAGATTATGCTGCTGTTATGTTTGCAAATGGCAATCCTGTCAAAAGAGATAATAAATCAGATAAAGTTCCGTTCACAGTCGACGAAATTCATCTTCTGTGGGAAAGTAAAGGCACTGTACCATTTGTTGATATGGTGTTGATAGAAATTTACAGTGGATGGCGTCCGCAGGAACTAGCCATACTTAAAGCCGCTGATATAGACCTTGAAGCCGGAACAATGAAAGGCGGTTTAAAAACTGCTGCTGGCAAGAATAGAATTTGTCCCTATCCACTCATTAATAAGACCGTTAATAGAAAGCCGTTTACAAGAAGCCACTACTCTGCAGTCTGATTATGTGTTTAACGATATGAACGGTCAACAGGGTACTCATATGACTTATGACAAGTATCGCAACCGTTTTAAAAAAATTATGGATAGGCTTAAAATGCATCACAGCCCACATGAGACACGCCACACTTTCGCAACTAAAGCAAAATCCTGTAATGTGGATGAATATGTCTTAAAACTGATTCTTGGACATGCCATAGAGGATATAACAGAAAAAGTATACACTCACCGAACCATAGACCAGTTAAAAACTGAAATGGAGAAAATCACTATTTAACATATAAAGAATATGCTTTACATTGTGTATTGAATGTGTTATTATAAGATAAAGAAAGGAGTGATAATTTTGGCTCAGACGATGGTTAATTTTAGAATTGATGAAGATGTGAAACGCAAAATGGAATCTGCCTGTAAAGAAATGGGATTATCGCTTAGTACAGCTTTCAATATTTTTGCTGTCAAAGTCGGAAATGAGAGGCGTATTCCCTTTGAAGTGGCTGCGGATCCTTTTTACAGTGAAAGTAATATGAATGTATTAAAAGAACGTGCCGCGAATATCGAATCTGGAAAATCCATTCCAAAAGAACATGACTTGATCGAGGTATGACACATGGGTATACTATGGGAAGATGAAGCATGGCAGGAATATCTTAATTGGCAGGGGCAGGATAAAAAGACATTAAGAAAAATAAACAACCTTATTAAGGATATTCAAAGAAGCCCATTTGATGGCACAGGACACCCGGAATCATTATCTGGTAATTTATCTGGATGGTGGAGCAGGCATATTGACGAAAAGAATCGTATTGTATATAAAGTTGTAGGAAACAATACAATTATTCTTTCGTGCAAAGACCATTATAATGACAAATAAGTCCTTGCAAATTTATGTTATACAATTTTCAAGGGAAGAAAATAGCCGCCACTACTACCAATAGTGACGGCTAAGCGTTAAAGTTTAGTCGAAAACTTTTTGAGGGTAGCCGCTTCTATGGTTTCCCTTTTAATATCTTTAATATAACATATCTGGCAGCAGGACGTAAGATTTTTTATCCGCTCTTCTGCTCAATCCTCATAATGTCCTTTACATGATATGATTTTGATATTCTGCAATTCATCTATGTCATATACAAGACGGTTCGCGTCATCAATTCGCCTTGAAAAGCCTGAACGATGTTTTAACGGTTCTGGCTGGTTCCTTGCATCACACCGTTCCGTTTTATGTCATCTATCAGACTATTAATTTTCTTTAGCGTCTTGCGGTCTTGTTTCTGCCAATACAGATAATGTTCCCAACCTTTTTCCGCAAACGTGAAATCATTCATTGTTCGTCGCTCCTTATCTTTTGATTCCATGTTTGCGTTCAAAGTCTAAGACCTTTTGTGTGGGCTGCCAGTCATCAGACTCCATTGCCCGCAGTTCTTCCATGCTGAATGATATCGTTTCTCCTCGTTCAAGCTGTGCACGGCTTTCGTCAATCATGGCAAGATATTCGGCATTTCTTTTCGCCTTCATCAGCTCATTGTATTCTTTCTCATTAATCATATAAATATTTTCATTATGTGGTCTTGAAACAACCATTGTCTCACCCATACTAATCCTGTCACACCATTCTTTAAAATTATCCCTTACATTTACAGATTTTACCGCTAACATAATTTACGCTCCCTTTTTCTCAAAATGTACGCTTTTTTGTATTAGTTTTATAATTTTATTATATTTGCAGTATTTCCAGATGTCAATGAAAAGAAAATTGGAAATATCTACATTCTTGTCTGATTCTATCCTCAATTCTATAATTGCCCTCTAACGCTCATATTTGCCTCAAATTAAAACAAAAGCCATTTTGATGATGGAAAATAGGTTGATAACATAAAACTCCTTAAAATCGAAAATATGCTGTCAGAAAGTGTTTTTATTCTTTTTTTAATATATTATGTTTAGGTGTTGACTTTCGGTTACACATACTACAAAATAATGCGTGCAACCAAAAGAAGGGAGGCAAGTTATTGGGAAACGAAAAGACCGGGAAACGAACTGATAACCCAAAAGTTTTCCAAACAAGAATAAGAATGTCGGAAGAAGATTTAATGTATCTTGAGTATTGCGTAGAGCATACAGGAAAATCGAAGGCAGATGTTATTCGAGAAGGGATCAGGAAGATTTACTGGGAATTAAAAGAAAAAGAGTAATCGTCACACTTTGGCGAGCAGAAACGATTACTCAAGAACTAAATTGGACAAAGCCAACTTAGGTATGCAAGTATTATAGCACTGCATACTTCTGTTTGGCAACCTAAAAATTCAAACGGAGGTATTTTTATTATGCGAAAAAACAGAACATTGGCAATGGACATTTTAAGGAGAGAAGCCGGAAAAACAAGGCTATGGAGAACTGCCTTTATTGTAGCATTTGCGGTTATCATCGTTGATCGCATCACAGGAAAGGCGGTATAGGTTATGGGTACAAAAGAGGGAAAGAACTTCAATTCACGGTTTGAAAGCATAGTAACGATAAGGGAAGGCAAGATAAGGTACGTTTCGGGCGACTATATCGTACAGCCCAAAGCACATTTCGGCGGCGGAACGGTTAAGTGGTTTGACGACAGTAAGCTTGTGAAAGGCAGTGCTGTATGACCAGAGAGGACATAGCACATGAAATTGCTTTAGACCTGTTAGGAACAGACGCACTGGACAGACGCAACTTTAATTATGATGATAATAAAATCATCGAGCATGTCCAAAAGATAGTAATGGAGCACTTACAAAATTATTCCTTGCTGTCTGGCGCAATATTCTAATCGTATAAAATCAAAGGGTGTCTGTAATCTGCAGATGCCCTTTACTCATCCAACGGAGCCGCTACTCTCCTACTTTTGGGTAAACCGGTTCTTTCATTCAAAAATGACCGTTACAAGAATATGTCCGTATGGAAACCCTAAAATTTTTGGTTACCCTTTCCACTTTGGTGAACAAAATGTATGTTCTTGTTAGTAGATTGCCTTTCGGAAGACCGATTCACCACGCTGCTATTTCTGTAACGGCTATTTCCTTTTTCAGAAAATGCAAATATGCAACGCCTTAAAGTCCATGAACATTCATTTGAAATTTGTGTGCTACCTCATGTGTGCTACTTGTGTGCTACGTGGCAAAATTTAAGGCTATCGCTGACAACCTATATCAACGATAGCCCTTGATTTTACTGGATTTCTTAGAACTTACCAACGTTTCCTAGAAACGGTTTTCCTTCGCTGCTTCCTCGATGGAAACTGCAACTGCGACGGTAGCGCCAACCATCGGGTTGTTGCCCATGCCGATGAGTCCCATCATCTCTACGTGAGCGGGAACGGAAGAAGAACCTGCGAACTGTGCATCAGAGTGCATACGTCCTAAAGTATCTGTCATACCATAGGAAGCCGGACCTGCTGCCATGTTGTCAGGATGGAGTGTACGGCCTGTACCACCGCCGGAAGCTACTGAGAAGTACTTCTTGCCGGCTTCGTTTCTCTCCTTCTTGTATGTACCTGCAACCGGATGCTGGAATCTTGTAGGATTGGTTGAGTTACCCGTGATGGAAACGTCAACATTCTCTTTCCACATAATTGCAACGCCTTCACAAACGTCGTTTGCACCATAGCAGTTAACCTTGCCGCGAGGACCTTCCGGATCAGAGTAAGACTTTCTGAATACTTCCTTTACAGTGTTTGTATAGGGATCGTACTCTGTCTCAACAAATGTAAATCCATTGATACGGGCGATAATCTCTGCTGCGTCTTTTCCAAGACCGTTCAGAATAACTCTCAGCGGTTTCTGGCGAACTCTGTTTGCCTTCTCAGCGATACCGATTGCGCCCTCTGCTGCCGCAAAGGACTCATGTCCTGCAAGGAAGCAGAAGCACTCTGTCTCTTCTTCCAAAAGCATCTTTCCTAAGTTACCATGTCCAAGACCTACCTTGCGGTTGTCTGCAACGGAACCGGGAATACAGAATGCCTGAAGTCCCTCACCGATTGCTGCTGCTGCATCTGCAGCCTTCTTGCAGCCCTTCTTGATCGCGATTGCTGCACCTACTGTGTATGCCCAGCAAGCATTCTCGAAGCAGATTGGCTGAATCTTCTTAACCTGATCATATACGTCAAGACCTGCGTCCTTTGTGATCTTCTCTGCTTCTTCAATGGAATTAATACCGTAGTTCTTTAATACCTCGGTAATCTTATCTATTCTTCTTTCATAGGATTCGAATAATGCCATAATTATTTTACCTCCTTATCTGTTCTAGGATCAATAATCTTAACAGCATCCTGCACACGTCCATACTGGCCTGAAGCCTTCTCCCATGCTGTATTCGGGTCATCACCCTTCTTAATAAAGTCAGTCATCTTGCCAAGGCTTACGAACTTGTAACCGATGATCTTGTCATCAGCATCCAGTGCGATACCTGTGACATAGCCCTCTGCCATCTCAAGATAACGAGGTCCTTTCTTTAATGTACCATACATTGTACCAACCTGGCTTCTCAAGCCCTTTCCTAAGTCCTCAAGACCAGCGCCTACAGGAAGGCCTTCCTCTGAGAAAGCAGACTGAGAACGTCCGTATACGATCTGTAAGAACAGTTCTCTCATCGCTGTGTTGATTGCGTCACACACGAGGTCCGTGTTCAATGCTTCCATAACAGTTCTGCCCGGAAGCAGCTCTGCTGCCATAGCTGCAGAGTGTGTCATACCAGAGCATCCGATTGTCTCAACCAGTGCTTCCTGAATGATACCCTCTTTTACGTTCAAGGATAACTTGCAGGCACCCTGCTGCGGTGCACACCAGCCTATACCATGTGTAAAGCCGGAAATGTCTTTCACTTCCTTAGCCTTTACCCATTTTGCTTCTTCTGGGATCGGTGCACAACCATGATTACCGTCGCGTGCTACTACACACATTTCTTCAATTTCCTTTGAATAAATCATGTGAAAACTCCTTTCGATTACTTAACTTATATTTTTAATGTGTGACAGATGTCTCACATTTAATAACTTATCAAACGTTTTCTATATTCTGTGAAAACTGACTTTGATATGTTACTCACACATTGATATTTTCGCACATATTTAGAAAAATAGCAATTAAAATTTGGAAAATTTGTCAAATTTTTATCAAAAAATGGGTTACAGTACGGCAAATCCACCATTTCCATATCTGTTCCTTATTTTTTCATCTGTTTTTTATGAATGAAATTACTGCCCTGTTTCGGCTTTCGCTGCAATCTCGCCCTGTTTTTTGTAAATACTGTTGGCTTCAACGTACCCTCTTACCATAGAAGTCGGGTAAATATTGGAATTGCGGCCGATCACAGTTCCCGGATTGAGCACGCTGTTGCAGCCGACTTCCACGTTGTCGCCAAGCATTGCACCCATTTTCTTGAGCCCTGTCTCAATATTTCCATAGGGGGATTTGACAACCACGAGCGTCTTGTCGCTCTTGACATTGGAGGTGATGGAGCCCGCGCCCATATGGGACTTGTAGCCAAGAATACTGTCACCTACATAGTTGTAGTGCGGAACCTGCACTTTGTTAAAAAGAATGACGTTCTTAAGCTCTGTGGAGTTTCCGACTACAGCGCCCTTTCCGATAATGGCATTTCCACGGATAAATGCACAATGACGCACTTCTGCCTCCTCGTCAATAATGCAAGGCCCATTGATACACGCTGTCGGCGCTACTTTTGCTGATTTTGCGATCCAGATATTCTCCCCGTGCTTTTCGTACTTGTCATCTGAAAGGGATTTTCCAAGCTCCACGATATATGCGCCGATTTTTGGCAGCAGTTCCCATGGATAGACTGCACCTTCAAAAAGAGGAGCTGCGATCGTCTCCGTTAAGTTATAAAGATTTTTAATTTGTAATTGTTCCATATTCCTGTTCCTCCATTTTCTGTTTAAAAATCCCATCCTGTCATCTTCTTATAAGCATCCAGGAACTGATTCCTGGTAAGATACTCTCTGACTGTATACTTTCCGTCTTCATTGTCCTCCAACTCTTTCTCCGTTTTACGGCGCTCCCGCAGATAATAAACACCTTCTCCACCAACGCCGTAAGTATCTGGATAATTTTTCTGATAATATTCGGACATAGATTCGTCTTCCTCGGGGAAATCATATCTGACCAGCGTGTCCAGATACTCCCGGTTCCATTTTAGATCAAACTGGCATAACCTTGCTATATCTGTACCAGGTCCGCCAGATACACTCCATTCATAGACAAGATTTCCGTTTCCTGCGATAAAAAGAAATTCCATACCATCATTGACATCTGCATAAACAAGCTCTGCCACTTTATTCTGGTAAGCAAAAATACAGGAAATGCTTATTTTTTTACTGTTTTCATATTCTGGCATTTCAGCTATGACAAATCCATTGATCAATTCTGGCAGTCCATCCCCATTGACATCCGCGCGGAGCCATTCACTTTCACGGTATTCCCATAGATATTCCATCCCATCTATGGGTTTCACACAGGACCAATCCCCCTGTTCGATCTGATCAAAAATCCTGCTGCTGTCTGCAAATATTTCGCAATCATTAATTGGATCATATTGCTTTAGACTACATGGTGTTACTCTCTGCCTGTTGTCAGATGTATCAATTTCCCAATCCACATAATACCTTTGCCCAGTCGCCGTTTTGACGCCGCCTGTTTCGCCGTAAAGGATTCCTGCACTCTCTGTTCCAGTCAGTTCCACGGTTACATTGGAAAAATCCATCTGTACTTCAGCAAATACATTTTCACTCTTTCTACCATATGTATCACGGAGCATTTTTTCTGCCTGTTCAGCATTGAGAATTTCTCTTTGAGAATCCAGTATGTGATCGCTTTTTTCCATCAGGGAAATGCATTGTACACTTTCAAAGCCATCATTGCCTGCAATCTTGGTATAGAGTGTTCCTTGCTCTGCATGCACCAGAAAATCCTTGACTGGATATAGCTGCACCTGTTCCTGCGGTGTCTGTATATAAAGCACATATTGATTGTAAGGAAAAGATTCTGGAAGCAGCACCCAGTCAAGATATTTTGCATAGACCTGAATCCCATTTGCATTATAAATCTGGTCACAATAGCGCAATTCAAACACATGATCCGATTTCTGCCCCTGATAGGTTACCGTAAAACTGCCTGCCAGTTCCTGTTCTGTATTTTCCTGAATTACCGTTTCATCAGATATCGCTGTCTCTTCTGTCAAAGACCAATACGCAGCATTATTTGTTACTAGTGATACATCTGTTTCCAAATCCGTAGTATTTATTGTTGCTGAGGTTGTTTTGTGTACAATAATACATATAATGAACACAGTCAGCATCCCACATCCTATCAGCCCAAAACCAATTATTTTGCCATAATTCTTTTTCTGAATATTTTCCTTATCTGATTTTGACATACGAAATACCTTCATGATCAATTCTTTCGATCCGATTTATAGACAGTTTTTCCAATATCAGCCTACCCTTGTATAGTGTATCCCCTGCTTCCGCTTCTGCCATAAGCGATTCCCGATGCTCGTCTGACGCTGTCTCGGCATCCAGCCATGGCCGTGACACAGATGGTGTACTCCCCGTTGTAAAAAAGGAGTTTATTGTAAATCTGTACTTTCCTGCTATTATCGCTTATATGCAACCCTGTCAAGCATAATCGGCTCTGGATTCTGCTTAACCCATTTCACTGCAAGTTCTATCAAACGATCAATGTACTTTTGGCACCCCAGATACCCTGGAGCTGCTTTGAAACGGTTAATTTCTATGATAGCATTCTGTACTTCCTCCAGTTCATCCCCGCTCAAAGCATTCCCCTGTATAAAATACTGTGTCAATGCTTTGAGCATCTTTCGATACTCTGCATCCCAGTTTGCTCCACCGTTACCGTTAGCCTCGCCGTCCACACGACTGGTAATGCGAATCACCTCTCCCTGCATGGTTGCGCACTTGCCACTATCCGGCACAAGAAGTTCCCAAAGCGCACTATGCTGTTCCATGACAGAGAGAGTTTCGTCAACTGCGATCAAAGACTTTCCATCATGCTTTAAAACAGGCTTTGCAGGGGGCACGTCAAAAATGGCATAAAACCGATTCATAATCGCCTCAATCTCCCTGCGGTACTCATCGCTCCAATCATTTTTACAACGTTCAAATTCATGTCCCATCCCAGCGACATTTTCCTGTATTTTCGTCCACTCCTCATCCAGAATACCGCCCTGCTCTCTTTGCGCATTGATCAATGCTTCCGCGATGTCCGGCTTGTCTTTGTACCATGACGTATCTCTGCCGCCCATCACATAGCGCAATGCTGTTCTGCTGTCATCCCAGCTTGCAGTGCGGTGGCATGGATCTGCGCCATGCGCAAGGAGCAGGCAAACAGTATCATAATTACCAGTTCTTCCTCGCCAAACTGCTTCGATCAGCGCAGTACGCTCTCCATGTGCTGCAATATTTACATCCGCTCCATGCTCTATAAGGAATTTACATATATCATAATGTCCCCAGCCTGCATGCTTAAAAAGAGGCGTTCCATAGGTATTTGCGAGATTTACATCCGCTCCCCGTTCCACAAGCCATTCGACAACCTCCAAAGGGATATCTTTATGTAATGCAGTCTCCTTATAATAGCTGCGCTCCCGAGCATTCGGATCGCATGGAAGCAGCATTTGCTTACATTCTTCAATGCTCTCTGCCGACCAGTCGAACATATGATCATAGCAAAATTCAGTAAATCCTTTCGGAAGCGTCATTCGTAATTTGGGCATATAAGATCTTTTCCTTTCTGAAGTTTTACTGTCATTCCTAATGTCCCTCAATATTATCTCTAAATGGAGCTGACGTATTTAAATAAAATAAGTAATTCCCATCCTCTGTTTTTGTCACAAAGCAATCCCATTCATCAAAGTGATAATACTTAGACATACTGTTTTTTATTTCCATATCCTGCATTTCCGTTGAAAAAGTAATAGCGGATAAACAATCAACATGATTCCCTGTTCCCGATGTATTTCCCGTTTCAGAATATACTTCTACAATCTTAAAATCAGAAATTTCTTTTTCCAAATTTGCCTGTAACTGATCTGTCTGGTGTCTGGTTGTCATATGATTCACGCACATACCAAAGATTTCATATAAAATAAAAAATACGATTAAGAAAATTGGTAAAGATAAAATCACTAACCCGATTCTTTTTAAAACCTTCATAATCTGCCTCCGTCACTTTCCGTTTCATATTACAATTATAATCCATTTTGACCAGAAACACAATTCTGAAAAAGAATGTATGATATACTTAACTCCAAGGCAGACCATCTGTTTCTGACATGGTCATTTCTTCGGCTGCCTCCATCTCCGATGCGCCTGCCATCAGTGATCCCCAGTACTCGTCTGACTCGGATTCTGCGCTCAACCAAGGCCGCGAGGCTGGCGACGCGTTGTTCTCAGATGCCGTTCCTGATTGATTATTGAAATCAAACTGTATCTTTTCATCCACATATTTCAAATACGCATCAAACGGCTTCCCCGCTTTTGACACAAATCCAGACACTTTTTCAGCAGTCTTTCCTGTCGTAAAAAGCTCCTGCATCTGTTCTTCCGAAATGGGAACCTGCGCTACGGTATGCCCGATCTTGAAACCGCATTCACACTCGTAATACCACTGGCTTTTTTTCAGTTTATGCGCATTGCACCTTGGACATGCAAGTTTTGTTTCTGCCGGGGCAGGTCTGTCGGGAAAATCAAATACAACCTGACCATCTGCAGTGAGTTTTAACGGCGCATCAAACTTCGCGCCGCTTTTTGCCTGAAAACCTTGTATCACATCAGTCCTTTTTTGCGTAAGCAGCTGTTTTACAATGCTGTCACTGATTTTTAATCCTGCAATTTTATTGTTCACCGCAAAACGGCAGCTGTGTTCAACATCTTCTTTGTTATAGTTTGAACAGCCATAACCGAACATTGTCTTGACGATCCCGCCGCCGCACAGCGGACAGGTTACGTCCTTGAGCTTTTGCTGCTCGATATCGTCAAAGTCGAATTTCAGGCCAGTGATCCTGCCCTCTTCATCCTTGCTGAATGTTACGCGGGCGTCAAATTTTTTGCCTGCCTTTGACTTAAATCCACGTATTGTTGCAGTTTTTCCATTTGTCAGCAACTCTTTGATTTGCGTTTCTGAAAGATCCTTCCCCGCCATTTTACCGATGGAAAACTTACAACTATTTTCGTCAAGCTTATCGTAGTTGGCGCAGCCGTAACCAAACGGCGTCTGTACGATATCCCCTCCACACAGCGGACAGACAACGCCCTCCAGCACCCGCGGCTGAATC